>CAXNIC010000236.1:0-8199 GCA_964201945.1 Alphaproteobacteria bacterium
TCACCACCGTCCGTGGCCAGGGCTACCTGATCGCTCATCCGTCCGACCGTGGCGTGGCGGGCACGGCCTAGGTCTCTCGTCGGCCGGCTCGTCCTGGCCGCCGGGATCTGGATCGTCGTCAGCCTCGTCGCCGCCGGCATCCTCCTCGACGCTGCGCTCAGCGATCGTGTCGACTACGACGTCCGCCGGGACGCCGAGGCGAGGCTCGGCGCGCTGATCGGGGCGACCTCGGTCGCCAGCGACGGCCGGCCGGTGATGCAGCGGCCCCACGGCGACATCCGCTATCAGGAGCCGCGCTCGGGCGTCTACTGGCAGGTCCATGTCTCGGACGGCAACACTCTCCGCTCGCGCTCGCTCGGCGACGAGACTCTGCCGATGGCGCCGAGCCCCGATCCGCAGCAGATCGAAGGACCGGACGACCAGCAGCTGGTCGTCCTGACCCGCACCCTGCTGCTGCCGGGCGCGCGCTCGCCGGTCACTTTCACCGTCGCCGTCGACCGCTCGGAGATCGAGGAGCATGCGAGCCGATTCGCCGGATCGGTGAGCGCCGCGCTCGCCCTTCTCGGCGTCGGGCTGCTCGCCGCCGTCGTTGTCCAGATCCGGGTGGGTCTCCGGCCGCTCGCCGCCGTCGGCCGGGCGCTTGCTCGGGTGCGCGCCGGCCAGGCGACCGAGATCGCCGGCAACTACCCGGGCGAGCTTCAGCCCCTGGTCGACGAGATCAACCAGCTGGTCCGCCACAACGCGACGGTGATGGAGCGCGCCCGTACCCATGTCGGCAATCTCGCCCACGCCCTCAAGACCCCGATTTCGGTGCTGTCGGCCCGCGCCAGCATCGACAAGGGGCCGCTCGCCGACGTGGTGCGGACGCAGACGACGATGATGAGCAAGCATGTCGAGCACCACTTGGCGCGGGCGAGCATGGCCGGGCCCGAAGGCGGGGTCTATCGACGCACGCCCGTCGCCGATGTACTCGACGGTCTCGGCCGCACGCTCGCCCAGATCTACGCCGAGCGTGACCTCGAGATCGACGTCGACGTGCCGGACGACGTGCAGTTCAGAGGCGAGCGTCAGGATCTCGAAGAGATGGCGGGCAATCTGATGGACAACGCCTGCAAATGGGCCGGAACGCGGGTCCTGGTGACGGCGCGGAGCAACGGCGGTCGCCTCGCCCTCGTGGTCGAGGATGACGGTCCGGGCATGGCCGAGGCCTTTCACGGCGAGGCGTTCGAGCGCGGGCGCCGGCTTGACGAATCAGTGCCCGGAAGCGGGCATGGCCTCGCCATCGTCCGCGACCTGACGCTGCTCTATGGCGGGCAAGTGACGCTCGGGCGGTCTCGCTTCGGCGGCTTGGCGGCCACCCTCGACCTGCCCGCGCCGACGGGAATTGTCACACCCCTGTAGGAATAATCCGGCGTCGTCTTGCGAAACCTTGCGTTTGTTTAGATCTCGCTAGTATCTTGATCTTTCCTGCAACTTTCCTCCACGAGCTCCCCTGATGCGCCTCAAGATCCTCCTCCCCGCCGCTTTCGTTCTTGGTCTGTTCGCCATCCAGCCGGCCTTGACCAACGCCGCCCTGGCGCAGACCTCCACCATGACCCAGCCGGCGGCGAAGAAGCCCGCCGCGAAGAAGGCGACTGCCAAGAAGGCGACTGCCAAGAAGGCGACTGCCAAGAAGCCGGTCGCGAAGAAGACCCCGGCCAAGAAGGCCGCCGCCAAGAAGCCGGCGAAGCCGAAGATGTCCTGAGCCCGACTAAAGGCTCAACGCAAACGGGCGGCGCCGGTGGCGCCGCCCGTTCCGTTTCAGGGCTGGTTTACGTCAGGTCTCTTTGGGGTCGAGCGCGTCGCGAAGACCATCGCCGAGAAGATTGAAGGCGAGCACGACGGTGGCGATCGCGAGCCCCGGCCACCATGACATCCAGGGGGCTTGGCTGATGAACTGGCGAGCGACGTTGAGCATGCTGCCCCAGCTCGGCTCGGGCGGCTGCTGGCCGAGGCCGAGGAACGACAGCGCCGCCTCCGCCAGCGTCGCCTGGGCGATGGCGAGGGTCGAGTGCACCAGCACCGGCGCCACGATGTTCGGCAACACGTGGCGGACGGCGATCCTGACATGCGGATTGCCGAGCGCGCGTGCCGCCTCGACATAGTCCTCGACCGTCACCGCCAGGACCTGGCCACGGACCAGGCGGACGAAGATCGGCATGGCGGTGAGACCGATCGCGATCATGGCGTTGGTGAGGCTGGGGCCGAGGAAGGCCGCCATGGCGATGGCGAGGATCAGGAACGGGCAGGCAAGGAAGGCATCGACGATCCGCATCATCAGCGAATCGACCCAGCCTTTGCAGTAGCCGGAGAGAAGCCCGAGCGGCACGCCGAAGCAAACCGCAATCATCACCGAGATGACGCCGGCCTGCAGCGAGGCCCGCGCGCCGTAGATGAGGCGGCTCATCAGGTCGCGCCCGATCTCGTCGGTACCCATCCAGTGCTGGGCGCTGGGCGGCTTCCTGACCTGGAGGAAGTTGGTAGCGATCGGATCGTAGGGCGCCAGCCACGGCGCCAGGATTGCGATGACGACGAAGATCGAGACGACGCAAAGGCCGACCACCGCGCCCTTCCGGCGCATCAGCCGGCGGAAGACGCTCGGCCGGCGGAGCACGTCCTCGGTCGCGGTGGTGGTGACGGCGACCATCGGATCAGCCTCGCATCCGCGGATTGACCATGAAGTAGATCAGGTCCGCACAGAGATTGAGGAAGATGAAGCCCGTCGCCGTGCAGAGGACGACGCCCTGGACCACGGCGTAATCGCGGTTGAAGACCGCGTCCACGATCAGCTTGCCGAATCCCGGGATGGTGAAGATCTGCTCCGTCAGGACCGCACCGCTCATCAGCTCGCCGAGCTGGATGGCGCCCAGCGTCACCACCGGGATGATGGCGTTGCGGAGCGCATGGCGGAAGACCACGCGCGGCTCGCGGAGCCCCTTGGCCCGCGCCGTCCGGACATAGTCCGAGCGCAGCACCGCCAGCATGGCGGAGCGGGTGTGGCGCATGAAGATCGCCGTGGTGACGCTGCTCAAGACGAAGGCCGGCATGATCATCGTCTTCAGGTTCTGCGACAGGCTCTCGCTCGGCTTGACGAAGCCCGACGCGGGAAGCCAGCCGAGATGCACCGAGAACAGCATGATCATCATGATGCCGAGCCAGAAGCTCGGCACCGAGATGCCGGAGAGCGCGACCACGTTGGCGCCGTAGTCGAGATACGTCTCTTTCTTGACCGCGGAGACGATTCCCATCGGGATACCGACGCAGACGGCGATGAGGATCGCCATCGATGCCAGCTGCATCGTCACCGGCAGCTTGGCCGCGACCAGGTCGCCGACAGGCATCTTGAGCCGGATCGACTCCCCGAGATTGCCCTGAAGCACATTGCCGACCCAGATCAGGTACTGCCGCCAGATCGGCTGGTCCAGATTGTAGAGCCGGCGCAGCTCGGCGATGAGCTGTGGGTCCCGCTCCTCCCCGGCGAGGGCAAGCGCCGGATCGCCGGGGAGGAGGAGCTGCAGTCCGAACACCACGATCGAGACGAAGACGATCGTGGGGATACTGATCAGGATGCGACGGACGATGAAGGTGAGCATGGCTCGCTTCTTCGCCGGGTTTCCCCGCTTTAGCTCAGTTCATCTTCATGCCGTTCAGGCGGATCATCCCGTCGGGGACCGGCTGGAAGCCGGCCAGCTTCGGGCTCATCGCCCAGAACCAGGTCGGGTGATAGAGATAGATGCGCGGCACGTCGTCGGCGTGGACCTTGGCGATCTTCTCGTAGGCGGTCGCCCGCTGCTCGAAGTTGCTGGTCGAGCGCGTGAGCTTAAGCGCGGCCTCGACGTCCTGGCTGCAGTACTTGCCGTCGTTCTGCCCGCCGTCACAGGCGATGAACGCGGTCAGGTTGCCGTCAGGATCGACGCGGCCCGACCAGCCGATCTGAAAGGCATCGAAGTCGCCCTTCTGCGCGGTCTGCAGCGAGGTCGCGAACTCGACCTGCTGGATCTTCATGTCGAAGCCCGATTCCTTGACCATCGACTGGATCACCTGCGCGACCTGCTGGCCTTCGTTGCCTGTCGGAACCATCAGGGTGAAGGACGGGTTGGTGACGCCGGCGGCCTTCAGCAGTTCTTTCGCCTTGGCGACGTCGCGCTTCGGCGTGGCTACGGACTTCACGTACCAGGGATTGGTCGGCGGAACCCACTGGTTGCCGGCATTGAACTCGCCGTTGAATACGACCTGGTTGATCGCATCGCGATCGATCGACAGCTCAAGCGCTTGGCGGATGCGCTTGTCCTTGGCGAGGACATTGGTCTTGCCCCGATCGCCGTTGGCGACGTTGATGGTGATGCCGGCGTAGCCGAGGCCGGTCAGCGAGGCGAACTTGACCCGGGCATCCTTCTTGACCTCGGCGACATCGCTCGCCTGCAGGCGCTCCAGCATGTCGATCTGGCCGGAACGGAGGTTGGCGAGGCGGACGGTGCCGTCGACGATCGGCAGGTAGGTGATGCGGTCGAAGCTGTAGGCCGACGCGTTCCAGTGCTCCTTGAACTTCTCGACCACGATGCGGTCCTGCTGGACCCGCTCGACGAACTTGTAGGGACCGGCGCAGATCGGCTTGGCGCCGAAATTGGCGCCGGCGGCCGTCGCCGCCTTGGGCGAGACCACCATGCCGGCGCGATCGGTGAACTGGGCCAGCAGCGGCGCGAACGGCGTCGCCATGCTGACCTTGACGGTCGTCGGGTCGACCACGTCGATCGACTTGACGACGTTGATCTCGGAACGGCGGAACGAGCCCTGGAGATTGAGGTGGCGGTCGAGCGAGTAGCGCACCGCCTCGGCATCCATCTTCTCGCCGTCATGGAACATGACGTTCGGACGGATCTTGAAGGTCACCGCGGTCTGGTCGGGCGACCATGACCATTCGGTCGCGAGCTGGGGAACCAGCTTCAGGTCCTTGTCGATGTCGAGCAGCTTGTCGCACATCGCCATGAACACGATACGGCCGACGAATGTGCGGGCCAGCGTCGGATCCAGGATGTCCGGGTCCTCGGCAAGGCCGATACGGAGATTCTGTTGAGCTGATGCGACGCTCGTCATCAAGCTCAGCGCCAGCAGCGGCAGAACTACGCGCTTCATGATCGGTCTCCCAGCAATTGTGCTTGTTTCGTGGCTCGCCCCCGAGGACCACGTTGCGTCGACTGTATCGTTAGTAAGACTACCCATCAAGCTGGCCTGAAGGCGGCCTTCAGCCGCTCGAGCCGTGGGTTCTCGGGAAGCTTGTGCTCGCCGACGCCAGCACCGACCCTGTCGGCGATCTCGGGCCAGAGATGGCAGGCGGTCGCATGGCCGTCGGCGTCCGCGACCAGCGGCGGTTCCTCAACCCGGCAGCGCTCGACCGCATAGGCGCAGCGCGTATGGAAGCGGCAGCCGGGCGGCGGGTCGATCGGGCTCGGCACGTCGCCTTCGAGCAGCGTGCGCGGCAGCTTGAGCCGGGGATCGGGCGCCGGGATCGCGTTCAGCAGCGCCCGCGTATACGGGTGCCGCGGCCGGCGGAACAGCGTTCGCGTCGGCGCCAGCTCGACGATCTTGCCGAGATACATGACGGCGACGCGGTCGGCGATGTGCTTCACCACCGCGAGATCGTGCGCGATCAGGATGTAGGAGAGGCCGAGCCGCTTCTGCAGATCCTGCATCAGGTTGATGACCTGGGCGCGGATCGAGACGTCGAGGGCGGAGACCGGCTCGTCACCGACGATCAGCTTGGGCTCCACCGCGAGCGCGCGTGCGATCCCGAGACGCTGGCGCTGACCGCCGGAGAACTCGTGCGGGTAACGAAGCGCATGGTAGGGCGCGAGGCCGACCAGGCCCAGCAGGTCGTTGATGCGCGCCTCCGCGGCCTTGCCCGAGGCGATCCCGTGCAGCTCGATCGGCTCGCGCAGCATGGCACCGACGGTCATCGTCGGATTGAGCGAGGCGTAGGGGTCCTGGAAGACGATCTGCATCTCGCGCCTGAGGCGGCGCATGTCTCCGCCGGAGAGGCCGAAGATCTCGCGGCCGTCATAGGTGACGCGGCCTGCGGTCGGCTCGATCAGCCGCAGCACCAGGCGTCCCGTCGTCGACTTGCCGCAGCCGGACTCGCCGACCAGGCCGAGAGTCTCGCCCTTGGCGACCGAGAAGCTGACGCCGTCGACGGCCTGCACCTGCCCGACCGTCTGCTGCAGGACACCGCGCTTGATCGGGAAGTGCTTGACCAGTCCGTCGACCGTGAGAATCGCCTGGGCCATGCCTCAAGCCATCTCGAGCGGAGCGCGGAAGCAGGCGGCCTGGTGGCCGGGCACGACCTCGACCAGCGGCGGCTCTGTCTCGGCGCAGGCAGAAATGGCGAAGGGGCAGCGGGCGCGGAAGCGGCAGCCCTGGGGCAGGTTCGCCGGGTTCGGCACCTGGCCTTCGATCGCCGCCAGCCGGTCCTGCTCGAGATCGAGCCTCGGCACCGAGCCCATCAGCCCGATGGTGTAGGGATGCTGCGGCTCGGCGAAGAGCATCGCCGCCGGCGCCCGCTCGACCACCCGGCCCGCATACATGACCAGCACCTCGTCGGCCATCTCGGCGACGACGCCGAGATCATGCGTGATCAGCATGATCGCCATGCCGGTCTCGGCCCGCAGCGTGCCGAGGAGGTCGAGGATCTGCGCCTGGATGGTGACGTCGAGCGCGGTGGTCGGCTCGTCGGCGATCAGGAGGTCGGGCGAGCACGAGAGCGCCATCGCGATCATTGCCCGCTGCCGCATGCCGCCCGAGAGCTTGTGCGGGTAGTCGTCGAAACGCTTCTCGGGGCTCGGGATGCGGACACGCCGCAGCAGCTCGATGGTACGCTCCTTCGATTCCGCCGGGCTCACCTGCTCGTGGCGGAGGATCGCCTCGCTGATCTGGTCGCCGACGGTGAAGGCCGGGTTCAGCGAGGTCATCGGCTCCTGGAAGATCATCCCCATGCGGTTGCCGCGGAGGCTCTGGTAGCGCTCGGGCGCGAGCCCGATCAGCTCCTCGCCCTCGAAGCGGATCGAGCCGCCGACGATGTAGCCGGGCGGGCTCGGGACCAGCCCCATGATCGACAGCGCGGTGACGCTCTTGCCGCAGCCGGATTCGCCGACGACGCAAAGCGTCTTCCCCTTGTCGAGCGCGAACGACACCTCGTCGACGGCGCGGAAATGCCCGTGGTCGGTCTTGAATTCGGTCGAGAGAGCGTCGACGGCGAGGAGCGGCGCGTTCACGAGAGCGCCGCCTGGGCCTTGGCGATGACGTCCATGACCTGGGCGCGATCGTGGATGCCGAACGGGTCACCCTTCTTCGCAAGGCAGCTCTTGAACGGCAGGTAGTGGGTCCGGGCCACGCCCCAGAGCCGCCGGAGCTCGGGCAACGGCAGCGTGTGGTCGTCGACGCGAAGGTCGAGCTCCGGATACTCCTCGCCCGAATGGATCACGAGGCAGGCCGACTGCCGACCGCGCTTGTCGCCGCCGACCGCATCGCCCGCCTCGAGCGCCCGGATCAGGCGCTCTGCCAGCGGCTGGTCCATGTTCGCCTGATAGGCCTTCAGCGTCTCCGCGACCACCTGCGGGCCGGCCAGCATGTTGCCGGCAACCGAAACACCGTCGGCGACCAGGTGGCCGCTCCACTCGACGCAGTCGCGCCCGGTATGCGCCGCATTGCGCCCGGCCGTATCGATGATGTGGAACTGGCGGGACTCACGGCCTTCGTCCGCCGTCGTCAGCAGGCGCAGCGCATCGGGCGCCGGCACGCCGGCCGCCAGCATCTTCATGCCGTCGACGCCGTAGAACGGGTTGACCAGCGCTTGAGTCGACAGCGCGCCGACATCGCTCCGACCATAGGGGCAGATCGAGCCGACGGCGAAGAACTTGGTGGCGACAGCGACACCGAACGCGCCCGTTTTCGGGTCGCGTGCAACGATCGACCAGGTCATTCATGCCTCCCAGGCGCGGCAACGTTATCCCGATAGGGGGTACCGCTGCAAACCTTGCCTCGAAAGCAAATGAACGAGACGATGGGGGCGCCTATTCCTTCCGGAGTCCGTCCCATGGCCAAGCGCCCCCGCATCGCGATTCTCGGCTTCGCTCTCGAAAGCAACCGCTTCGCCCCGGTGATCGGCCG
>CAXNIC010000237.1:0-8060 GCA_964201945.1 Alphaproteobacteria bacterium
CCCTGGAAGCTGCACGAGATGGCGCAATACGCCACCGTGCCGGTGATCAACGGCCTCACCGACACCAGCCATCCCTGCCAGCTGATGGCCGACGTCATGACCTTCGAGGAGCACCGCGGCTCGATCGCCGGCCGGGTGGTGACCTGGTCCGGCGATGGCAACAACGTCGCGGCCTCCTGGGTGCATGCCGCCGTCCGCTTCGGCTTCGAGTTCAGGCTCGCCTGCCCGAAGGAGCTGACGCCGCCCGAACCGCTGATCCACTGGGCCAACGAGAAGGGCGGCAAGATCGTGGTCACGGAGGATGCGGACGCCGCCGCTCGCGGCGCCGACTGCATCGTCACCGACACCTGGGTGTCGATGAACGACACCACCCAGGGCGAGACTCGGCACAATCTCCTCGCCCCCTACCGGGTCGACGACCGGCTGATGAAGCTGGCCAAGCCCGACGCCATCTTCATGCACTGCCTCCCCGCTCATCGCGGCGACGAGGTGACGGCGTCCGTGATCGACGGACCGCAATCGGTGGTCTGGGACGAGGCGGAGAACCGACTCCACGTGCAGAAGGCGATCCTCGCCTGGTGTCTCTCCTAGAATGGCGGTGAAGACCGGGACCGTCGGCGCCCGGAGCGCCGACGATACGGTGCTGCCGTTCCAGGTCGAGGGCCTCAACGTGCGCGGCCGCATCGCGCGCCTCGGCCCCGCGCTCGACATCATCCTCCGTCAGCACGCCTATCCGCGCCCGGTCAGCCGGCTTCTCGGCGAGGCGATCGCGCTCGCCGCCGCCGTCGGATCCTCGCTGAAATACGATGGCGTCTTCTCGGTCCAGGCCAAAGGCGACGGGCCGATCAGGCTCATGGTGGTCGACGTCACCTCGGCCGGACATCTTCGCGGCTATGCCCAGCTCGCCGCCGGCCGATCGCGACGGAGGAGCGCCGGCTCGACCACCTGATCGGCAAGGGCCAGCTCGCCTTCACCGTCGACCAGGGACAGGACACCGAGCGCTACCAGGGCATCGTCGCCCTCGGCGAGGACACGCTGGCCGGTGCCGTCGATCATTATTTCAAGCAGTCGGAGCAGCTGGAGACCCGGGTGGTCCTCGCCGCCGGCCTCACCACCGCCTGGCGCTCGACCGCGCTGATGATCCAGCGCCTGCCCGGGGATGCGAGCGATCCCGATGCCTGGAACCGCACGCTTCACCTGATCGAGAGCCTGACCGAGGACGAGCTGCTCGACCCGGACCTGGCGGCGGAGGATCTGCTCTATCGCCTGTTCCACATCGAGGGCGTCCGGGTCTTCACCCCGCGCCCGATGGAGGCCAAGTGCCGGTGCACGCGCGAGCGCGCCGAGGGGGCGCTCCGCCTGGTGCCCGAGGACGAGCTTCCCGGCTTCATGGTCGACGGCCGGTTCATCGTCACCTGCCAATTCTGCAATGCCAGCAACATCTTCTCGGAAGACGAGGTGCGCGCGTTCAGGGCACGTTAGACTGGGTGGCGCGGTATCCCGGTGTGACAATTCTGTTGCCGCGGGTGCCTAGGCGCAGCCCTGGCCTCGCCCGGCGGTTGAACTGCCGTCGAGCGGTCGCCACGTGTCGCTGACAGATCAGACGAGGTCACAGATGACGTTCCTGAAGAAGCTCGCCCTCCTCGCCATCGTCGTGCTGCCGGCCTGCGCCGCGCCGCCGCCGGTCAGGCTGCCGGACATGACCTTCACCGACCGGCCGCGCTTCCTTCTCGACGTGGCGGAGATCCAGGTCGTCGACCTGTACCAGCCGCCGTTCCGGCTGCCGAACATCGAGCACCAGGTGCCGGTCTCGCCGGCCAAGGCGGCCGAGCGCTGGGCCCGCGACCGGCTGATCCCCGTCGGTGCCAGCGGCGTCGCCGTCGTCACCATCAAGGATGCGCGCGTGATCGAGAACTCGCTCCGCGTCACGCCGGGCGTGCAGGGCGTGTTCACCAAGGACCAGGCCGCCCGCTACGACGCCTTCATCGAGATGAGCGTCGAGATCAAGCCGATGAACATCATGGCACCGGAAGGTGCCGCCACCGGCCGCGCCGAACGCAGCCGGTCGGTTGCGGAAGGCATCACGCCAAACGAGAACGACCGCGTGCTCTACGAGCTGGTCGAGGGCCTGATGCGCGACGTCGACCTGCAGCTCGACGTCAACATCCAGCGCTTCCTCGCCGCCTTCATCCGCGGCACGCGCTAGAACGCCGAGAGGAACGACACCGCATTGGCGCCGAGGCTGGCCGACAGGTAGCCGCCCTCCTGGACCAGCACCGTCGGCAGCTTCAGCGCCTCGATCTCGACCGCGATGCGGCGGAATCCGTCGGTGGTGATCTTGAGGACGCCGAGCGGATCGTCCTCCGAGGCATCGAGGCCAAGCGACACCAGCAGCAGCGCCGGCCCGTAGGCGCGGATGCGGTTGAGCGCCCGTTCGAGCGCGACGAGAAACGCGTCGTCGCCGGTCCCGTGCGGAAGCGGCAGGTTGAAGGTAGCGCCGGCCCCTGCCCCCTCGCCCACCTCGTCGGCATATCCTGCATAGAACGGGTAGTAGGCGGCGGGGTCGGCGTGCAGCGACACGAACAGCACGTCCGGCCGGCGCCAGAAGATCCCCTGCGTGCCGTTGCCGTGATGGATGTCGACATCGAGGATCGCCACCCGTCCCTTGGCGCGCACCGCCATCTCGGCAGCGATGGCGACGTTGTTGAGGAAGCAGAAGCCGCCGGCTTGGTCCGCGTAGGCGTGATGGCCCGGCGGACGGCAGAGGCCGTAGGCGACGCGCTCGCCCGCCAGCACCGCCTCGGTCGCCGACAGCGCGCAGTCGGCGGCGGCCAACACGCCTTCCCATGTGCCATCCCCGATCGGGCAGGCGGTGTCCGCCTGGTACCAGCCGGCGCGCGCGACCGGATGCGGCGTCGCCCGCGCCATGTTGCGGCCGGGATGGACGTTCGGGATGATCTCGGCCGAGGCGCCTGGCAGGTTGCGCCACGCCTTGTAGCCGTCCTTCAGGAAGGCGAGATAGCCGGCATCGTGGATCGCCTCGACCGGCGCGATCCCATGACTCTTCGGCCGAACGATCTCGTGCCCGGCGGCGGAGAGCGCCTTCAGCAGCACCTCGGCCCGCTCCGGCTTCTCCGGGCTTTCGAGCACCTGGCCGCGGGAAATGAAGGTCTTGGGGAAGTGCCGGATGTGGTCCGGCGAATGGAAGACGCGCATGGGTCCAGAGTATCGGTCGGCCGTCGGCCGGCTACAATGCCCGGACGAGCACGAGGAGACTTGGATGCGGAACCTGGCGATCGACGGCAGCCGGCTGTGGGACAGCCTGATGGAGATGGCGAAGATCGGCGCCACGGCCAAGGGCGGCAACGCACGTCTGGCGGCGACCGACCTCGACCGCGACGGCCGCGACCTCTTCGTCGGCTGGGCCAAGGCCGCCGGCTGCACCATCACGGTCGACCGCATCGGCAACGTCTTCGCCCGCCGGCCCGGCCGTAATCCCGACCTGCCGCCGGTGGTGACCGGAAGCCACCTCGACACCCAGCCGACCGGCGGCCGCTTCGACGGCGTCTACGGCGTGCTGGCCGGGCTCGAGGTGGTGCGGACGCTGAACGACCACCGCATCGAGACCGAGGCACCGATCGAGGTCGCGGTGTGGACCAACGAGGAGGGTTCGCGCTTCTCGCCGGCGATGATGGGCTCCGGCGTCTTTGCCGGCATCTGGCCGGTTGAGGAGATCGAAGCCAAGGCCGATATCGACGGTAAGCGGCTCGGCGATGAGCTTCGCCGCATCGGCTATGCGGGAGACACCGCGGTGGGCGGACGCCCCTTCACCGCCTATTTCGAGGCGCATATCGAGCAGGGGCCGATCCTGGAGGCCGAGGGCAAGACCGTCGGCGTCGTCACCGGCGCGCAAGGTCAGCGCTGGTACGAGGTGACGGTGACCGGCCAGGAGGCCCATGCCGGGCCGACGCCGATGCCGCGCCGGAAGGACGCGCTGGTCGGCGCGTCCCGCCTGATCCAGGCGGTCAACCGCATCGGCTTGGCCCACCCGCCGAATGCCTGCGCCACCGTGGGCTTCATCCAGTCGAGCCCGAACAGCCGGAACACGATTCCGGGCCGCGTCTTCTTCACCATCGATTTCCGGCACCCGGTCGACGCGACGCTCTCGGCCATGGATGCCGAGCTGAAGGCCGCCTGCCGGGAGGTGGCGGAGAGCGCCGGGCTCTCGGTCGAGGTGAAGGACTTCTGGTACTTCCCGCCGACGCCCTTCGACGCCGCCTGCGTCGATGCGGTGAGGAAGGCGACCGAGCGCTTAGGATATCCGTCGCGCGAGATCGTCTCAGGCGCCGGCCACGACGCGGTCTATGTCGCGCGCGTCGCTCCCACCGGCATGATCTTCGTGCCGTGCGAGAACGGCATCAGCCACAACGAGGTCGAGAACGCCAAGCCCGAGGACCTGACCGCCGGCTGCAACGTGCTCTTGAGCGCGATGCTCGACCGGGCGGTCGCTAGGACCTGACCATGCGGCCGCCGAGCGCGGTCAGCCGGGCGACGATGGCGTCGTAGCCGCGATCGAGATGATCGAGGCCGGTCAGCACGGTCTCGCCCTCGGCCGCCAAGCCGGCGATCAGCAATGCTGCGGCGGCGCGGACGTCGGTGCCCGTCACCTGGGCGCCGGTCAGCTTCGGCACGCCCCGGATCACCGCGGTCGAGCCGCGGACAAGGATGTTGGCAGCCATCTTCCTGAGCTCGTCGACGTGGCGGAAACGCTGGTCGAAAATGGTCTCGGTGATGCTGCTGACGCCGTCGGCCAAGGTCAGCATCGCCATGACCGGCGCCTGCAGATCCGTCGCCACGCCCGGATAGGGCTGGGTCACCAGGTCGATGCCGACCAGGCTGTCGCCGGTCCGCCGCGCGATGACCAGACCGTCGCCGCTGTCGACCAGGCTGATGCCGGCCGACTCCAGCGCCGGGGCCGCCGCGCCGAGAAGCTCCCGGTTCGCATTGCTGATCACGATCTCGCCGCCCGTCATCGCCGCGACGCAGGCGACCGTGCCGATCTCGATGCGGTCAGGCATCACGCGATGGACAACGCCGGTTAGCGGCGCGCCGCCCTCGATCACCAGCGTGTCGCTGCCGATCCCGGCGATCTTCGCCCCCATGCCCGCGAGGCAGGCGGCGAGGTCGGCGATCTCGGGCTCCCGCGCGGCATTGCGAAGGATGGTCTGGCCGTCGGCGAGCACCGCCGCCAGCATCAGGTTCTCGGTCGCGCCGACCGAGACGCGCGGGAAGACGATCTCGGCGCCCTTGAGGCCGTTCGGCGCTTTGGCACGGACGACGCCGTCGACCAGCTCGACCGTGGCGCCCATGGCGCGGAATCCTGAGAGGTGGAAATCGATCCCGCGGAGGCCGATGGCGTCGCCGCCCGGCATCGGCACGGCCGCTTCGCCGGTACGCCCGAGCAGCGCGCCCATGAGCAGGAACGAAGCGCGCATGCGGCCGACGAGTTCGGCATCGACGGCGCCCGAGCGGATGCGATCGGCCGCCATGGTGAGCGAGAGCCCGTCATCGGTCTTGGACCACTGCAGCTCGACGCCGAGGTGCTGCAGCAGGGCCGCCAGGACGGCGACGTCGAGGCTGGCCGGCAGGTTGCGGAGGGTAACCAGATGCGGCGTCAGGAGGGCCGACACCATCAGCGGCAGGGCGGCGTTCTTGGCACCGCTGACGTCGTAGCGGCCGACCAGCGGCACGCCGCCGTTGATCACCAGCCGCTCACCGCGGACCGCCTGCCACCAGGGTGCGGCCGTGGCGATCGAACCCTGTGTGCGCATCATCTCGTCCCCCGCTTCGTGTGACGAGTGTAACCCGGACACCCGGCTCTAGTTGCGGCGGAGTCGTCCGGCCGCCCACACGGCGAGTCCGAACAGCACCAGCGCGCCCGCCTGATGGGCAGCGGCGAGCGCGATCGGCACCTGCAGCAAGAGTGTCAGGATACCGAGCGCCACCTGCACCGCAGCCATCGCCGCCAGCAGATCGAGCGGATTTCGCTGCGAGGGCGCCAGCGGCTCGCGGCGGGCGAGGACCCAGAAGACGAGAATCGTCGCGGCCAGGGTCTTGGCGAGCCAGCGATGGAGGAACTGAACGGCGGCAGGGTTCGAGAGGAAGGTTGAGGCATCGCCGGCGAACCGGACCTCGTCCGGGATCCACGAATCGCCCATCAGCGGGAAGGTGTTGTAGAGGAGACCGGCATCGAGCCCGGCGACCAGCGCGCCCGAGAGGATGACGACGAAGGCGGATCCGGCCAGCGCCGGCGCGACGATCTTGAGCCAGGATGGCACAGGCAGCTTCGGCGCCGGGCTCAGGCGCTCGGCAAGCGCCAGCACGAGGCCGTAGACCAGCACGGCCAATCCCAGGTGGGCGGCGAGACGGAAATGGCTGACGTACGGGTCGTCGACCAGGCCGGAGACGACCATCCACCAGCCGACCACGCCCTGCAGCGCGCCCAGCGCGAGGGCCAGCAGCAGCCAGGGCTTGAGCCAGGAGGCGAGCCGGCCCTTCCACCAGAACCAGGCGAGCGGAAGCGCGAAGACCAGACCGATCAGCCGGCCCCAGAGACGATGGATGTACTCCCACCAGAAGATGGTCTTGAAGTCGTCGAGGCCCATCCAGGCATTCAGCTTCTGGAATTCCGGCGTCGCCCGATACTCGGCGAACAGCGTCTGCCAGTCGGCATCCGAGAGCGGCGGCAAGGCCCCGATCAGCGGCCGCCACTCGACCATCGAGAGACCGGATTCGGTCAGCCTAGTGATCGCACCGATCACCGCCATGGCGAAGACCATGGCCGCCGTGAGGAGAAGCCAGGTGGCGACCGGGCGCGGGGAAGCCTCGGACATGGCCGCATAATGAGGAGGGGGATGGGGGTCCGCCAGAGCGACCTAGCGTCGCGCCGGCAGGACTTGCTCCATCGAGGGCCCGAAAGAGAAGGAAATCGCCTCGAATCGGGGTGACGGCTCCCCATATTTCGCGCTAACTCCTCCCTTCCCCACGGCGCGGATCTTCCCTTTGACCGAGACGCTTCAGCTCGCCGACGGCTTCGCCTTCGCCGACCTCTATGACCGGGACGGACTCGTCCGCCTGGACGGCCGCTTCTGCGAGCATCTGAAGACGGCGGATGCCGGGCTGTTCAATCGGCTGATGACGGCGCGTGCCCAGCCGGAGTCGCTGGCGGCGAAGGACGAGTCCCAGCTGGTCATCGACGCGGCCCCGCATCTCGACGACTTCATCGCGCGCCTCTTCGGTATCGCCGAGGAGATGCGCGCACTCGGCGCCCGCCACGACGCGCTGGCACCGCTCTACGAGGTGAAGCGGCTGTTCGTGCAGCGCCGCGCGGTGAAAGACGTCAGTGCCGATGCTGCCGCCTCCCTCGACGGCACCGCGCTCGCCCGCAACCTCGAAGCCCTGATCGGCGGCACGCTGACGGAGGAGAGCTACGCCGCCGCCGTCACCGCCTGGCTGGCGGATGAGGCCTCGCATCCGGATGCGATCGAGATCGCCAAGAAATACGCGGCCTGGGCCGTGCACACGCCCGAAGGCAAGGCCAAGCACCGGAGCGGCGTCCTGTTCCGGGTGCCGCGGAAACCGGACCCCATGCATCTGGTGCCGGTCGAGACCGTCGCCGTCGACGGCGTCGAGATGCTGAGGCTCGACCCGCTCCACTGGCGGAGCCGCAAGGGCTTCGCGCTCACCGATGGCGGCATGGATCTCAAGGGCGCGCTCGATCACGCGACCTACTGCATCTGGTGCCACAACCAGGGCAAGGACAGCTGCTCCAAGGGGCTTCGCGACCGCAAGACCGGTCAGTTCCAGAAGAGCACCTTCGGCGTGACGCTCGCCGGATGCCCGCTGGAAGAGAAGATCTCCGAGATGAACCTGGTGAAGAGCCAGGGGCATTCGGTCGGCGCGCTCGCCATCGTCGCCATCGACAACCCGCTCTGTGCTGCGACCGGCCATCGCATCTGCAACGACTGCATGAAGGCCTGCATCTACCAGAAGCAGGAGCC
>CAXNIC010000238.1:0-8056 GCA_964201945.1 Alphaproteobacteria bacterium
AACGCGCTCTCGCTCAGCGGCTGGCCACGACGGCCGCCGGGGAAGAGGTAGTCAACTTGAGCAGCTCCGACTTCTTCGAGGATCTCGAGCGCTCGGGCAGATAGGGGGACGCGGTGCTCGCGCCCGGCTTTGATCCGATCGGCAGGAACCGTCCAAAGGCACTTCTGCCGATTGACCTCAGCTGGCGTGGCGCCGGTCACCTCGCTCGTACGAGCTGCAGTCAGAATGAGGAACTCAAGACCTCTCGCCGCAATGCCTTGCTCTTGCCGCAGCTGAGCGACAAAGGCGCCGATCTGCTCGAAGGGCAGGGCAGGGTGGTGCCTAGGCTTGGCAACTCTGCCTCGCGCAGGCAGCAAATTAGCGAGATGTCCATGCCACCTGGCTGGGTTGTTGCCCTCGCGGAGTCCGCGCGTGTGAGCCCAGTCCAAGATCGCTTCAATGCGCCCGCGGATTCGCGCTGCGGTCTCAGTCTTTTCGTTCCAGATGGGCTCAAGGACCTTCATCACGAGGTCGACATCGACCGCGTGGACGGAAAAGGAGCCGAGCGCGGGATACGCATAGGTTTCGAGCGACGTCCGCCATTGCTCGGCGTGCTTCTCATTGCGCCAGCCGGGTTGATGCGCCTCGATGTAGGCAGCCGCGCATTCTTTGAAGGTCGTGAATTTCGTCGCCTTGGCGCGGGCCGCGCGGCGGGTCTCGATCGGATCCGCTCCATCGAGAAGCTGTCCCCGTGCGATCCGAGCCCTCTCGCGCGCTTCCGCCAAAGTCACGGTGAGGAGCGACCCAAGCCCCATGTCGCGCGGCGTCGTCCGTCCGTTGGATCGATAACGAAAGATCCAGGATCGAGCGCCCTCATGGGAGACCTGCAGGTACAGGCCACCTCCATCGGCATACATGCCCGGCCTTGTAGCGCGAGCAACGGCGAGCGCCGTCAGCCAGCTGATGCCTCGTCGCCGCTTCCCGATTGTCTGTGTGCTCATCGCGAGAGCGCCGTGATCAGGCATTTGCTTCTCCCGACTGCTTCGCTCTGATCGAGATTACGTTGTCGGAGGCCGACCGCTTGAACGGCACAACCTTGGTCCCGGCGCGCTGGGCATCGAGGAAGTCCGCCCACGTCTGCATCATGATCGTGCGCTCCTCCAGGTACTGGGACCGGTGATAGGCAGCGCGAACGGCGTTCTTCTCCGTATGCGCCAGTTGACGCTCGATCACATCGGGGCGGTAGCCCATTTCGTTGAGAGCCGTCGACGCCAAGGCGCGGAAGCCGTGGCCTGTCATCCGTGAGTGATAGCCCATGCGATAGAGGGCGAAGAGAATCGTATTCTTGCTCATGGGCTTTGCTGGTGCCCGGCCGGGGAAGACCCACGGCCACTTGCCATTGATGGTCTGAAGCTGACGAATTGCCTCCACAGCCTGCCGCGAGAGGGGCACGTGATGTGGGGTCCTGGTTTTCATCCGCTCGGCGGGGACGACCCATTCGGCTTTCTCGAGGTCGATCTCCGCCCACTTGGCCCCACGCAACTCGTTGGTCCGCACGAAAGTGAGGGCGAGCAAGCGCAACGCCAATTTCGTCTGCAAGTCGCCGTCATACTCGTCGATCTTTCGAAGGAAGGTCGGGAGTTCCGTGGCAGGGAGAGCGGCCATGGGCTTCGGCTTGGGGCGGGCTTTCAGCGCACCCCGGAGATCGGCCGCGGGGTTCCGCTCGCAGCGACCGGAGGCGATGCCATAACGGAAGACCTGCCCACAGGCACGTGCCACCTTGTGCGCCGTCTCCACCGTCCCGCGCGCCTCCACCTTGCGCAGCAGAAGCAAAAGGTCCGGCGTAGTCACGCTCGCGATCGGCTTCCGGCCGATGCGGGGAAAGATGAACGCCTCGAAGCGCTTCAACGTGTCGCCGTGATAGACGGGAGTCCATCGGGCTTCGACGTTGTCGAGCCACTCCCGCGCCACCGTCTCGAAATCGTTGGCCGTAGCTTCGGCTTTCTCCCGCTTCTCCTGCTGGCGGGCGGCAGAGGGATCGACGCCATCCTTCAATTGCCTCCGCGCCTCGTCTCTCGCTTCCCGGGCTTTAGCCAGCGGTACGTCCGGATAAGTGCCGAGCGACAAGAGTTTCTCCTTGCCGGCAAACCGGTACTTGAAACGCCACCCCCTTCCCCCGGTCGGAGTGAGCAGGAGATACAGGCCACGCTCATCAGAAAGCTTGGTCGGCTTCGCGGGTGCCTTCGCTTTGCGGATCTGCGTGTCGGTCAGCATGGGGGTAACTCCGAGGTGGTCGGATTGTTACCCCCAAATATACCCCCAAATGGGGGTAACTTCCAGCGAACCCTGTAGAACCACCGTGGCCGTGTATGGAAATCGGGATTACCAAAACCCCAGCAAAAATGGGCATATCCTGGATGGTGGCGGACGGCCCTGGACGACTATGGACGGAAATTTGGCGGAAGAGAGTGGGAGTCGAACCCACGAAGAGCCGTCTTGCGACCCTTACCGGATTTGAAGTCCGGCCGCTCCACCGGGAACGTGTCTCTTCCAAGCTCATCCTACTTCCCCTCCGGCCGGCCGAACAGGTTGACGCGGTCGGCCCGCACCGTCCGGAGATCGCCTCTGCGCGTGGTCACGCCGTGGCGGTCGAAGAATTCCAGCACCTGGATCGCCACCTTGCGGCCGTTGTCGACCTTGTCGCGGAAGGCGGCGGCGTTGAATGTGCCGGTGGCGTCCGCCTTGGCGAGGCGATCGGCGACGAGGATCATTTCGGCGACCACCGGCGTCCGGAAGAAATGGTCCTGGGCGACCTCCACCACCTGGCCCATGCGCGAGAGGCGCTTCATCAGGGTGCGGACCTTGACCTCGGGAATGCCGAGCTCCTGGCCGATGTCGCGGACGCGGGGCGGCTTGAAGCGGGGCACGCCGCTCAGCATCGGGCGGATGCAGGCCCAGATCCGCTCGTCCTCCGGCTGCAGCCTGGCCGAGTGGCTCGGGAGCCGGTACCAGACGCCGTCGAGGACGACGGACTTGGCACGGACCAGCGCCTCGGCGAGGGCGGCGAAGGCGGGCACCGGGATGCGAAGCGGCAGCGCCTGGCGCAGCTTCTCGGCCTGCAGCCCGGGCAGCTCCGGGTTCTTCTCATGGAAGGCCTTCAGCGCCTCCACGCTCTGCTGGCGAAGCGAGGTCCAGCGCTGGGCGGCGAAGCCCCAGGCGCCGGCGGCCACCATCGGCGCGCCCGCCTCGACCGCCTCGGTTTCGGCGGGCGTCAGGTTGTGCCGGCGGCGGAAGGCGTCGAGGTCGACGATGCCGGGATCGAGGGCGAGAAGCCCGGCCAGCGCCGTCGCCGGATCGGCGGCACGCTCGGCGGCGAGCCAGGCGCGGCGCTCGGGCGTCCGCCGGCCGCGCGCGGGAGGGAAGGGATCGAGGACATAGCCGCCGCCGATGGTGCGCTGCGCCGACTGGTCACGCAGCACGAAGCGATCGCCGGAGAGCGCGCCGATCGGCTTTTCGAGCACGAGCTGCGCCAGCGCCTCGCCGCCGGGCGCCAGGGTCTCGGCCTCCAGGAGTGCCACCCGGCCGGTCGCATGCGCGGCGGCCAGATGGAGATGCGCTGGAAGCCAGTGGCGGATCGGCTTCGCCTCGCTCGCCAGCAGCTTGAGATGGACGTCGAGCCGGTCGGTCGGACGATGGGCGGCGGGATCGAGCACCCAGTCGCCGCGCTGGATCGCGTCCTTGTCGATGCGAGGGCCGACCAGGTTGAGCGCAACCCGTTGGCCGGCGACGCCGGTCTCGGCTTCGCGATTCTGGGCGCGAAGGCCGCGGATGCGGGCCTCGTGACCGGCCGGCGAGACCAGCACGGAATCGCCGCTGCTGACCGAGCCGGAGAAGACCGTGCCGGTCACCACCGTGCCGGCGCCGCCGATGATGAAGGACCGGTCGACCGAGAGCCGGAAGCGGCCTTTGGCGGTGCGGCCCGGCTCGGAGGCCGCAAGCTGCAGCCAGAGGGCGAGGTCGGCGACGCCTTCGCCGGTAACGGCGGAGACCGGCAGGATCTCGGCGCCGGCGAGGGAGGTGCCGCCAAGCAGGCACTGGATATCCGCAGTCACCGCTGCCAGCCGACCGGCGTCGACGAGATCGCGCTTGGTCAGCGCGACGACGCCGCGGCTCAGACCGAGGAGATCGATGATCTGCAGATGCTCGCGGGTCTGCGGCATCACGCCGTCGTCGGCGGCGATCACCAGCATGACCACGTCGATGCCGGAGACGCCGGCCAGCATGGTGTGGACGAAGCGCTCATGGCCAGGCACGTCGATGAAGCCCAGGATCTCGCCACCCTCGATCGGCTGGTAGGCGAATCCCAGATCGATGGTGATGCCGCGCCGCTTCTCCTCCGCCAGCCGATCGGCATCGATGCCGGTCAGCGCCTTCACCAGCGCGGTCTTGCCGTGGTCGATATGGCCGGCGGTGCCGACGATCATAGCTGCGCCACGAACCCCGCCTCGTCCTCGAGGCAACGGAGGTCGAGCAGCACGGCGCCGTCGGCGATGCGGCCGATGACGGGGATCGGCAGCTGGCGGAGCTGCTTCGCCAATCGGTCGGCGCCACCGGTGATCGGAACCAGCCGGAGGCCGGCGCTGGGCAGGTTCTCAACCGGCATGGCGCCGGAGCCGATCTGGCTGGCGCAGTCGACGATGGTGACGTCGACCTTGCCGGAAAAGGCTTTCGCCACAGCCGAGACAAGACGTTCGGCCAGGGCCTCGATCTCCGGTTTCGGTCGGGCGAGATGCCGCACCGTCGGCAGGCGCCGGCGAAGCTTGTCCGGGTCGGCGTAGAGCCGGAGCACGGCCTCAAGGGCGGCGAGGCGCATCTTGTCGAGCCGCAGCGCGCGCTTCAGCGGGTTCTTGATGATCTTTGCGATCAGGTCGGCGCGGCCGACGATCATCCCGGCCTGAGGCCCGCCCAGCAGCTTGTCGCCGGAGAAGGTGACGAGGTCGGCGCCGGCGGCGACCGACTCGGCGACCGTCGGCTCGTGCGGGAGGCCGAGGGGCTTGAGATCGATCAGCGTGCCGCTGCCGAGGTCCTCAACCAGGGCCAGGCCGCGTGCTCGTGCGAGCGGAGCGATGTCGCTGGCCGGCACGCTCGCGGTGAATCCGTCGATCCGGTAGTTGCTGGCATGCACCTTCATCAGGAGCGCGGTCTTCGGGCCGATTGCGCCCTCGTAGTCCTTGAGATGGGTGCGGTTGGTTGTGCCGACCTCGACCAGCCGGGCGCCGGCCCGCGCCATCACGTCGGGAATACGGAAGGCGCCGCCGATCTCGACCAGCTCGCCGCGGGAGACGATCGCCTCCTTGCCCTTGGCCAGCGTGTTGAGGACGAGGAGGACGGCGGCGGCGTTGTTGTTGACCACGGTCGCCGCCTCGGCGCCGGAGAAGCGGACGAGCCAGGAGGCGACATGCGCGTCGCGTTCGCCGCGCCGGCCGCTGGCGAGGTCGTATTCGAGGTTGGAGGGCTCGCGCATGGCGGATGCCACCGCCTCGATCGCCTCTTCCGGCAGCAGCGCCCGGCCGAGATTGGTGTGCAGCACCGTGCCGGTGAGGTTGAACACGCGGCGCTGCGACGGCCGGGAGAGGCGTTCCAGGCGCGATGCGGCGTCGGCGAGCGCCAGGCCTGCGGGATCGGCGCTGTCCGCCGGCGGCTTGGCCCGGAGCCCGTCGAGGGCGGCGCGAAGCGCCTCCAGGGTCAGCGGCCGGCCGTGGGCTGCGATCAGCGCCGCGGCCTCCGGCCCTGCCAGCAGGCGATCGACCGAGGGCAGGCGCATCCGCGCATCCGCCTTCGTCTCCGCCTTTCCCGTCGACCGCTCCGCGGCACGCATCGGGTGATTTCCTTTATTTTAAGTCGCCAGGAGGAACGGATTGGGTGCCGGCCGATGCCAGCCGGCTTCGGCCACCATCAGGTCGAGGCCGGTGGAGGCGATATCATCGGCCGTCGGATCGACGGCCGGATCCTTCTCCGACGAGAGGATCTTCACGTAGCCGTGGCACTCATCGCAAGTCTCGGCGCGGATCGACTGATCGGTGCCCTCGATGCCGTGATAGGCGACGCCGGCAGTGGAGCCGCAGGCGGCGCATTTGATGCGGACGTAGTTCCAGGCCGACGCACAGAGGCCGCAGTGAAGATAGCGGGTGTTCTGGCCTTCGCTGGCCGGGCCGACCACGCTCACCTGAGGGGCCGACGCGCAGACCGGGCAGAGCCGTCCGTCCTCGACCTGCTGGAAGCCGTCGGCCGAAAGCAGGCTGGCGGCGCCGGCCCAGCGGACCTGGAGAGCGGCGGTGACGAAGACCGCGGCGCCGCGATCTTCATCCGCCACGTCGCCCGAGAGCACGGCCCGGGCGCGCGCATCGAGGGCGGCGGCCGGCTCGCTCGCGAGCGCGGCGATGATGTGCCGGGTTTCCGTCGGCATGTCGGCTGCGCTGATGGTCTTGAGGAGGGCGCGAAGCACGTCCCGCCATTGCGGCCCGTCGAGCAGGCCGTCGCCGCCGAGCGGCGGCAGGGCGGACTCCTTGGCCTCCTCGATCTCTGCGGCATCCGGAAGGCCGCCCGGCGTGAGCGCGCGGATGGATTCCACCTGGGCCTCGGCCAGGCGTCCCATGAAGCGGAGGAATTTCTCCAGTGGATGGCCGGGCGCCAGCGCGGCGAAGCGCGCGGCGCGGCGGCGGAAGAGGGTCGGAACTTCCGGAAGACGGAGAAAGGCCGCCGAAGCGGCCTTTCCGATGTCGACGGGCTCTGCGAGCGGGGCCTTAGTCGTCATTGCTCGGCTTGGCGGCCTCTTCCTTCAGCCACTTCCGGTGATGACGCCAGGCCCACCCACCGGTGACGGAGCCCCGCGTCATCGCCCTAACGGTGCCGCGCACCCAGATCGCGGCGTAGACGTGGATGATGAGGATGATGATGATTCCCGACGCGCCGAGCGCATGGATCACGGCGGCGAGCCGCTTCTGGTCGATCGTCGTGTACTGGAAGAAGTAGGTATCCCAGAGGACGAGGCCCGAGACGAAGAGGACGAGGATGCAGAGCGTCATGCCCCAGAACACCAGCTTCTGGCCGGCGTTGTAGCGGCCGACTTCCGGGATCTTTTCTTCGTGGTTGTTCACGACGTCGCCGACATGGCGCATCCAGCGGCTGTCGTCGGCGTTCCAGAAATTGTAGCGGACGAAGCGGATGAACAGGCCGGCGAAGGTGAACAGCACGGCGACGCCGAACCAAGGATGGATCGCGCGCGTCTCCTGGCCGCCGCCGAAGAGGTCGGTCAGGAAGAACAGGCCTGGATGGAACAGGGCGAGGCCGCTGATCGCCAGCAGGATCAAGATGATCGCGTTGGCCCAGTGATTGATCCTGGCGCCCGCGGTGTAGCGGGCGAGGATGTTGTTGCCTCTGTCTTCGTCGCTCATGCCTGGTCTCCGGAGTACCGCTTGGCGGCCTCCTCGTCCTTGCGCGCGACCTCGTTCGGTCCCTTGGCGACGTAGTGGAAGAAGCCGAGCAACGCGGTGAGGCCGAAGCCGAAGAGCGCGATGTCCTTGAAGCCGCCCTTCCAGAACTGCACCAGCGGGCTGATCTTGGGCTCCTTCGGCAGGCCCGAATAGAGCTGCGGCTGGTCGGCGTGGTGCAGCACGTACATGACATGCGTGCCGCCGACGCCCGCCGGGTCATAGAGGCCGGCGTTCTTGTAGCCGCGTTCCTTCAGGTCCTCGATCCGGCCCTCGGCATGGATCTTCATCTCATCCTTTGTGCCGAAGTAGATCGCCTGGGTCGGGCAGGCCTTGGCGCAGGCCGGGGCCTGGCCGACCGAGATGCGGTCGGAGCAGAGCGTGCACTTGTAGGCCTTGTTGTCGGCCTTGGAGATGCGCGGGATGTTGAAGGGGCAACCCTTCACGCAATAGCCGCAGCCGACGCAGTTCTCCGAGATGAAGTCGACGATGCCGTTCGAGTACTGGACGATCGCACCCGGGGCCGGGCAGGCCTTGAGGCAGCCCGGATCCTCGCAATGCATGCAGCCGTCCTTGCGGATCAGCCA
>CAXNIC010000239.1:0-8008 GCA_964201945.1 Alphaproteobacteria bacterium
ACCAGCCCCATCCGCATGATACCGCTGCTCGACGCGGACCGGCGGGTGGTCGATTACGCGAGCCTTGCCCGTTACACCTCGATCCCCGTCGCCAATCCCTCGCTGGACGGGAACGAGCGTGCCTATGTGCTCGACTGCCTTGAGTCGGGGTGGATCTCCTCGCAAGGGGGATATCTGCGCAAGTTCGAGGCGGCTCTCGCTGAGTTTCTCGGCGTCGAGCATGCGCTCGCAGTGTCGAACGGAACGGTGGCGCTTCACCTGGCGCTGGTGACGCTCGGCATCGGTCCGGGCGACGAGGTGATCGTCCCCGATCTCACCTTCGCCGCCTCGGCCTCGGCAGTGATCCATGCCGGTGCGACGCCGGTGCTGGTCGATGTCGAGAGTACGAGCTGGACCCTCGATCTCGACAAGGCGGCTTCGGCGATCGGTCCGCGAACGCGGGCGATCATGCCGGTACACCTCTATGGCCAGCCCGCCGACATGGATGGGGTGAAGGCGCTGGCCGATCGTCACGGGCTCCTCGTCATCGAGGATGCAGCCGAGGCGCTGGGGTCGACCTGGAAGGGCCGCCGCGTCGGGACCTTCGGAGATGCCTCGACCTTCAGCTTCTTCGCCAACAAGATCGTCACCACCGGCGAGGGTGGGATGGCGGTGTTCGCCGATCCGGCCAAGGCCGAGCGGGCGCGCAGGCTGCGCGACCACGGCATGAATCCTGAGAAGCGCTACTGGCATGACGAGATCGGATTCAACTACCGCATGACCAACATGCAGGCGGCGATCGGCGTGGCGCAGATGGAGCGGATCGAGAGCTTCATCCAAGGCAAGCTCGCGCTCGCCGAACGCTATCGCCAGGGTCTGTCCGGGATTGCGGGGATCGTGCTGCCGGCCGAACGCCCGGAGGTTCTCAACACCTACTGGGCCTATTCGATCCTGCTTTCGGATTGCCCGAGCATGGAGGAGCGCGACCGCGTCATCGCCCGCCTTGCGCGCCTCGGGATCGGCACCCGGCCCCTGTTCTATCCGCTCCACAGCATGCCGGCCTTCCGCGCTTTTGCCGGCAACCGCGATTTCTCGGTGACCGACCATCTCTCGGCGCGAGGGCTGAGCCTGCCCTCGGCGGTCACGCTGGAGGATCGCGAGATCGATTTCGTCTGCCAGTCGCTAGGAAGTCTGCTCGCAGCCAAGGATCTGCTGATCGCCACTCCCTAAGAGCGTTTTCACCTGACCCTGTCAGCCGGGAGTCACTGGCGACACCACCGCTCCCACATGCTGCGGTAGGCGGCTTCGGCGTGGCGGGTATAGACCTCCGGGTTCCCAGCCGGCGAGGCGGCGACGAGAGCAGGGATCCTCCGACGAAGCTGGACGAGTCCGGCCATGTCGCTCGCCTTCAGGACCGCCAGGTTGAAATAGGCCTCGTCGCTTTCGGCGGTCCAGTCTCCGAGTCCGACCGAGCGCAAGATCGCCGCCGACTGGCGGCCAGCGGCGTGGTCCCCCAATCTGGCGATGACCGGACAGCCCATCCGGAGCGCTTCCCAGGTGCTGGCCCCGCCATTGTGCGGGAACGGGTCGAAGGCGATGTCGATGTCGTTGTAGGCCGCCAGATGATCTCCGTGCGAGCTGCGGCCCCGCAGCTCGATGCGGTCATCCTCGATGCCGCCTTCCGCCAACGTCGCCCGCGCCGCTCGGCGCATGGAGGCGTCCTCGAAGGCAGGGTCCTTGAGCAGGAGCCGCGACCGCGGCACCGATCGCAGGACCTGGGCCCAGAGACCGAGGACCGTCGGGGAGACTTTGCTGAACCGGTTGAGGCAACCGAAGGTGACGTGCCCCCTGCTGGCGGCGGGGCTCTCGCCGGCAGCAGGGGCATCAGCGGGCATTTCACAGATGATGACGCTGGGGAGGTCGACCACGGTCTCGGCGAACAGGGACCTGGCTTCTGCCGGGATCGTGACGGCATCCGAGAACAGGTAGTCGATGGCGGCCAGTCCGGTGCCGCTGGCCTGGCCCCAGGCCTCGACCTGGATCGGCGCCGGTTTGCGGGCGAAGGCGAGAAGTCGATGGCCGGCGCTGTGGCCGGAGAGGTCGACGAGGATGTCGATCCCGTCGGCCCGTATCTGTGCCGCCAAGGCTTCGTCCGTCAGATGCCCGACGGGCCGCCAGAGATCGGACGCCTGCCGGAACGTCTCGGTCATCTCGTCCTCGATCGCGACGCCGGAATAGCAGGCGACCTCGAACGCCGTGCGGTCGTGACGACGAAGCACAGGGCCGAAAATGTGGGCGGCGGAGTGCTTCATGAAATCGGCTGATACATAGCCGAGGCGTATCCGCCGTGACGGGTTGCGGTCATTCGTGTGTGGGGCGGCCTCACCAGCGAAGCGATCGGCATGGATCCTGGCCCAGCCGCGCCGAAGCTGCTGCTGGCTCGCGAAGTCGAGACCAGGCACGAAGTCGGCGGCGATGATCTTGTTCGAATAGGCCTGGCTGTCGCCCGGGTCGACCGCAAGAGCCCTGTCGTAGCTCGCAAAGGCCTCAACCGGCCGTCTCAGATCGACCAGCCCGTCGCCCAGGTTCTTGAGCGCGGCGGTCTGGTCTGGCTGGACGGCGAGCGCGGCATGGTAGCCGGCGAGGCTTTCGCCGAAGCGCCTGAGGTCACGGAGAATGAGGCCGCGGTTGGCCAGGGCCGCCGCGTGGAAGGGAGCGAAAGAGAGCGCCTTGTCGTAGCATCGCAGCGCCTCCTCCGGCCGACGGAGATGCCTGAGGACGGCGCCGCGGCTGTTCAGTGCCTCGACATGGGGGGGATGAATCGCCAGCGCCTCGTCGTAGCTGGCCAGCGCCTGCTCGAAGCGCCGCAGATCCTGCAGGGCGTTACCTCGATTGTACGGCACGTCGGCATTGCCGGAGCTGATGGCGAGGGCTCGGTCGTAGCTGGCTAGCGCCTCCTCGAGCCGTCCCAGCTTCTTCAGAAGGTTGCCTCGATTATTGAGCGCGTCGGCGTGATCGGACTTGATCGCCAGGGCTTCATCATAGCTGGCGAGCGCCTCGTCGATCCGGTCCAATGCCTGCAGGATGGTGCCGCGGTTGCTGAGTGCATCGGCCCGGTTGGGGTCGATCTTCAGCAACGCGTCGCAGCAGGCGAGCGCCTCGTCGAAACGCTTCATCTGCCAAAGCACTTGTCCGCGGCGTCGCAAGGTCTCGACATTGCTCGGGTTGATCGTGAGCGCTCGATCCAGGCTCGCGAGGCCTTCATCAAGGCGACCGAGGTCCAGCAAGGCAGCCGCCCGACTATTCAGTGCCAGCAGGTGATCGCGATCGAATGCCAGTGCCTTGTCGTAGGAGCCGAGTGCTTCGTTCAAGCGCTTGAGTGCACCGAATGCCGCGCCGAGATTCACATGGGCAGCCGCCGACCGTGGGTTGACCTTGAGCGCCTTGCCGATGAGGTCGATCGCGTCGTCAGCGCGACCTTGCTGCAGGCGCACGACGCCAAGAAGATGGAGGGCGTCGAACTGGTTGCGTTTGGTGCCGAGGATTGCTTCGTAGCAGCGCTCGGCTTCGGCCAGGTTGCCGCGCTGATGCGCAGCGAAACCCTGCTGCAGGATGTGAGCGAAATTCAGGTCTTTCCGTGCCATCCGGATCGGGCCGAGCGACGTTGAAGGTGAGGCCGGTCTGTCGAGAGGAAAATTCCTTCGAGCTCAGTAGCTGAGCGGCGCGCTCGGCTTGGCGCCGACATCGACGAGGATGCGCTCCTGGCGGGCGAGCTCGAGATCGTGGTCGACCATCATGGCGACGAGCCCTGCAAAATCTACACGCGGGCGCCAGCCGAGCCGGGTTCGTGCCCTGGTCGCATCGCCCTCGAGAACATCGACCTCCGTCGGTCGGAAGTAGCGTGGGTCGACTGTGACATGACGCTTCCAGTCGACACCGGCGCGGCGTGCTGCGATCTCCAGGAACTCCTGCACGGTGTGGCTTTCTCCGGTGGCGACGACGTAGTCGTCCGGGCTCTCCTGCTGGAGCATCAGCCACATCGCTTCGACGTAGTCGCCGGCGAACCCCCAGTCGCGTCTGGCATCGAGGTTTCCGAGGTAGAGCGTGTCTTGGAGGCCGAACTTGATGCGACCGAGGGCGCGCGTGATCTTGCGGGTGACGAAGGTCTCGCCGCGGCGCGGAGACTCGTGATTGAACAGGATGCCATTGGCGATGAACAAGCCATAGGCCTCGCGATAGTTCGCTGCGAAGTGGTGGGCAGCGACCTTGCCGACGGCATAGGGGCTGCGGGGCTTGAATGGAGTCGCTTCGGATTGCGGCGCCGGTGTGCTGCCGTACATCTCCGACGATCCCGCCTGGTAGACCTTGACCGCACGGCCGCTGGCCGTGACGTAATGGCGAGCCGCTTCCAGAAGACGCAGCGTCCCGGTACCGACGATGTCGGCGGTGTATTCCGGCTGATCGAACGAGACTCGGACATGGCTCTGGGCGCCGAGGTTATAGATCTCGTCCGGCGCGACCCGGTCGATGATCGAGCGGAGCCCGCCGGCATCCGCAAGGTCGCCGTAATGGAGAAAGAGACGGGCGCGCTTGTCGTGGGGATCGAAGGTGTGGGTCTCGATCCTGGCGGTATTGATGCTGGAGGAGCGCCGGACGATGCCGTGAACCTGATACCCCTTGGCGAGAAGCAATTCGGTTAGGTAGGAGCCGTCCTGGCCGGTAACACCAGTGATCAGAGCTGTGGGCATGCGGCGGCGGGCAGTTGAGGCGGCCGGACCTTAGCCGATCCCGGCCGTGGCGTCTCGCTCCTCACCGATGTCCCGATGAGGTAAGGATATCGCCGGATTCGGGCAGATTTGGCAGTCTGCTTTGTCTCTGATCTCGGTCGGGATATCGAGGGTTGACGCTAGATGAATGTGGAAGAAGCCGGAGGGTCGGGCGGACCTCAAGTTGCCGGGTGGGAGGGCTGGTTCTCCAACGGCCCGTTCGGCTGCGCGCGCTTCATCGCACAAGGCGCGGACCATGAACGGTAAGCTCGGAAATGATGAGCTGCTTCGACTATCGGGCCGATGGGTAACGCTGGTGTCCTTCGGACCGGACCAAATCACGGATCGTTATGTGGCTTGGTTGAATGATCCGGAGGTAAACGCTTACTCCCGCCGGAAGGGGCTGCGCATCACCGCCGAAGACGCTGGCCGTTATTTGAGCTCCTTGCGAGCGGACGAGCATGTTCTGGCGATACTCAGAGAAGGCGAGCACGTCGGCAATGTGAAGTTCGGTCCTATCGATTGGCAGAATGCCTGCGCGGACATCAGCATCCTCGTCGGTGAACGCAGGGCCTGGGGACAGGGCATCGGAACCGAAGCCGTATATCTCGTCAGCCGGCATTTGTTGAAGACTCTGGGGCTCAATCGCGTTCATGCGGATTCTTTCAATCCTGCCTTTCTTGGCCTCGTCGGCAAACTCGGCTGGCGGGTCGAGGGCGTCTTGCGGGAACGGGTACGGCTTGATGGCCGGTTCGTCGACGATACGGTGGTGTCTCTGCTGGCGCGCGAGTTCCGGGTGATAGATGCGTTCGAGCCGGCCAGTGACGCTTCATAGAAAAGCTCAGGAGACACGGATGCGCAGTCTCGGCATCGTCGTCGCGCGTGCGGCGTCGAAGCGGCTTCCGCTCAAGAATCTGAAACCTCTGTTGGGGCATCCGTTGGTTGCCTGGTCACTGCGCGCGGCATTGGCGAGTCGGCTGGATCGGGTGATCCTGTCGACAGAGGACGATCGGATCGCGGAAATCGGCCGCGAGTACGGCGCCGACATTCGCTATCGCCGACCCTTGCCGCTGGCAGAGGATTTCGCCGGATCCGAGGAGATCGCTGAGCACGCGCTTGACTGGGCGGAAGCGGATGAGGGGCGACGGTATGACGTTGTAACGGTGTTGCAGCCGACCACTCCTTTCGTGGAGTCGTCGACGATCGACGCATGTCTTGAAGAAGTTAAGGTGGCCGGATGCATGGGATGCATCACTGCCCGCCCCTGTTCCGAGCCACCGGCATGGCTGTTCCGCCGCGATGAGCAGGGGTTCGCGACGCCATGGCTCGAAGGCGAAGTCCGGGGTGAGCGTGAGCACAGCCAGTTCCTGGAGAAGCTCTACATCCCGACGGGCGCGGTCTATGCCAATCGCGTCGAGGTAATCCGCACCCAGCGCACGCATATCGGTCGTCCGCTACGGTTTGTGATGATGGATAGAGAGCGTGCGGTGGATATCGACGACGAGTTCGATTTCGTAATGGCAGAGGCTGTAGGCCGGCATCGAGGGTTCGATATCACACCATCTCGATCTGCCGAGTAACCGGCTGGGATGAGGCTACGGACCTTGATCGGTCATGCTCGCGCCTGTTTTTTCCTGCGCGCTTTCGGCAATCCCAATGTCGAGAGGCCTTGCATGGGCGGAGATTTGGTCCGGCGCTTGGTCAGGTTCGGCAGTGGGCGTGGGTCGGGCGTAGCCGGGAGATCGTCGAGTACGAAGGCCTTATAGGCATCAGAGACTTGGCCGGAATGTGCACCGTGTCCAAGTATTCGACTGTAATAAAGACCATTATCCATTATGCGCCGCCCGACCAGGCCATCGCCGTTGTAAATCTGGTTGCAGATCTCGGCGTAGATGCCGCGAAGGTCTTTCGGCTGGGCCTTGGGTTTGCCAAGCAGGTGTCGGCTGAACTCGACGCCGACGATGTAGCCCAGGGTGGTGCCCAAACGCGCATTGAAGATGCGGGGCTCCATCTCGGCGATCTGTTGTCCACGCGTTGAGGTTCTCAGTCGCTTCCAGGCTTCGAGCACCACATAGGGTGCACACAGTACGGGGATCGGGAACGGGACGTCATGCATGGTGCCCGCGCGCCCCTTGGTCTTGGCCTGGCCTTCGAAAATTACACAGTAATCTCCTCCCTCACCGGCGAGTTCGGAGATGGTACCCGTACGGGCAACCTCGATGGGGCGACGGCCGGTTAGGGCCAAAAGACCTGCAATAATGCGCATTGAATCAGCAGAGCGCACCAGCTCGATTGCATGTCGCAGATACGCGTTGGTTTCTCTCACATGCACTTGATATTCGCGACGCAGGTTGACCACTTCCTCGGTGTGGTGTCGGAGTTGTTGGTATTCGGATCGCTCGAGCGTGAGAGCGAGGTACCCTTTCGTGTAAGGGCTGCGGCTGCTTGGAAGAGTGATCTCCTCGCCGAGGAGAGAGCGGAGGGCAGTACGACGGAGGCTCAGAAACGTCTTCACGATGGAGAGCTTGCGTGCTTCCTCCTCGTCCGCGACGCGAGCCTTTGCGATGTCACGCCGCGTACCGCGCGCCCTTCCCATCACTGTTCGATAGAGTTGATTCAGCTCGGATTTGGCGAAGCGTTCGCTCTCCGCCGCAGTTGTTGCGAGCGCAAATAATTGCACAAATTCGTTCACTTCGTTCCTGGCGGAGGGCAGGTAGCTGTCAGCATGAAAACGCAGGAAAAGCAGGGATTTTTCGTACTTTTTGTTGCTGATAAGGTCGCGCGCCAAGTAATGGCGAATGACGGTGATACGTCGCAGGCGCGCCTGCTGGAGTAGTTTTTTATTTGGGAAGGTGGAAGTAATACTGTTAAGTGCAGTATTCGTGGCGAATTCGGCTTCTTTGTTTGTTTTTGCCGCGGTGAGTGCACGCACCAGGCTCATGATCGCCGCCGCACTGTCTGGGGGCGGGACCACCAAATTGAGAGCGTATTTTCGCTCCAGGTCGGAAGGCATGCGCATGCGCGCATACTACATACACGCGCGCGAGCTGCAGGCTGGGATTTTGGGGTGGCGGCCCGGAACGAGGGAGCAGCCCATCCACTAGAATAACGTTAAAGTAATAAACCGTCGACTATATCTTGATCTGTCAATAAGTGTATTTAAGTAGTCAGTATACATAAGTAATAATCGAAAGAAGGTACGGGAAACCTCCAAATATTCGCAACAAAAAGCGAGATTCTGGTGGAAATCGGACCAGATCCTG
>CAXNIC010000240.1:0-7984 GCA_964201945.1 Alphaproteobacteria bacterium
CGCGCCCTCGATGTCCTGAAGATGGCGGATGCGGTCGCCTGCGAGGACACGCGGACGACGGCGAAGCTGATGACCATACATGGCTTGAGGGCCTCCCTCCTTGCCTACCACGACCACAACGCCGAACGGCAGCGGCCGTTGCTTCTGGCGAGGCTCGCCCGCGGCGAAGCCGTGGCGCTGGTCTCCGACGCCGGCACGCCGCTGGTCTCCGACCCCGGCTACAAGCTGGTGCAGGAGGCCATCGCCGCCGGCCACCGGATCTTCCCGATCCCCGGCGCCTCGGCCAGCCTCGCCGCCCTCGCCGTCGCCGGGCTGCCGACCGACCGCTTCGCCTTCCTAGGCTTTCCCCCGCCGAAATCGACGGCGCGGCGGCGCTGGTTCGGCGAGGCCGCCGGGTTCCCGGGAACCTTGATCTTCTTCGAATCCCCGCAGCGGCTCGCCGACTCGCTGGCCGATGCGCTGGCGGTCTTCGGCGACCGGCCGGCCGCGGTCGCACGCGAGCTGACCAAGCTGTTCGAGGAGACCCGGCGCGGCAGCCTTACCACACTCGCCGAGGCCTATGCGGCGTCCGGTCCGCCGCGGGGCGAGGTGGTGGTCGTGGTCGGGCCGCCGGCCGAGGACCAGGCGCCGACCGCCGACCGGCTCGACGCCGCGGTGGCGGACGCGCTGGGCCGGGGCCTCAGCGTCAAGGACGCGGCGGCCGAGGTCGCGATCCGCCTCGGCGTCGGCCGCAAGGAGGCGTATGCGCGTGCGCTGGCCCTCAGCCAAGCGGACTGAGGACGGCCGCGCCCGGCGCAGCCGCGGACGGCGGGCGGAAGCGCTGGCGCTGCTCGCGCTCCTGCTTCGCGGCTACCGGCCCGTCGCCCGCAACCTGAAGACGCCGGTCGGCGAGATCGACCTCGTCGTCCGCCGCGGCGGCGTGCTGGCGGTGATCGAGGTCAAGACCCGCGGCACGCTCGCCGACGCCGCGGAGTCGATCCGACCGCAGCAGCAGGCCCGCATCCGCCGCGCGACCGAATGGCTGCTGAATGGCCGGCCCGACCTCGCCGGTCTCACCATTCGCTTCGATGCCATGCTGGTGCTGCCGCGCCGATGGCCCCGGCATCTCGTCGGCGCCTACGCTTGAGCCTTAAGCGCGCCGGCTCCGAAGTTCACCGGCGCCGCCCGCCGGAAATCCGCCGGAGCCAAGGCGTCGCGTGGAAAACGGCCATCAGAAGGTACATCGCGGCCATTCCATTCAGCGGCGACAGGGGGCCCGATGAGGCGCAAATCATGTCCGGCGTGCCGACATCGAGACCAGCGGTGAGCGCCGCCATGGCGGCGAAGGTCGGAGCGGCGGCGAGGGCGAGACCCTCGCCGGCGCGAGCGGTGACGATGCCGCTTTCCCCGGTGCAGGTCTCGCTCATCTCGCCTCTCCTTGCGATGACATCCGCCCTCAGGCGGACCTGTGGCAGCAGGAACCGGCGGGCGACGCCGATTCGTACCGGTCGTGGTGACGCACCCATGACATGACGTTGTCCGCGTCATTGCCGTCGCGGCCCTTTGGCATGAGGTCGAGCATGTTGTAGGTGCCCATCATCGCTTCCACGCCACGCCCGTAGGTCGAGTAGGTGTGGAAGACCTCGCCCTTGTCGTTCTTGATAAAGGCGCTGATGCCGGGCAGTTCCTCGGTCGCCATCGACGAAGGGCCGAAGTTGTAGTCGATCGTGCCCTTGGCCACTTCCTCCGGCGTGAAGCTGACGCCGAAGTCGTGGTTGAAACCGGTCCCGTGCGAGGAGACCCAGGCGAACCGCCAGCCCATGCGGCGGCGGAAGCGCTCGATCTGGTCCAGCGGCGCACGCGAGACGGCGACGAAGGCGACGTCGCGATTGGCCAGGTGAACATTCATGCCATCCATGTGATCGGCCATGAACGAGCAGCTCGGGCAGCCCTCCTTCCAATCCGGGCCGAGCATGAAGTGCTGCACCAGCAACTGGCCGCGGTCGCCGAAAAGATCGGCGAGCGTGCGCCGGCCCTCGGGCGCGACGAAAACGTAAGCCTCGTCGACGCGCACGCAGGGAAGCGCCCGGCGCTTGCGGGCGATCTCGTCGCGCCGGCGCGTCAGTTCCTTTTCCTCAATCAGCAGCGTCCTGCGCTCGGCTACCCATTCATCCCTGGAGACGACGCGACGGTCTCGGGTGCGCGCGCCGGACCCGATGGCAGTGTCGGAAATGTTCGTGCTCATCGCCTTGGCTCCCTTTGTCGATGCTGTGACGACCCATACCTAGGGCCGCCCGGGGACGGGGCGGGAGTGACAAGTGTGGCGGGATTCCGATGGACTCGATGAACCGGCGCGCTGGCCGAAGCATCTGGTCGACGTCGACCGCGCCTAGGGCGGCGTCGGGTTGACCGCGGGCCGGTTGCTCTTCCAGGGGAGCGTCGGGACCCGGCAGAAGCTGCAGCAGAAGCTGCAATGGATGTGGGTGTAGCCGTAGCCCGCCCGATGGAGCTGGGCCAGCACGTTCTCGAGAGTGATGTCGAAGGTGAAGCGGCGATTGCGGATAGTGACGATGTCGTAGGCGCGAGGGTTCTCCTCGAGCATCCGCTCGATGTCGTGATAGTTGACCTTGCTCCGATCCTCGAGCCAGTTGGTGAAGGCGCCGCTGGTGCAGCCGCCCGTCGAGGCCTGGAGCTTCGACAGGCTGTAGTCGGGGCAGGCGTCGCCCCCGTCATAGAGCGGCGGGGAGATCTGCGCCACGCCGGTGGCGATCGACAGCAAGGCATCGGAATAGCGGTAGTTCCGATCCGGCGAGGCGGCGTATCGCGCGGTGGCGGTCCGGTACGCCTGCGGCGCCCCATGCGGGACGTAGAAGGAGACCGTCTTGGTCAGCGGCACCGTGAAGGTGTTGTTGAACACCCGCTGCTCGCCATGCGCTTCGATCACACAGTCGTTGGACGATTGATGTCCCGAGTTGGTGGAGAACACGTAGAGCCGCTCGCCCACCGCCTGATGTCCTACCGGCATGTCAGCCTCGCCTTCTAAGGTTGAACATGTATGGACATAATCTAACGCGTGATTTGCGCCGCAATCGCTTTCTTTGCATTGATGGCGCCAGCCGCAACGGAGGAGAGCATGCGGAAACCTCATCTGCGCAGCCTGGGGCCGCACATCCCGCCGCTCGACCGGGTGACGCAATTCGCCGACGAGCCGGGCTACGTCGTCTTCACGCTGCCGGTCGACAAGCGCGTGCGGGTGGAGGTCGGCGGCACCGTCATCGCCGACTCAAGGCGCGTCCTGATGCTGTGGGAGACCGAGCACCTGCCGGTCTACTACTTCCCGCTTGGCGACATCCGCATGGACCTGATGGCGCGGACCCAGCACCGCAGCGAGTGTCCGTACAAGGGCACGGCCGAGTACCACAGCGTCACCGTCGGCGGCCGCACGGTCGAGAACATACTGTGGCGCTACGCGGCACCGATCCCGGAATGCCCGCCGATCGGCGACCACGCCGCCTTCTACTGGAGCAAGGCCGACCGCTGGTTCGAGGAGGACGAGGAGGTCTTCGTCCATCCGCGCGATCCCTACAAGCGCATCGACTGCGTGCCGAGCAGCGCGTTGATCCAGGTGGATCTCGACGGTGTGCGCCTCGCCGAGTCCCGCCGCGCGGTGATGCTGTTCGAGACCGGATTGCCGACCCGCTACTACCTGCCGGCCGAGGACGTGACGCCGGGCGTGCTGGTTCCGAGCGATCACCGCACGCGCTGCCCCTACAAGGGACAGGCGGGATATCACCACGTCACCGTCAACGGCCAACGCCACGGCAATCTCGTCTGGCACTACGCCGACCCGGTGCCGGAGGCCGTCAGGATCAAGGGCCGCGTCTGCTTCTACAACGAGTTCGTCGACATCACCCTCGACGGCGAGAGGCTGCCGCGGCCGAAGACGGCGTTCTCGTAAGCCAGTTCAGCCGCCCAGGAACTCCTTGGTCCAGCGCTCATAGTCGGCGCCGCGGGTGACGCGCTTCATCAGCTCGGCCGAAGCGACGCCCTGGATCTTCTGGGGCGGCACGCCGTCGCGCAGCGCCTTCAAGGTGTCGTGCACCGCCTTGACCGCGGCGGCGATCGGCAGATGGCCCTGGAGCGCGATGCGCACGCCCCGGGCGCCCAGATACTCGGTGTCGCTGAGCTCGGGCTCGATGTTGCCGAGCAGGATCGGGATCCTGATCGCGGCATGGATCGCCTCGAGCTCGGCCCGCGTCTTGACGCCGGTGAAGAACATGGCGTCGACCCCCGCCGCCTCGTAGGCGCGCGCCCGCGCGATCGCGTCCTCGATGCCGTTCACGGCGACCGCGCCGGTGCGGCCGGCGATCACCAGCTGGGGATCCTGGCGGCCGGCCAGCGCCGCCTGCATCTTGCCGACGCCTTCCTCGATCGAGATGAACTGCGTCTTGCCGTCACCGAACGGTCGCGGCAGCACCGTATCCTCGATGGTCATCGCCGCCACGCCTGCGGTCTCCAGCTCCTCGACCGTGCGTTTGACGTTGAGGGCGTTGCCGTAGCCGTGATCGGCGTCGACCATCAGGGGCAGCTTGGCCGCCCGGTTGATGCGATAGGCCTGGGCGGCGAACTCGGTCAGGGTCAGGACGATGAGGTCGGGCGCGCCCAGCACCGCCAGCGAGCCGGTCGAACCGGCGAACATGCCGACCTCGAAGCCGAGATCCTCGGCGATGCGCGCCGACATCGCGTCATAGACCGAGCCTGGATGGATGCAGCGCGCGCCGCTCAGCACGCCGCGATATCGTTCCCGTCGGTCGGTCCAATGCATCGTCGCTCCTATTGCTTGTGCTCGACCGGCGCCGCGATCTCGATCCATTCGTGCCGGCTGCGCTCGAAGACCGAGTGCTTCGGCGGCGGGAAGCTGCGGTCGGCGAAGGCGCCGACGGCGACGGCGGTGACGTCGGGGAACTGGTCCAGGTGCCAGTAAACCGTGGTGCCGCAGCCCGGGCAGAAGTCGAAGGTGAGCTTGAATCCAGAGTCGGCGATGCGGCTGTACTGGCGGGACGGGCCGTCCGCCCTCACCTTCTCCTTCGGATATCGGGCGGAGACGCCGAAGGCGCTGCCGGTGCGCTTCTGGCATTCGAGGCAATGGCAGACCGAGACGCGCAGCGGCTCGCCCTCGCAGGTGGCGGTGAGCTTGCCGCAATGGCAGGCGGCGATGCGCGTGGTCATCCGCGGCGCTCCAAGGGGCCGTCGGGCTTCAGCTCGACCCAGGCGTGGCCGCGGCTCGCATCGTAGATCGAACGCGACGGAGGCGGGGTGAAGCCCGGATCGGCGAAGGCGCCTAAGGCGACGGCGATGCCGTCGGCGAAGGCCGGCATCTCCCAGCACACGGTCGAGCCGCAGTTCGGGCAGAAGCGGAAGACGATCTCGTTGCCTTCGTCGCCGATACGCACATACTCGGCCGCCTCTCCCGCGATCGTCACCGTCTCCCGGGCGTAGCGCGCGGCGACGCCGAAGACGCTGCCGGTCCGGTGCTGGCAGGCGGTGCAGTGGCAGACCGAGACGCGCAGCGGCTCGCCCTCGCAGGCGAGGCTGAGCTGTCCACAGGCACAGGCGGCGCGGCGGGTGGTCATGGCCTCGTCTCCGGCAATCAGCCAGATCCTATCATCGCCGGCCGGCTCGCCGCTAAAATGCCGTGATTCGCGGCGATAGAGTCATCAGCCAGTTCCCCCGCGAACGGAGACCCCAAGCGATGGCTATGTCCGGCTCCCGATTCCTCCTCGCCCTTACGGCCGTGGCCGTGCTCGAAGCCGGCTGCACGCCCATCGACCTGGCGATCGGCGCGGGGGCGGCGACCGGCGTCGCCGCCGCCCAGGAGCGCGGCCTCACCGGCACCGCCCGCGACACCGGGCTTTCGGCCGCCATCCAGGAGCTGTGGTTCCGCACCAACTTCGACATGTTCTCGAAGCTCTCGGTCACTGTGAACGAGCAGCGGGCACTGCTCACCGGCAAGGTCCAGGACCCGGAGATGCGGGTCGAGGCGGTGAAGCTCGCCTGGCAGATCCAGGGCATCAACGAGGTGATCAACGAGATCGAGGTGACCGACACCTCCTCGCTGGTCGATTCGGCGCGCGACCTCTGGATCACCACCCAGCTCCGCGCCCGCATCACCTTCGACAAGGACGTGAAGTCGATCAACTACACGATCGACACGGTCAACGGCGTCGTCTTCCTGATGGGCATCGCCCGCGACCAGGCCGAGCACGACCGCGTCACCAACCACGCGCGCAACCTGGCCTATGTCAGGCGCGTCGTCTCCTACGTCCGCATCCGCCCATGACCGCCGCGCAGCCGCGCCCGAGCGAGGACGGCGCCTGGTTCGCCGCCGCCGGCGCCGAGCCCGACCTGTTCGAGGCCGCGCTCAGGCTCGGCCGCTGCGATCATCCGGGCATCGACCTCGCCCCCTACCGCCAGCACCTAGCCGAGCTCGCCCGGGACGCCGAGGCGGCCGGTGCCGCGACCGCGACCGGGCGGCTGGAGGCGCTGGTCTCGATCCTCTCGCACCGGCATGGCTATACGGGCGACGCCAAGAGCTACGACGACCTCGCCAATGCCAACCTGATCGACGTGATCGACCGCCGCCGCGGCCTGCCGGTGGCGCTCGGCATCCTCTACATCTCGGTCGCGCGCGCGGCCGGCTGGCAGATGGAGGGCCTGGCCTTCCCGCACCACTTCCTCGCGCGCCTGGCGGTTGGCGGCGACCGGGCGATCCTCGATCCCTTCGCCGGCGAGGTGGTGGCCGATGCCGCCGGGCTCCGCGCCATCCTGAAGCGCCTCGGCGGCGCCGAGGCCAAGCTGCAGCCCCAGCACACCGCCGCCGCCCCCGACCGCGCGGTGCTTCTGCGCCTGGTCAACAACCAGCGCACGCGCCTGCTTTCCGCCGGGCGCCACGAGGCGGCGCTGGACGTGGTCGAGCGCATGCTGTGGCTGGCCCCGGTCGATCCCGGCCTGGTCGCCGAGGCGGCCGAGATCGAGGTGACGCTGGGGCGCATCTCCGGCGCCATCCGCCGCCTGGAGACGCTGTCCGCCCGGGTCACCGATCCCGGGCTCCAGCGCCGGATCGCCGCCGACCTCGCGCGCCTCAAGACCCGGCTGAACTGACATTCCAGGGCCGTTAACGATTTCACCGCGGGGCGCGGTCGAGATTGTATAGTGACGCCCGCGGACGGCCGCGCGCGATCCGGGTGGGGATAAGGAGGGCGCGCGCAGGGATTGTCGCGCATTTTTCACGCCGCCTTTCCGAGAGGCCCCGATGAGCCTGGCCGTCGCCATCCAGATGGATCCGATCGAGCCGATCGATATCGACGCCGATTCCAGCTTCGTGCTTGCGCTCGAGGCGCAGCGGCGCGGACACGGCCTCTATCACTACCTGCCGAAGAACCTGTTCCTGAAGAACGGCCGCGTCTACGCCAAGGCCCGGCCGCTGAAGGTCCGCCGCGAGAAGGGCAACCACTTCACCCTCGGCCAGGTGGAGACCCTCGACCTCGCCACCATGGACGTGGTGCTGCTGCGCCAGGACCCGCCCTTCGACATGGCCTACATCACCACCACGCACCTCTTGGAGCACGTGCATCCGAAGACGCTGGTGGTCAACGATCCCGTGCATGTCCGGAACGCGCCCGAGAAGCTGTTCATCACCCATTTCGAGGGCGTGCTGCCGCCGACGCTGATCACCTCCGACAAGGTCGAGGTCGAGGCGTTCCGGGCCGAGCACAAGGACATCATCCTGAAGCCGCTGTTCGGCAATGGCGGCGCCGGCGTCTTCCGCATCACGCCGGACGACGAGAACCTGTCCTCGCTGCTCGAGATGTTCACCCTGATGTATCGCGAGCCGATCATCGTCCAGCGCTACCTGCCGGAGGTGCGCGCCGGCGACAAGCGCATCATCCTGGTCGACGGCGTCGCCAAGGGCGCCGTCCTTCGCGTGCCCCAGAAGGGCGAGGCC
>CAXNIC010000241.1:0-7902 GCA_964201945.1 Alphaproteobacteria bacterium
GGCGGCGTGCCGACGGCGCAGCCGCCGCTGCGGGCATCGCGGATGAAGTCGGTCATGTAGGAGCGGTGGCGGCCCTCGACCACGCGGATGCCGCAGTTCACCGTCTCCTCGCCGTCCAGCGCGACCCGGCGATAGCAGGTGTCGGTCCATTCCCAGATGTTGCCGGCGATGTCGAGCAGGCCGCGATCATTGGCGCCGAAATGGCCGATCGGCTGCGCCTTGCGATCGGCCTCGCGCTCGCGCGCGGCTTCCTGCTCGTAGCGGGCGATCCAGCGCTTCGCCGGATCGGCGGAGTCGGTCTCGGGCAGCGCGTCGTCGCGGAAGCGGTCGCCGGCGGCGTAGGCCCATTCGGCGTCGGTCGGAAGCCGGTAATAAACTCTGGTCGTCTTCGACAGCCATCCGGCATAGGCCTGGGCATCGCGCCAGCTCACTTGCACCACCGGACGGTCGGGTGCGGCCTGGGTCGCCGGTGCCAGCGCCGGGCAGGCGCCGGCGGCGACGCAGGTCTGGTACTCGGCGGTCGTCACCTGGCGCTTCATGATCGCGAGGCCGGCGATCTTCAGGGATTCGACCGGCGCATCCACCGGGCGGCCGGCGCGGGTGAACTCGCCCGGGAGCCGATAGCTGATCGTCCCTGCCGGCAGCCGGATGAGGTCGGCGTCGCCGGCGACCGGGCCTTCGGTTGCGCTGAAGGCCGCCGGGATCGCGAGCGTGGCGACGACCGCGGCGGCCTTGAGCTTGAGGGTGAAGATCATGGCGCGGCTCCCGGAAAGGGGCGGCGGCCCGCCCGAAGGGAGAGGCGGGCCGCCGGGGTTCAGCCTATTTGTGCGCGTGCTGCGGGGTCTTCACCGCGCCGAGCTTGCCGGGCGTGATCGGCCGGGGCGGCTGGACCTGCTTCATCAAGTCGTCGTCCCAGGTGCCCTCGACCTTGAAGTGGGCGGCCGCACCCAGCTCCACAGCCTCGATCAGGTTGTGGTTCACATAGGCGTAGATGCCGGGCTGCAGGAACTTGTAGAGCGCCGCTCCGGCGGAGCCGCCGCGGATGAACCAGGTCTCGAGATCGACCTCGGGCCGGTTGGAGAACTTGCCGGTCTCCCAGACATAGTCGCCATGCCCGCCGATCAGGTGAGGACGGCTGTCCCGGTTCGCCTGGGAATGGACGATCAGCACGGTCTCGCCGACCTTCGCCGTCATCGCGTCCTTGCCGGTGAGCGCGCCGACCTTGCCGTTGAAGACGACATGGGTCGGGATCAGACCCCGCATCACCGCGAGCGTGTCGGTGTAGGACTCGCCGGGGGAGTCGTAGGACTTGTACTTTCCGGCCTCGTCCTTCGGCACATAGAGGTCGTGCTCGCCGACATAGTAGACCCGGTCGTATTTCAGCGGCTTGCCGTTGCCGTCCTTCAGGCCGTCGCGCGGCAGCACCATCACCGTGCCGTGCATGCCCGAGACCACGTGCCAGGGGATCATCGCCCCCTCGGGCGCGCAGTGGTAGACGAAAGTGCCGGTGCGCGTCGCCTTCCAGCGCAGCGCCACCTCCTCGCCGGGGTTGATCAGGGTCAGCGCGCCGCCGCCCAAGGCCCCGGTCGCCGAATGGAAGTCGATGTTGTGCGGAAGCGAGTTGGTGTCGGGGTTGACCAGCGTCAGCTCGACGTAGTCGCCCTCGTGCACCACCATCATCGGGCCGGGCATCGAGCCGTCGAAGGTCATCGCCTGGAAGGTGGTGCCCGCATCGTCGATGACGATCTGCTTCTCCTCGATCACCATCCGGAATTCCTTGATCTTCGGCCCCTGCCTGGTCGCCTGCTCATGCGCATGGACGAAGGGGGGCGCGACCAGCTCGACCTTCTCGCGGGGCAGCTTGTCGAACGCCACCTTGTCCAGCTTCGCCTTGGCGGTCTGGGCCATCGCCGGTGCGGCGAAGGCGAGGGCGCCGATGCCGGCGCCGATCAGTGCGCGTCTCCGATTGATCATGATGTCACCTTCCAATCCCACGGTTTGTGTTGGATTGCAGTCTGACGGATCGGCGGCCAGCGTCTTTGCGCTGGCACAAACAACCGGACGATCGTCAGGGTGATTGCGCCGGAACAAAGACCGTCCCCGCGCCGTCGCTAAGCTGGCAGCATGAGCAAGGACATCCACCTCGACCTGACCTGCGATGCCGTCATGCGCCGGTGGCCGGCGACGATCCGCACCTTCCTCGACTTCGGCATGTCCTGCGTCGGCTGCCCGATCGCGGGATTCCACACGCTGATGGACGCCTGCGAGGAGCACGGGATCGAGCCGGAGAGGCTGCTGGACGCGCTCGACGGCGCGAGGAGCTTGGGGCCTCCTTCGGAGGCCGGGTTGGAACCCTCTCCTTGGGGGAGAGGGTGTGAGGCAGAGCCGAGCGGGTGAGGGGAAGCCCGACCGCGTAAGGCGCAGGCAAGAGCGACGCTTCCCCGCACCGACAGCGTAAAATTGAGATCGAGGTGACGCCTGAAATGATGAATCAAGTCGGATCGAGAGGATCTTTCTCACGATGATCCGAGCGCGCCCAATCGTCCCATGAGTTAGCGGGGAGTTTGGGCGATACGTCGTTCCGAATGACATCCAAAGCCAAAATCGTCGTGAGAGCCCACACGGAAACCATCCATCTGCCGCGACCACTCTCGCGTTGTTCAGCGAGGTCATCGGCTCCAAAGTTGGCAAACATGAAGAATTCCGGCTTAGATTTGTCAGGGAGTACAAGCGTTCGGCACATTTCGACTACCGAGCTTTCATCCAGTGTGAGAGCGGTGTTGTAGTGCGCAAACCCGTTTCGGATGGTTCGGATGACATTCAGATCGTGAAGCGCCCAATCGCCAAATATCCCCAATGCGTAGGCGAGATTCGTTTTCATTTTGAACGTCGCGATAGCGTACTCATCAGAGAAGAGTGCCGAACGGACCCCTTTCGGAAGGGCAACAAAGCGATGTGTGATCGCCTCTTGAAGCCGATCATCAAGATTGGCGGCGTCGACAAGCACGCGCGCTCGATCTCTTGCACTCTTCCCTTGGAGTCTTAAGTCTGTCAGTTGCAGCCAGTTGTCGCGGCGCTTACCCAATGCACGAAAAACCTCATCAGGTTTTTGTTTCTTTGGCATTTTGAGTTCTCCCGTGAGCAAAAAGCGTGATGCTTTTGCTACCGAAAGGCTATGCGCAAGGAGTCGCCCCGCCTCCCGAACCTGACAAGGATATGCTGAAGAAGCGAGCCTCTTCAAAGCCGCGAACTCACCTGTTCGGCGGATAGGGTGCGCCCTGGTTTCTTTGGACTAGCCGTCCTTGCCTTCGGCGATGCCGAAGAGCTTGTGCGGGTCGAGGAGCGCGATGCGCTGGCGTCCGCCCGAGACCAGGCCCCGCTGCTCCCAGGCGCTGAGGATGCGGCTCACCGTGTGAAGCGTCGTTCCGGTCATCTCCGCCACGTCCTGGCGGCTGATCGGGAAGTCGATCTCGATGCCCTCGGCGGTCTTGCGGCCGGACTGCTTGGCCAGCCGGAGCAGCGCATGCGCCACCCGGCGCTCGACCTGCTCGGTGGTCATCTCCATCACCCGGGTGTGCGCCTCCTGGAGCCGGCTTCCCACCGTCTGCAGAGCGCTGGTCGCCATCGTCGGGTGGTGGGCGACGAAGCGGGGCCAGGCGCTCGACGGCCAGGCCAGCACGACGCTGTCGACCACGGCGGTCGCGGTGGCGGGGTAGTGGGTCAGCGCGATCGCCGGGGCGACGCCGAAGATCTCGCCCGGCGAGACGTAGCGCACCACGATCTGCTGGCCGTCGGGCGTGGCCTTGCTGGCCCGGACATGGCCGTGCACGAGCACGAAGAACGCATCGGCCGGCTCGCCCTGCTCGAAGACCGCGGTGTTCTTCGGATGATGCGCCGACCGCGCCTCCCGCAGCATCTCGTCCAGGTCGGCGGCGGGCATGCCGGCGAACAGGGGAAAAGCCGCCACGGTCGTCCGGTCGATCGCGGCCATCGGGTCTCGGCGCTCCTCAAGGTCTTGCGTCCGGCCAAATCGTCGGCGATCCGGCGGCCCAACGCAAATCCTCGATGGAGTTGCGCCGGCGCAAAGAGCGCCAGTAGGCCCCGGGCTATCTATCTCCTCGCAACCCGATGACGGGACTTGGTTCGAGAAGGAGAGTGACATGCGGAAGGGTTTGGTTCTGGCGCTGCTGGCGACGGTCGCCTTCGGCGGAACGGCGACGGCCGCCGAGGTCCAGGTGAAGATGCTGAACAAGGGCGCCGAGGGTGCCATGGTGTTCGAGCCGGCGCTGGTCGCCATCCAGCCGGGCGACACGGTGAAGTTCCTCGCCACCGACAAGGGGCACAATGCCGAGACCATCGACGGGATGCTGCCGGAAGGCGGGGCGACCTTCGTCGGCAAGATCAACGAGGAGCTGGCGATCACCTTCGACAAGCCGGGCGTCTACGGCATCAAGTGCAAGCCGCACTACGCCATGGGCATGGTCGGCATGATCGTGGTCGGCAAACCCGACAACGAGGCGAAGGCGGCGGCGGTGACGCATCCCGGCAAGGCGAAACAGACCTTCGCCGCGCTGTTCGGCCGCGCCGCGGCGTCGATCGCCCAGGCCAAGTGAGGATGAGGGAAATGGGCGCCGTGCCTCGCCTCCGGGACTATCGAGGCCCGGCGCTGTTCTCCTACGGCTTCCGGCCCTTCTTCCTGCTGGCAGCCGTCCATGCCGGGATCGCGATCCCGCTCTGGCTCCTGGCCTTCTGGGGTCTGATCCCGTTCGTCACGGCGTTCGGCCCGCGCGACTGGCATGTGCATGAGATGCTCTATGGCTATGTGCCGGCGGTGATGACCGGGTTCCTGCTGACGGCGATCCCGAACTGGACCGGCCGCCTGCCGCTTCAGGGAACGCCGCTGCTGGTCCTGGTCGCGGCCTGGCTCGCCGGCCGCGCCGTGATCGGGCTCTCGGCCTGGACCGGCTGGGTCGTCGCCGCCGCGGTCGACGCCTCGTTCCTGTTCTTGCTTCTGGCCATGGTGATCCGCGAGGTCACCGCCGGCCGCAACTGGCGCAATCTCAAGATTGCCGTTCTCCTCAGCCTGCTGGCGGCCGGCAATCTCGGCTTCCATCTGGAGGCGCGGTTCGAAGGGGCGGCGGACGTCTCGATCCGGCTCGGGCTCGCCGTGGTCGTGCTGTTGATCATGGTGGTCGGCGGGCGGATCGTGCCCAACTTCACCCGCGGCTGGCTTGCCCGCGCGCGGCCGGGGCGGCTGCCACAGCCCTTCGGGCGCTTCGACGTCGCCTCCATCGGCGTCAGCGTCGTGGCGCTGGTCCTCTGGATCGCGTTTCCCTCGGCCCCGGTCACCGGCGCCGCGCTGGTCGCCGGCGGCCTGGCGCAGGCCGTGCGGCTTGCCCGCTGGGCCGGCGGCCGCACGATCGGCGAGCGGCTGGTGCTGGTCCTCCATCTCGGCTACGCCTTCGTGCCCCTGGGCTTCCTCCTGCTCGGCGCCTCGGTCTTCGGCGTCGTCACGCCCAGCGCCGGCCTGCACGCCTGGGCGTCGGGCGCGGTCGGCGTCATGACCCTGGCGGTGATGACGCGCGCCAGCCTGGGTCATACCGGCCAGGCCTTGATCGCCTCGGGAACGACCCAGGCGATCTATGCCGCGGCGGTCGTCGCGGCGCTGGCCCGCATCTGCGCCGCCCTGGAGCCCGAGCGGATGGCGGTCCTGCTGACCATCGCCGGGATCGCCTGGGTGGTGGCCTTCGCCGGCTTCGCCCTCGTCTACGGGCCGTTCCTCTGCCGGCCGGCGCGGACGGCGGACCGGGGCTGTTGATCCGGCGGGCTGATCGTCATCGATCCTTTTTTCCAATGACGTCTTATCGTGTTCGTCCGCTAGGTTGTCGCAAAGCGGCGGAAGCGGGCAGGGCATGGCGGCGCGGGTCAGGTACCGGATCGGCATCGATATCGGCGGCACTTTCACCGACCTGGCCCTGCTCGGCACCGACGGCCGGCTGATCACCCGCAAGGTCTCGTCCACGCCCGACGACTACGGCCGCGGCATCGCCGACGGCATCCTCGAGCTGCTGGGCGAGATGGGCCTGAAGCCCGGCGACATCGTCGACCTGGTCCATGCGTCCACCATCGCCACCAACGCCATCCTGGAGCAGAAGGGCGCGGCGACGGCGCTGGTCACGACCAAGGGCTTCCGTGACGTGCTGGAACTGCGGCGGCTGCGCATTCCGGTCCTCTACGATCTGCAATACGACAAGCCGCCGCCGCTGGTGCCGCGCCATCTCCGCTTCGAGGTCGACGAGCGCATGGGGCCGGGCGGGCAGGTCCGCGTGCCGCTCGACATGGCGTCGGTCGCGGCGGTCGCCGATCAGGTGGCGACCACCGGCGTCCAGGCGCTGGCGGTCACGCTGCTGCACTCCTATGCCAATGCCGATCACGAGCGTGCGGTGGCGGCAGCCTTGCGGGAACGCCTGCCCGGCATCTTCGTGACATGCTCGGCCGACATCCTGCCGGAGATCCGCGAATACGAGCGCACCAGCACGACGGTGATCAACGCCTATGTCGGCCCAGTGGTGCGGAGCTATCTCGGTGCGCTGGCCGGCAAGCTGAAAGGGCTCGGCATCACCGCACCGCTCACCGTCATGCAGTCGAACGGCGGCGTGATGACGGCCGACGCGGCCGTCAGGAAGCCGGCCTATATCGTCGAGTCCGGCCCGGCCGCCGGGGTCATCGCCTGCGCGCACTTGGCCCGGCGCCTCGGCCGCGCCAACGTCATCTCCTTCGACATGGGCGGCACTACGGCCAAGGCGGCGATGATCGAAGATGGCGAGGCGGCGCGCACCACCGAATACGAGGTCGGCGCCGGCATCAACCTGTCGAGCAAGCTGGTGAAGGGCGGCGGATATCCGATCAAGCTGCCCTTCATCGACGTCTCCGAGATCGGCGCCGGCGGCGGCAGCATCGTCCGCATCGACGAGTCCGGCGCCCTCAAGGTCGGACCGCAGAGCGCCGGGGCGGTGCCGGGGCCCATGTGCTACGGCCTCGGCGGCACGCGCCCGACCTTCACCGACGCGATGGTGGTGCTGGGCTATCTCAACCCCGTCGCCATCGCCGGTGGCCGGGTGAAGCTGGACGCGGCCCGTGCCCGCGCCGCGATCGAGGCCGAGGTGGCGAAGCCGCTGGGGCTCGACCTCGCCGAGGCGGCGCATGGCGTCTACACGCTGGCGGCCGCGACCATGACCCGCGCGGTCAAGGCGGTGACGACATATCGCGGCCGCGATCCCCGCGACTTCGCGCTGGTCGCCTTCGGCGGCAACGGCCCGATCGCGGCGGTCGAGATCGCGCGTGCACTCGAGATCAAGGATGTCCTGATCCCGCCGGCGCCCGGCGTGTTCAGCGCGCTCGGCCTCCTGGTCTCGGCGACCGAGCACAGCGCCGTCCGCACCTTCGTCCGCAATGTCGACGAGCTGACCTTGGCCGATGTCGAAGCCGCCGCCCGGGCGCTGGAATCCGAGATCATCGAGGCCTTCACCAACGAGGGGCATGACCGAAAGCGCGTCACCCTGCTGCGCTCGGCCGAGCTTCGCTATGTCGGCCAGGCCTATGAGCTGCCGGTGAGCCTGCCGTCCGGCGCGATCGACCTCGCCGCAGCGCGCACCGGCTTCCATGCCGAGCATGCCCGCACCTATGGCCACAGCTCGCCCGGAGATCCGGTCGACCTCATCAGCCTCAAGGTGATGGGACGGTTGATGCTGCAGGAGGGCGAGACCTCCTTCGACCGCTGGACGCTGGCGGCGCCGGCGACGAAGGTCGCCCCGCGCCAGGCCTATTTCGGTCGGTCGGCGGGCTGGCAGGAGACGCCGGTTCTCACCCGCGCCGATCTCGCCGGATCGCCCCGGCAGGGGC
>CAXNIC010000242.1:0-7884 GCA_964201945.1 Alphaproteobacteria bacterium
ACTCCCTTCATCGCCACCATGGTGGCGAAGCGGGCGTAGAGCCTGTTGGCCTTCTCGGATGCCGCCCAATCCATCAGCCGCCGCGTCGCCTCCAGGTTCCGCGTACCCTTGACGATGGCGGCGGTGTCCATGTCCCAGCCGCCGCCCTCCTCCATCACCAGGATCTCGACCGGCGCGTTCCCCTGCTTCGCCGCGACGCCGGCGAGCTCGTAGGAGATGCCGACCGGGAATTCGCCCGCCGCCGCCATGCGGCAGGGCTTGGTGCCCGACTTGATGTACATGGCGACATTGTCGTGGAGCCTGTCCATGTAGCTCCAGGCCTTTTCCTCGCCCCACATCTGAATCCATGAGGAGATGTGGAAATAGCCGGTGCCCGACGACGCCGGATCCGGCATCAGCACCTGGCCCTTGTAGGCTGGATCCAGCAGGTCGCCCCACTTGGACGGCCGCATCAGCCCCTTCTTCGCCGCCTCCGGCGTGTTGAAGCAGATCGCCGCCGCCCAGGCCTCCATCCCGACCCAGGCCGGTGGCGACTTGGCATCGCGGAAGTTCGGCTTGATCCGGTCCAGCGACTTCGGCGCATAGGGATCGAGAATGCCGAGTTCGCCCAGCTGCAGCATGTTGGTGACCGCGAGGCCCCAGATCGCATCCGCCTGCGGGCGGTCCTTCTCGGCCACCAGCTTGGCGGCGATCACACCGGTCGAATCGCGCCAGAGCGACAGCTCGATGTCCGGGTTGTCGGCCTCGAAGCCAGCCTTGAAGTCGTTGATGTATTCGGGAACGAGCGTCGAATAGACGGTGAGTCTGGTCTTCTGGGCCTCGGCCGTACCGCCTGAGAGCACGAGGCCGGCGGCGAGAGCCAGGATCGAACGAATACGCATCGGAATCTCCCTCGTTTCGAGACAACGCTGGAGATCCGGACTTGGCTTGCTCGGGGAAACTGTAAGGGCCTGGACGGCTTGGAGGCCGCTCAAACCCTGGTTCCAATCCCTACGCCGGCATGATCCGGATCAGGTTCGGAGGGTCTCCGCGACGAGCGCGGACTCTCAGCCCAAAGGGCTCCCCTGGGAACGCCGTCATCCTGGAACGGCCGAGGCCGCCACGCAAGAAAACTGTCATGCATCCGGAACGGGCCGCAGTATCCTCGGGCCCGCCTCCTCCTCGAATAAGAGCCGCCATGCCCCCTCCCCGGATCGCGCTCGCGGGCTTCATGCTCGAGAGCAACGGCCACTCGCCGGTCGCCACCAAGGCCGAGTTCGAAGCCCTCGGCTATTTCGGCGGCAATGCGCTGGCGGAGGACCTGGCCAAGCCCAACCCGCGCGCCAGCGCGACGATGACGGGATTCGTCGAGGGGATGAACGGCGGCCGGGACTGGACGATGGTCCCGATCGTATCCGCCTATGGCGGCGCCAGCGGCCCCGTCGACCAGGTGTTCTTCGAGGAGATCCTGGAGAAGCTGGAGACCGGGCTCAGGGCGGCGCTCCCGCTCGACGGCGTGTTCCTGTCTTTGCATGGCGCGGCGACCGCGACCGGCGACTTCGATCCCGACGCGACCGTCCTTCGCGTCGTGCGCTCGCTGGTCGGGCCGGACGTGCCGGTGATCGGCACCCTCGATCTCCACGCCAACGTCTCCCAGGCGATGGTCGATCTCGCCGACGCGCTGGTCTCCTACGTCACCAACCCGCATGTCGACATGCGCGAGCGCGGCGTCGAGTGCGCCGCGATCATGCGTGGCATGCTGGGCGGCATGCGGCCGAAGTCCGCTTTCGTGAAGCTGCCGCTGATCCCGCCCTCGGTCACCCAGAACACCAAGAGCGGCCCCTATGCCGACATCATCAAGTATGGCCTCTCCAAGCTCGACCACGAGATCCTGAACGTCTCGATCTGCTCGGGCTTCTCGCTCGGAGACACGCCGAAAAACGGCATGAGCATCACGGTGGCGGCGCGCACCGACGCCGCCCGTGCCCGCGAGGTCGCGCTCGACATCGCCCGCACCTGCTGGGCCGACCGCCAGCGCTATGTGCCACGAATGACCTCGATCGAGGATGCGACGGCCATGGCGGTCGCCGCCGGCAAGGACGCGAGGAAGCCGTCGCTCCTCTTCGCCGACGTCGCCGACAATCCCGGCGGCGGCGGGCGCGGCAACACCGCCTGGATCCTGGAAGCCTTCCACAAGGCCGGCGCCGAGGGCGTTCTGCTCGGCATCTTCAACGATGCGGCGCTCGCCGAGGAGGCGCATGCGAAGGGCAAGGGCGCGAGCTTCACCGCCCGCTTCAACCGCGACGAGACAGATCGCTTCTCCAAGCCCTTCGCCGCCGAAGCCACGGTCGAGGCCCTGCACGACGGCAACACCGTCGGCCGCCGCGGCGTCGTCGCCGGGCGCTCGCTCCAATACGGCAAGACCGCGCTGCTGAAGGTCGGCGGCATCCGCGTCGTGGTCATCTCGATCCGCCAGCAATGCTGCGATCCCATCGCCTTCGAGATGTTCGGCCTCGACATCGCCAAGGCGCGCTCGGTGATCGTCAAGTCGCGCGGCCATTTCCGCGCCGGCTTCGACGAGTTCTTCCCCGACGACCGCATCATCGAGGTCGACGTGCCCGGCCTCACCACGCCGGTCCTCTCGCGCGTGCCCTACCAGAATGTGCCCCGGCCGATCTTCCCGCTCGATCCCGACGTGAGCTGGACAGAACCTGCGTGAGCCCGCGGCCGCTCATCTCGGCCGACGGCATCACCCGGCAGGGCTGGACGCTGATCTGGACGCTGTCGGCGGCCCAGCTCGTCTCCTGGGGGACGCTGTTCTACAGCTTCTCGCTCTTCATCCTGCCGATGGAACGCGAGCTCGGCTGGTCGAAGACCGATCTCAACGGCGCGCTCTCCGCCGGCCTGCTGGTCGCGGCCCTCTTCGCCATGCCGATCGGCCGCTGGATCGACCGCGGTCGGGACCGCGCGGTGCTGACGATCGGCTCGCTCGCCGGCGGCCTGATGATGCTGGCCTGGGCCGGCGTGTCGGACCTCGTCCTTTTCTATGCGATCTGGCTGGTGATCGGCGCCTCGCTGGCGGCCACGCTCTACGAGCCCGCCTTCGCCGTGCTGACCACACGGCTCGGGCCGCAGTATCGCCGCGCCATCACCTCGATGACTTTGGTCGGCGGCTTCGCCAGCACCGTGTTCATGCCGCTGACCCAGCTCCTGATCGACTGGCTGGGATGGCGCCCGGCCCTCGTCGTGCTCGGCGTCATCACGCTGGCCATCTGCGGCGGCATCCACTGGTTCATTCTGGCGCCCTCCGACCGGCCGGAGGCGCCGCCTCCGCCGACGGCGGACTCGGAAGACCGCTCGCCGCTCCGCCGCGCGATCCGGACGCCGGCCTTCTGGGGCCTGCTGGTCGCCCTCTCCAGCTATGGCGCAGCCCAGACCGCGCTGATCTTCCACCTGGTGCCGTTGCTGAACGAACGGCAGATGGATACCGCGACCGTGGTCGCGATCCTCACCATCATCGGCCCGATGCAGGTGCTGGGACGCGTGCTGGTCGTCGCTTTCGGCAAGAACCTGTCGGCGCGGACGATCGGCAGCTTCTCGCTGCTGGTGCAGCCGCTGGCGATGCTGGTGCTGATCTGGCTGCCGCCGACGGCGATCTGGGCCGGATTGGCCATCGCGGTCTATGGCGGAGCCAATGGCGTGACCACGATCGTTCGCGGCACCATCATCCAGGAGGTGCTGGGGCGCGCCGGCTACGGCGTCATCAGCGGCGCGATCAGCTTCCCGGCGACCATCCTGCGCGCGCTGGCGCCGGTGGTCGCGGCGCTGGTCTTCGATCTCGCCGGCGACTACGACCGGGTGCTCTGGCTGATCTTCGCCGTCTATCTCGCCGCCGCCCTCGCCTTCCTGGTCGCGGTCCTCTGGCGACCGCGAACCGGGACTTGAACGGTGCCGCCGATTCAGCCACTTCTCAAAGCACGTACATCGATAGGGCTTCAGCCATGGCCGACCGTCCGCTGATCGGGATCACGCTCGACTACCAGGAGAGCGGTACCTTCTCCAAGCGCCCGCACTACGCCGTCCGCACCATCTATTTCGCTGCGGTCGAGGCGGCGGGCGGGTTGCCGATCGCGATCCCGCACCTGGCCGACCGCCTGCCCGACTACTTCAAGATGCTCGACGGCCTGGTGATCCCGGGCGGGACCCACGCCTCGCCCGAGTCCTGGTATGTCGACCTGCACGAGCCGGCGCCCTACGAGGAAACGCCGCGGGCCGCCTTCGACATCGCCGTGGTCGAAGGGGCGCTCGCCCGCGACCTGCCGCTGCTCGGCATCTGCGCCGGGATGCAGGAGCTCGCCTGCGTCGCCGGCGCCAAGATGACCCGGAACGTCCACAAGCACCACAAGACCGCCATCGACCATCTCCGAGGCAAGCCGGCGGAGGAATACGCCCATGACGTGACGGTGGAGCCCGGCACCCGCCTCGCCTCGATCGTCGGCGCCGGCAGGCTGGAAGTGAACACCGCGCACCAGGAGGCCGTGGTCTCGGTCCCCAGCGGAATGACGATCTCCGCCCGCTCGCCTGACGGCGTCATCGAGGCGATCGAGCTGCCGAAGCAGAAATTCGCGCTCGGCGTCCAGTGGCACCCGGAGTTCTTCCTCGGCGCCGGCAACCCGCACCGGAAGGTGTTCGAGGCCCTGGTCTCCGCCGCGAAAAGCTGACGGCGCGCTCTACTTGCGCGCCGTCTCGTACCCCACCTTGAAGGCGCTCATCTCGAAGCCCTTGACCTCGTCCCGGATCGCCATCGGGCGGACCACCTGGAACATGTAGGCCATCGGGCCTTCCTGCATGTTCTTCAGCTGGATCTCGCGATAGAGCGCGCGGCGCTTGTCGAGGTCGCGCTCCATCAGCGCCTTCATCCCGAGCTCGTTCATCGCCTGGTCCTGCCAGGCCGCGCGCCAGCTCGGATATTGCGCCAGCTTCGCCTCCGGCCGGTTGTCCGGGTTCATCACGTGGCGCGACACCATGTTGTGCGGGTCCGGCGACCGCACACCCCAGTTGATCAGCATCATCTGGTACTCGCGCGCCCGCGCCTTGGTGAACACCTGCGCCGGCGCCATCTGCTCCAGCTCCAGGGTGATGCCGGCCTTGGCGGCATTCGCCTGCACATGCTGGGCGAGGTCCGGATAGGGGGTGACCGACATCACCAGCATCTTCCGTTTGAGATCGGTCTGGCCGGCTTCTTTGAGCAACGACTGCGCCTTGGCGATGTCGAGCGTAAAAGGCTGGCCTTCCTTCTCGTCGAGGGCCCCGAAGGCGCCGAACGGCACCACGCTGGCCCGCGGCACGCCCTGATAGGCCATCACCGTCTTGCCGAGACCGTCATAGTCGACGAGGTAGCGGAAGGCCATGCGCACCCGGGGATCGGCGAAGGCCGGGTCCGTGGTGTTGAACATCAGGTGGATATAACTGTGCATCGCCGTCTTCTCGATGCGGATGTCCTTCCGGCCTTCCAGCGCCTTCAGGTCGTCGGAGTTCAGCAGGCGGGCGACGTCGATATCGCCCTTCTCGATCAACAGGCGCTGGGCGGCGGACTCCGGCACATGGCGGATGATCACGCGCGGGATCGCCGGCTTGGCGCCATAGTAGACATCGTTGCGCTCGAGCGAGACGTTGTCGTTCGCGGTCCAGCCGCGCACCCGGTAGGGACCGACGCAGGCGGAGTTGGTCTTGAACCAGTTGTTGCCGAGATCCTCGCCCTTGGCGTTCTTCTCGCCCTGCTCGCGATCCAGGATCATCGAGACGTTGGTCGAGAACACGCCATAGAGCAGCAGCGGCGCCGGATAGGGCTCGGTCAGCGACACCTCGAGCGTCCGGGGGCCGGTGGCGCGGATGGTCTTCTCCGCCGTCTCCTTCTTGAAGCCCCATTCGGTCAGGTTGGCGGCGTTGCCGAAGTTCAGCTTCAGCACCCGCTGCATCGACCAGGCCAGATCCTCGGCGGTGGCGGCGCGGCCGTTCGGGAACTTGAGGTCGGGGCGGAGCGTAAAGGTCAGCGTGCGGTCGTCGGCCGACATGGCCCAGCTCTCCGCCATCTTCGGGCGGAACTGCGACGGGTCCTTGTAGTCCAGCGTGACCATCGTGTCGCAGACATTGCCCATGATGTCGTTGCCGTTGACCTCGGCGATCTGGGCGGGGTCGAGCGTGATGATCGCATCCAGGTTCCAGGCCATCACCAGCGCGTCCTTGGGCGTCGCGGCGAGCGCCGGCTGAGAGACGACCGACAGGGCCAGACCGAGCGATGCAAGACCAAGGGCGCGCATGGAACCTCCTCAAGCGGCAGAGGATCGATCTTAACCCGAATTCCCCTGCCGGGAGTAAGGTGCCCGATCGGGGCAAGGATCGCATGGCTCAACGCACCGGACGCTGGCGTCGGATCGTCCTCTGGACCGTCGGCATCGTGCTGCTGGCGCCTCTTGTCGTGCTCGCGGTCTACCGCTTCGTGCCGCCCCCGGGAACGCCGCTGATGCTGATCCGGCTCGCCGAGGGCGAGAACCTCCGCTACCGCTGGGTCCCCCTCCAGGCGATGGCGCCCTCGCTTCCGCAACTGGTCGTCGCCGCCGAGGACAACCTGTTCTGCCGGCACTGGGGCTTCGACCTGAAGGCGCTGGAGGAGCAGGTGACCAGCGCCCTCGAGGGCGAGGAGACGCGCGGCGCCAGCACCATCAGCATGCAGGTGGCCAAGAACCTGTTCCTCTGGCCGGGCCGCAGCTTCGTCCGGAAAGGCCTGGAGGCCTGGCTCACCCCCTATGTCGAGCTGGTGCTGCCGAAACGCCGCATCCTCGAGATCTACCTGAACATTGCCGAGTGGGGCCCCGGCCTCTACGGCGCCGAGGCGGCCGCGCAACAGCATTTCAGGGTCCCGGCCTCGCGGCTGACCCCACAGCAGGCCTCCCAGCTCGCCGCCGTCCTGCCCAATCCCCGGCGCTGGTCGGCGGCATCCCCGACCGCCTATGTCCAGGGCCGGGCGCAGATCTATCGCCAGCGCGTGCCGCAGCTCGGGTCCGGCTATCTCGGCTGCTGGTAGGCCGTCTTTCGCGGCCGGCCACGCGATCCTGGAAACCGCCGCGGCGGTATGCAACGATTTCCGCGAACCCGGCACCAAGCCCGGGACATCAAGCATCGATCCCAGGAGGAAGACCCCATGAGCGACATCCGTAGTGCGTCCCGCCGGAGGCCGTTGGCCCTGGCGACGGCGCTGACCCTCGTTCTCGGCCTCGCCGCCGGCGCGCTCGGCATCGCGCCCGCCCAGGCGGCCCCGCACCAGGTACGCATCTCCACCGCGGCCGTGCCCGGCGATTACCACATGGAGATGTGGTACGTGTTCAAGGAGTGGCTGGAGCGTTCTGCGCCCGGCGAGTTCGCCGTCGAGATCCACCATTCCGGCACCCTCTTCAAGCAGGGCACCGAGCCGGCGGCGATGATGCGCGGCAACCTCGAGATGACCTCGCCCTCGATCCAGGACGTCGTCAAGCTGGTGCCCGAGTACAACCTGCTGACGGCGGGCTATCTGCTGCGCGATCTCGCGCACCAGAAGGCGGTCTACACGGGTCCGATCGGCAAGGACCTCTACGCCAAGATCTCCGCCAACATGAAGATGACGGTGCTGTCCTACTACTACAACGGCACCCGCCAGCTGAACCTGAGGCAGGCGCGTGAGGTGAAGACGCCGGCCGATCTCAAGGGCCTGAAGCTGCGCATGCCGGGATCGAAGGAATGGCTGTTCCTCGGCCAGGCGCTGGGCGGCGAACCGACCCCGCTCGCCTTCAACGAGATCTACCTGGCGCTCCAGACCGGCACCATCGACGGCCAGGACAATCCGCTGCCGACCAACGAGAAGGCGAAGTT
>CAXNIC010000243.1:0-7859 GCA_964201945.1 Alphaproteobacteria bacterium
CAACAGGTCGATCCCGTCCCGCCGCATCCGCTCGGCGACATCCTCGTCGCTCATCCCCACCGTCGAGACCCAGCCCTCCGCATGCGAGCGGAACCGCGCCGTCGTCTCGTCGCCTCGGCTCACCTCGGCATAGGCATGGAGGTCCACCCGCTGGTGATGCTCGAAGATCCCCAGCACGTTCCGCCCCACCGGGTGGTCGCGCAGGTCAGACGACAGCACGCCGATCTTCGGACGCGCTCCGCTCGACATCCGGCGCAGCGGCTTCCGACGGCCCTTCGGGGCATGACGCCGCGCCCACTCCGTCGCCGCGCGCTGCAGCGCCTTGCTGGTCGTCGCCGCGTCGTAGCAGAGACAGAAGAGGAGGTTACTCGCCCAGGCGGAGGCGTCGGTCATCTCTCCGCTTCGGCGGTAGGCGGCGGCCGCAGGCTTGACTTCGCCCAGGCTCTGCAAGGCATCGCCGAGGTTGTTCCAGGCCTCGGCGCTGGCGGCACAAGCGAGCGACCGCCGTGCCATCCGGACGGCAATCCCGATCGCACCGATGCGCTTGGCGATGACCGACGCATTTGAAAGCGCGTAGGCCCCACCAGGCCAGATGGCGAGTGCACGACGGATCCAACGTTCGGCCTCGATCAATCGGCCGGCATCATGCTCAGCCAAAGCCAGGTTGACGAGCGCATCCGCCTCGCGGCCCGCGGCCCGCGCGCGCCGATAGGCTTCGGCCGCCGCATCGGGATCGCCCTGGACCCGACGTTCGTTGCCGAAGTTGAGATGAAGCCCGGCCTCATGCGGCGCCAATGCGATGGCACGGCGAAGAAAGCGCCGCGAGCCGGCGAGCGCGCCGAGGTTGCCGATCAGCATGGCATCGTCCGGCTTCAACGCCACCGCGCGGGCGACGCGGCCAGGTGCGCTCTCGATCAGCCCGAGATTGCAATGGGCGTCTCCTGCATCCGGTGCCAGCGGCAGGATCCTGCGATAGGCACGCGCCGCCTCGGGAAGCCGAGCCAGCTGGTAGAGCGCCAGTGCCGCCTGCATCCGCGGCTGGACGTTTCCCGGCTGCAGGCGGCCCGCGGTCTCCAGATGCGAGATCGCCTCGCTGCTTCGCCCGAGGCTCAGCAGCAGCGCGCCGACGAAGTGATGCGCGCGGGCGTCGCCGGGCCGGGCACGCAGGACGGCACGCCCGGCCGCCACCGCCTCCTCGGGACGTCCGGCGCGATGGAAGGCCAGCGCTTCTCCCAGCGGATCGCCGGTCATGGTCGTGCGCACCAGCTGCGCCAGAGGTCGCGATACACGGCCTCCAGCGCCTGCGCATGCGCCTTGGCATCGCAGAGTGTCGAGGCCGCGACCCGGGCACGGAGCCCGGTCCGGAGCGTCGCCAATCGGGCGCGATCGCCGACCAGCGCCACCGCCCGGCCGACATAGCCGTCGAGGTCTTCCGCCACCAGGTCCGAAAGTCCGACATGCGAGAGGAAGCTGGCGCTGATCCGGCTGACGAAGGTCGCTCCGGCGAGCGTCACCACCGGCACGCCCATCCACAGCGCCTCGAATGTCGTCGTCGAGCCGTTGAACGGAGAACTGTCGAGCGCGACATCGATCTCGTTCCAGAGCGCCAGATGATCCGATCTGCTGCGGTCCCCCGAGACGAACCGCACGCGATCGCCGAGCGCGGCACGGACCGGCGCCTGGATCAGCGGGCTGCCGAAGCGGTTCTTGTATTTGAGCACAAGCGTCGCCCCCGGGACCGCATCGAGGATGCGGCGCCAAGCGCCGAGCAGGGCCGGCGACAGCTTGATCGGATTGTTGAACGACCCGAAGACCGGTGGCCGCCCGGCCTGCCGCCGCGGCTCCGGCGCGTCATCGGCCGGAGGGTGCACGGTGAAGAACGGAACATACACAAGCGACTCGACGAACCGCTCGGTGGTACCGGGCGGGTGAAGGACCGGATCGGTCAGCCATGCGTCCATGGCCGCGACGCCGCTGGTGGCGACGTCGTACATGCTCACCTGCACGGGCGCCGGCCGGAAGCCCGCGACTCTCAGCGGGTTGGCACCGGCATGCCCGGCCATCACCGCCAGGATGTCGACGCCGTCGGCGCGAAGGAGATCGGCGATCTCGGCATCGGAGCACCCGGCAACGTCTCGCCATACATCGGCCGCACCGGCCACGAGCTTGCTGACGCCGTCGGGCGTCGCAGTGGCGCTGTACGCCCTCACCTCGACCTGTTCGCGGCTATGGCCGGAGAAGAGTGCGGTGGCATTGTGCGCGATCGGATGGCTGCGGAAGTCGGTCGAAAGATAAGCGACGCGCAGCCGCCGTTCCGGATCGCGCGAATTGGCGAACGCCGGTGCTGACTGTGGCGGAGCATGGCGCGCACCCCATCGCCGCGCCTCCATCTCCGGGCGATTGTCGTCGCCCTCGGCGACATAGGTCAGGGCGAAGATCAGGTTGCTGTGGACGACCGCATCGTCGGGCGCAATCGCATGGGCGCGTCGAAGGGCGACGATCACCTCTTCTGCCGACGGCGCCGCCATCGACAGGTTGTTCCAGGCGAGACGCGCCGCAGGCATGAGGGCGATCGCGCGGCGAAGCGCCGTCAGCGCCGCTTCGACATCGCCCGCCATGCCGTGAACGAGTCCGCAGCCGGCCAGCGCCTCCCAGCCATCCGGGCTCAGCGTGCTCGCCCGGCGAAGCAGGCGTACCGCCTCATCGATTCGTCCGGCCGTCCCGGCAAGATCGCCGAGATTGACCAGCGTCGGATAGAATGAAGGATCAGCGGCATGCGAGATGCGCCCCGCCCGCAAGGCTTCCGCGACACGGCCCGACGCCTTCTCCAGCAGCAGGAGATTGTTCCACGCAGGCGCCAGCAACGGATCGCGTGCCACGGCAACCCGGTAGGCTGCCTCTGCATCGGCACGACGACCGAGATGCTCTTCGGCGATCCCGAGGTTGAAGGCCGACCAGGCATCCTCCGGATTGAGCGCTACCGCCCGGCGGAAATCCTCGCCCGCTCCCAACAGATCGCGACGGCCGAGCCGTGCGTTGCCGCGCTCGTGAAGCATCGATCCGAGGCCGACGTCGAGCACTCCGCCGGCGGCCGCGGCGGCGACCTCGAGCAGCGCCACAGCCTCGTCCAGCTGGCCGGCGTGGCGACGCGCAATCGCGGCCGTGACCAGGTTGAAGGTCATCGGCCCCGGCACCAGCCGCGCCAGAGATCACGCAGTGCTGCATCGAAAGCATCGGCATGAGAGTCCGCATCGCAGAGCCGGGAGGCGGCGACGCGTGCGCGCAGCCCGGCTCGCAGGACCGAGAGCCGCGGCAGGTCGCCCGCGAGCCGAACGGCGCGATCGACATAGCCCTCGGCGTCATCCGCCACCAGCTCGTCGAGGCCGATGTGGTGGAGCACGCTGGCGCCGACGCGGCCGAGGAAACGCTCGCCGGCCAGCGTCACGACGGGAACCCCCATCCACAGCGCCTCGAAGCTGGTGGTCGACCCGTTGAACGGAAACGGGTCCAGCGCGATGTCGACCCGTCGTAGAATCTCCAGCTGCTCGCGCCGGCCGACATCGCCGGCGAGGAACTCGATCCGGCCCGGGTCGACGCCATGGCCGGCGAACACACCTTCGATCTTCCGGCGGAGTCCGGCCGAGGCATAGCGGTTGAGATATTTGAGCAGCAGCCGCGAACCCGGCACCGCCTTCAATACCTTCGCCCACAGCGCCAGGACCTCAGGCGTGTGCTTGGACGTGTTGTTGCAGGAACCGAAGGTGACGTGGCCCGAAGCCAGCGCCGGCAGCGGCCCAGGCTCCGACGCATCGGCCGGCGGCTCGTGCAGATAGAAGCAGGGCAACCGCACCAGCCGCTCGGTGAAGCGTTCACGGGTATCTTCCGGATGCAGAACGCCGTCGGTGATCCAGGCATCCATGACCGAGAGACCGCTGGTCGCGAGGTCATGGAAGCTCACCTGCACCGGCGCCGGCCGATGGGCCGCGACTCCCAGACGGTTGTGACCGGTGTGCCCGGCCAATACGACGAGGATGTCGATCCGGTCCTCGCGCATCTGCCGGGCGACGTCGGCATCCGGCCAACCGAGCACGTCGCGCCAGCCATCGGCGGCAGCACGGAAGCGATCGGTGACGGCGTCGGGAACGCGAAGGCTCGCATAGAGGAGGGCGTCGAAGCGCGCGCGATCCCGCCGTTCCAGGAGTCCGATGACGTTGCGGGCAACCGGATGCTCGCAGAAATCGGCGGAGATCCAGCCGACCTTCAGGCGCCGTGCCGGCTCGGCGGCGACGACGGGCGGCCGGATCGACCGATAAGCGGCGCGCGCGTGCATCGCCTCCCAGCGACGGAACTCGGCGAAGTAGGCATCGCTGGAGATGCCACCGTCATAGGCGAGGCAGAAGAGCAGATTGGAATGGAGCCAGGGCACCGGCTTCACCGCCAGCGCCCGGCGGAAGCCGCGGATGGCGGAGGCGAGATCGCCCTCGGCCTGATCGAGGCTGGCGAGGTTGCTGTGGGCCTCGGGAAGATCGGGCTTCAGCACCAGCGCGCGGGTGTAGCCCGGACGCGCCTCGTCGAGCCTGCCCAAGAACTGCAGCGCATTCGCGCGGTTCGCATGAGCGTCGGCATAGTCGCGCCGGAGCGCCAGCGCCCGATCGTGGCAGCCGAGGGCACGCGGCCATTCCTTCAGATCGGCGAAGGCGCTGCCGCAGTTGAGCTGCGCCTCGGCGAAGTCGCTGCGCACCGCAAGCGCGCGAATCAGCAAGCGCAGCGCGCCGAGGGGCTGGCCGGACCGCAGGAGCGCGAGCGCGAAATGGTTCAGCGCCTCGGCGAATCCCGGGTCGAGGGCGACAGCGCGGGCGAGGAAGGGGATGGCCCGGGCAAACGCGCCGCCGTGAATGTGGACGAGGCCGGCCAAGTTGAGCGCATCGACGTTGAAGGGCTCGGCCTGCAGCACCGCCTGGTAGCCGCGCAACGCGTCATCGAGACGCCCCTGGCCGTGGGCAGCCATGCCTTCAGCCAGACGCGCTGCGCCGACCTGCCGCTGCCGTTCCGCCAGACTCGCTCCGCTCGGGCTCACGTGCTCGGCTTATACCGGGCCGGCGCCGCAGACAACGGCGATGACCCGGAAGGAGTGCCGGAACACCAGTCTCGCCAAAGCCGCCGGTATGCCGCGACCAGCGAACGGGCATGAGCGTCGGCATCGCAGAGGGGGGAGGCGAGGAGGCGGTCACGAAGCTCGCGCCGGAGCGCCGACCGCCGGTCGAGGTCGCCCGCCAGCCCCGTCGCCACCCCGACATAGGCCGCCGCGTCGCCCGCCACCAGATCGCCGAGACCGACATGGCGAAGGAAGCTGCCGCTCATCCGCCCGAGGAACCGGCTGCCCTCCAAGGTCACCACCGGAACCCCCATCCACAGCGCCTCGAACGTCGTCGTGCAGCCGTTGAACGGGAACGGGTCCAGCGCGATGTCGACCTCGTTCAGCAGCGCCAGCTGCGCCATCCGCGGCAGCCGGCCCGAGCGCAGCTCCAGGCGGTCGGGGCCGATCCCGTGCGCGGCGAAGCGATCCCCGATCAGCCGTGCCATCTCCGGGCTGCCGTAGCGGCTGAGATATTTGAGCAGCAGCCGCGAGCCCGGCACCGCGTCCAGCACCTCCGCCCACAGTGCGATCACTCGATCCGTCACCTTCGCCGGGTTGTTGAACGAGCCGAAGGTCACCCGCCCGCGCACCGCCGACGGAGGCCGCACCAGCGGCGGCGACGGCGACGGCGCCGCGTGGTTGACCAGGCAGGGAACCCGGATCAGCGTCTCGACGAAGCGCTCGGTCGTCTCTCCCGGCGGGTGGATCAGCGGATCGGTGATCCAGGCGTCCACCGCCGCCATGCCCGTCGTCGTCAGGTCATAGAGCGCCACCTGCACCGGTGCCGGCTTGAGGGCCGCCACCAGCGGCCGGTTGTCGGCGGTGTGCGGCGCCATCATCACCAGCACGTCGATCCTGTCCTCGCGGATCTGGGCCGCGATCCGATGTTCGTCCTGCCCCCCGACCCAGCGCCAGCGCTCCGCGATCCCCCGGAACCGCTCCGTCATCTCGTCGCCGCCGGGCAGTAGCGCATAGAGCGTGAGCTCGACCTCCCGCCGGTCGTGACGCTCGAGCGAAGCGATCAGGTTGTGAGCGACCGGATGATCGCGAAGGTCCGCCGAGAGATAGCCGACCTTGAGCCGCCGGTCGGGATCGCGATCATTGTCGTGCGGCCTCGCCTCGGCATAGAGCGGCTGGGCGTGGCGCCTCTCCCAGTCGCGGAAGGCCCGGTAGATCGCCTCGTCGTCGACGTTCTCGGCATAGGTCAGCGTGAACAGCAGGTTCGAATGGATCTGAGGCCGGCGCGGATCGATGGACAGCGCCCGCTTGAACCGGCGAATCGCCGCAGCGGTATCGCCCGATGCCTGGTCGAGGGTCGCGAGATTGGCGTGCGCGTCCGTATGACCGGGGTTCAGCGCGAGCGCGCGTTCATAGCCGGGCCGGGCCTCATCCACCCGCCCCAGGCTCTGCAGCGCACCGGCGCGATTGGCATGAGCCTCGGCATAGTCCGGCCTGAACTCCAGCGCGCGCTCGTAGCAGCCGATCGCCTGGTCCCACTCGGCCAGTTCGAAGAGCACGCCGCCGCAATTGAGATGCGTCTCGGCAAGGTCGCGGCGAACCGCGAGCGACCGCACCAGGATCTGGAGAGCGGGGATGTGCTGTCCTGTCCGGAGAACGGCGAGTGCCAGCTGGTTCAGCGCCTCGGCGGACGCAGGCGAGACGACGATGGCGCGGATCAGGGATACCGCGACGCCCGGTCGCTCCTCCGCCACGCTCGTTCCGCTTGCGCTCACGCCTTCGGCTTATACCGGGCCGGCCTCGCGAACAACCGGAACGGCTATCCCTTCATCGGCTCGGGAACGAAGGTGCGGACCGGCGTCACGCCGCTCCAGCTGTCGGCCGGGCTCTCGACCTTCCGGCCCTCGACCCGGGTGGCGTCGCCCGGCGGCAGACCCAGCATGCCGACCACCACCGTCTCGGCGAAGTGGTTGGTGTCGTTGCCGGCAAAGTTCCCCGCCCGCCAGACCGGCGTGATGCTCCAGAAAAGCTGATATCCGCGGTCCATCAGGTGGGAGATCAGCGCCGGGGACTTGTCGCGGCGGTGATTCGCGACATAGACGATCGGCGCGCAGGTGGCCAGCGTCGCTTCGGCGCCTCTCAGGACCTCGACCTCCATGCCCTCGGCATCGACCACCAGGAGGCGGCAATGCTGGAGCTCGAAGGAGTCGATCGTATTGGCGGGCACGGCGTCACCGCCCTCCCACTCCTGATCCTTGATGCCGAGCGCGGAGAAGTTGTTCTCGACCCGCGGGCTCATGATCGGGACTATGATCTGCCCCGGCTCCTCGGTCGCGGCCATCAGCGGCGCGTAGACGTTGGTGATGTTGTTGAGGGCCAGGTTGGCGCAGAGCATCTGGTGACTGATGCGCTGGGCCTCGATCGCGATCACGGCGCCGGTCGAGCCCACGCCCCGCGCCAGCGCCAGCGTCGTGATCCCGATATAGGCCCCGACCTCGACGGCGATGTCGCCCGCCTGCAGGACCGAACGAAGGAGTTCGGTGCGCTCGGCGCAATACTCGCCGTAAAGCTCGATCGAGCGGCCGATATATTGGTCGAAACGATTGTAGAGGAGGACGCCGTCCCGAGCCCGCGCGAGGCGCGTATATCCCTCAGGATGGACCTGGGCCAAATCGATCGCCTGGTCGACGCTCGCTCCTGACGCCATCTCGTGCTCCCCTTCTAGGGCACCCGGCATCACCGCTCACGTGGCACCCGGCGCCCG
>CAXNIC010000244.1:0-7836 GCA_964201945.1 Alphaproteobacteria bacterium
ATAGCTGGTCGAAGCGAAGCTCAACCAGCCCGTGGTCACCGCCCAAAGTCCGAGCGCGATGAACTGGAATCGCCGCGAGACCCGCAGCAACCTGGTCGAGTGATCGGTTCGGAGGATGATTTCCCGGTCTACGATCCAGCGGCCGGGAATGGCCGCAAGACGCTGAAACCAGGGACGCGGGCTGTGGAAAGTGTCCACCGGCAGGCCTGCTCCTCGTCGGGTTGCCTCGTCGGAGAGCGGCTTGGTCCCGGCGAACGACCCCGACCATTCAGGTCGACGTCCCCCTCGTCCGCGACAGTTCCGTCCCCCAAGTTGCCCTTTCCGGGTCTGCTTGGGGAGGCACCCTAACCTCGTCCCCCGCGGCGTGCAACCCTGAAGGCACCGGCGAATCTGTTATCCTGAGACGATGGATCAAGGCGTCGAACCTAAGCCCGAAGACTTCCAGGCGATGGCCAAGGCCTTGATTCATTGGTTCGACGTCGCGGAGACGGCGGATCTGCTGAAAGAGGTCGGGATCCTTCCCAGATCGCGGGAGAAGATCGACAAGGGCTACGATCGGCGGGCCCAGGCCTTCGCCAAGCACGCCCTGCCCTCCCAGATCGTCCGGCTCAAGTCCGACGCCCCGATGGCGTCCCTGCACATCTTCGCCGAGATCTACGACAACGGCTTCCTCAGGGCCGATCCCTGGCGCTGGTGGTTCGCCTGGATCGCCCTCGAGCTGATCGCCGGCGCCGGGCCCGATCCCGGCGGCCGCCGCATCAAGGCCTTCCTCAAGGACAGCGAGACCCACCCGCTGACCGACGAAGGCGCCGCTCGCTGGCTCGCCTGCAATCCGCTCCGGGTGCGCTACTGGAGTCGCGGCATCGAGCGCGACATCGTGATGGCCCAGACCCACCACGCCTCGGACACCGCCAACGCCGCGGTCAAGGCCGAGCACCACCTGGCGCTGGCCTTGAGGAAGCCGATCGAAGTGCTGAAGGACGCCCTCCTCGAGGAGGCGGCCGAGGTCGCCGAGGCGCTGACCATGCGGATCGAGGAGCGGGTCAGGCGGAACTTCAAGAGCCAGCCCCCGCCCCGCCCTTGAGCTTCGGCAATGGTTTCTTCGCGCGGCGGTGTTTTCTTTTGCTCTTTTCTGATCGTCTCGCGCCCTAAGGTTGCGGCATGCGACGTTTTTCTTGCGATTTTCATAGCATTTTCAGCGAGTTGTGAGCTTTTCTCGGATTGCTTTTAACTTGCTTGCGCGGTGATGCCCGTGGATGCTGTCCACCGCCCGCCCGGATCCCGCACGTCCCCCCATGACCGGCACCTATAACCTCTGGCTCGTCACCCTCTCCTACGTTGCTGCAGTCGTCGCGTCGTATGTCGCGCTGACGCTGGCCCAGCGCGTCACCGAGGCGTCAGGCAAGGCGGAGCGCTACTGGCTGATCGGCGGCGCCATCGCCATGGGGACCGGCATATGGTCGATGCACTTCATCGGCATGCTGGCCTTCAGCCTCGACATGCCGATGTCCTACGACTTCCCGATCACGCTGCTCTCGCACCTGATCGCGATCGTCGTCTCGGGCTTCGCGCTTCATACCGTCAGCCAGAAGACGCTGAGCCTTGTGCGCCTCTTGATCGCCGCCGTGGTCATGGGCATCGGCATCGCCGCCATGCACTACACCGGCATGGCGGCGATGGAGGTCGAGCCGGCGATCACCTACGACCCCATCCTGTTCACGGCATCGATCGTCGTCGCCATCCTGGCGTCCCTGGCGGCGCTCTGGATCGCGTTCCGGCTGCGATCGGGCTCCACCGTCGGCGCGCTCCTGGCCCGCGGCGGCGCCGCCCTGGTCATGGGGCTCGCGATCTGCGGCATGCACTACACCGGCATGGCCGCTGCCATCTTCGAGCCGCACACGATGCATTCGGCCGGGCAGACCGGCGTCGACGCCTACTGGCTGGTCGGCCTCGTCGGCGTCGCCACGTTCCTCCTCCTCGCCGGCACTCTGATCGTCTCCGACCTCGATGCCCGCGCCGCCGAGAAGGCGTCGACCCTGGTCGAGCTGGTGCTCAAGACCAACGCCGACGTCGAGCGCCGCATCACCGAACGCACCGAAAGCCTCACGCTTGCCAACAAGGTGCTGAGCCAGGAGATCGCCGAGCGCGAGCGTTCCCAGGCGGCGCTCGCCGAAAGCGAGCAGCGCAAGAGCGCCATCCTGCAGGCAACGCTCGACTGCATCGTTTCCATGGACCACGAAGGACGCATCGTCGATTTCAACGCCATGGCCGAGCGGACCTTCGGCTTCACCACCCAGGAGGTCAGAGGCCGTCTCCTCTCCGAGGTGATCGTGCCGCCGGACTTCCGGTCGGCGCACCAGGCGGGACTCGAGCGCTATCTCCGGACCCATCAGTCGGACCTGCTCGGCAAGCGGATCGAGGTGCCGGCACTCAGGCGCGATGGGACGACGATTCCGAGCGAGCTCGCCATCGCCTCGGTCGACATCGCCGGCCATCCCTTCTTCGTCGCCACGCTGCGCGACATCAGCGAGCGCAAGTCGACCGAGCGCGAGCTGCGCGAGGCCAAGGAGACGGCCGAAGCAGCGAACCAGTCGAAGTCGCAGTTCCTCGCCATCATGAGTCACGAGATCCGGACGCCGATGAACGGCATCCTCGGCATGGCGCGGCTGATGCTCGACACGCGCCTGGACGAGCGCCAGCGCGACAACGTCGTCACCATGGTCGAGTCGGCCGAGGCGCTGCTGACCGTCCTCAATGACATTCTCGACTTCACCAAGCTCGAGGCCGGGAAGCTGGCGCTGGTCGACCGCGACTTCGACCTTCCCGGCCTGATCGAGAGCGTCGCCTCGCTGCAGGGCTCGCGCGCCCGGGCGAAGGGCCTGGAGCTCAACGTCAACATCGCCCCCGACCTGCCCCGCTACTTCCGCGCCGACGCCGATCGCCTGAGGCAGGTGCTTTCAAACCTGGTCGGCAACGGCATCACCTTCACCGAGAAAGGCGCCGTCTCCATCGACGTCCACCGCCTGGCCGAGATCGGCGACGTCGTCTGGCTGCACGTCACCGTCTCCGATACCGGCATCGGCATCGCGCCCGAGGCGCAGCGGAAGCTGTTCAGCGACTTCACCCAGGCGGACGCCACCATCGCCCGGCGCTTTGGCGGCACCGGGCTCGGGCTCTCCATCTCCAAGCGCCTGATCGACCAGATGGGCGGCCGCATCGGGCTCGAGAGCCAGCAGAACCGAGGCAGCGTCTTCTGGTTCGAGGTGCCGTTGAAGCGGGGCGAGGCGCCTGCGGAGTCGAAGCAGTCAGCCGCGGCAGCCGTCGGGCCGATCCGGGTCCTGCTGGCTGAGGACAACGTGATCAATCAGAAGGTGGTGACGGGGATCCTCCGTAACCACGGCCACCAGGTCGACATCGTCGAGAACGGCGCGCTCGCGGTCGAGGCCGTCAAGGCCGCCGAGTACGACCTCGTGCTCATGGACGTGCACATGCCGGTGATGGACGGCATCCTGGCGACGCGGATGATCCGCTCCTTCGCCGGCGACCGCGCCAACGTGCCGATCGTCGCGGTGAGCGCCGGCGCCATGGAGGCGGAGATCCAGGCCTGCCTCGCCGCCGGCATGACCGACTTCGTGGTCAAGCCGGTGCATCCGAAGACCCTGTTCGACACGCTCGCCCGCGTGCTCCGCGGCCGGGCGGCAACCATCGAGAAGGCACCCTCCCCGCTCATGGCGCCGATTGCGCCGCTGGAGGCGGACCAGGATGCCGGCCTCGACGAGGTCATCCTCGATGCGCTCGCCGAGCAGCTCGGCGACGACGCGCTGGTCGAGCTCGCGGACGACTTCGACCGCAACGCCGAGCGCCTGATCGCCAACATGGACAGCGCCCGCGACTCCGGCGACGCCCCCGCCTGGCGTCTGGCCGCGCATTCGCTGAAGGGGGCTGCCGCCAGCCTCGGCTTGCGGCGCGTGGTCGCCGCCGCGCGCGAGATCGAGACCGCCGCGGCCGCCGGACGCCTGGCGGAGGCGACGCCGCTGACGGCGACGCTGCCCGCAACGATCCGCGCCGACCGGGCTATCCTCGCCACCCGCCTCGCCCGGACATGATCGATCGAGAGTTTTCGGACTTCGTCGACGCCGGGTTCGAGCCGACATCGCTTTCGGTGATGCTGGTCGAGGACGACGCCTTCGCCCTCGGTCTCGAGCGCCGCATCCTCGAGCGGCTGGGCATCCGCAACATCATCACCGCCGGCGACGGCGAGGAAGCCTTGGCCTTCCTCCGGACCGGCCTGCTGCACTTCGATGTCATCATGTCTGACCTCCGCATGCCGAACCTCGACGGCATCGAGTTGCTGAAGCAGGTCCGCGAGGGTTGGCCCGAGATCCCCTATGTGATGCTGACCGCCGACCGCACCGAGACCTCCGTCCTTTCCGCGCAGGATCTCGGGGTCGATGCCTATATCGCCAAGCCCTTTTCTCCCTCGTTGCTGCTGAAGACGCTCCGCACCATCTTCGAGCGCCGTGACCCGACCGGGTTGGCGGCCTGGCAGCGCTCGGAGGAATACCGGGCGATCCACACCTCCGGACATGTCGTCGTCGCCCGGCTCTACGAGCTCTGGGACGAGCGCCGGCGCGGACGGTCGATGCCGGCCGCCACCGATCTCCTGCCGATCGACACCTCGCCCCTTTCGGTCCTGCGAGCCAACCTGTTCCTGGCGGAGATGGCCGAGGCCGGACGGGTCTATTTCGTCACCGCCGGGCCTGAGATCGAGAACGACGTCGGCCTCACCCTCGAAGGCCGCTACCTCGACGAGCAGCCGGCCTGGTTCCGCCGGCACGCCGAGGCCGGCATCCGCATGATGCTCAGGCACCGCCGGCCCAATTTCCAGAACCTCAGGACCATCCAGGACTTCCGCATCCTGAACCTCCAGCGCCTCTTTCTGCCGCTGGCCGACGCCAGCCATGCGATCACCCACGTCGTGGGCGTCGCCGTCCGGCTCTAGCGAGGAGAGTCGGGACGGTTCCAGGCCGCCCGGCGACGGCTATCGATTGAGGTACATCGTATCGGCGTACATGCCGCCGCTGATCGCGCCGAACAGGTTCAGCACGCTGCGCATCACGCCGAGGCTCGCCCCGCCCCCGCCGGCCGCCGCCAGGACCGGGATGATCAGGCCGTCGGTGACGACCACCGCGATCACCGATCCCGCGACCAGTCCGGTGGTGATCGCTGCGGCCCGATAGACGTCGAAGGACGGGCCGCGATCCAGCAGCTGCGCCTGGGCGGACTGCGGCGACAGCAAGACGGATAGCGCGAGAATGCCGGCGCAGATGAACGTCTTGATGGTCATGACGGCTCTCCTGTTCGCCGACCCACCGGATCGCTTCTGCGGCTAGCGGTTGAGATACATCGTATCGGCGAACATGCCGCCGCTGATCGCACCGAGCAGGCGCAGGGTTCCGCGCAAGAGCCCATAGCCATAGCCGCCGGCCTGCGCCGCCATACCGACATGCATGCCCCCGGCACCGGCGGCAGCGGGAGCGGCCGCGCCGGCCATAGCGGCGGTGCCAGCCGCCGCGCCGACCTCGGCGCCGCCCGTGGTTGCGGCCAGAACGGGAATGATCAGTCCGTCGGTGATGATGGCGGCGACCACGGCGCCAGCGACGACGCCTGCGGTGATCGCCAAGGCTCGATAGCCGTCGAACGAGGACGGCGCCGTCGGCGGCGTGACCAGAGGCTGAGCCTTCGCAGCCAGCGGCGCCGCGACAACGCACAAGGCGATCAGGCCGGCACGGATGAGTTGCTTGATGATCATGGAAATCCTCCCTTAAGGAGAGACTAACCGATCCAGCCGGCGGGCGCATGCGTCAAGGAGGCGCAGAACGAAGGACATCGACGGGGCGTCGCCCCGGCGTACGGCGAGGGATTCATCGATGGCCGAGTTCGCGGATAACCGGATCTGCAAGCCGGGGCGCAGCCACTTCTATCCGGACGGCCTGGTGCAGAAGAACGAACTCGCCTATGCCAGCCGTGTCTTCAACGCGATCGCACCACCGCCTGGGCATCGGGCAAGCCGATGACGGACGGGACGTTCGTGACGCCGGGCGCCGGACGGGCGCACAAGCGTGACGTCTATCTGTTCTTCGACAACACCGAGAAGCTGAAGGCGCCCGACAATGCCCGGACGATGATGGGCAAGATGTCCGAGCGAACCCGTCGGGCGCCTTCTTAAGCTAGCTTCTTAGTAGTCCATGTCGCCCATGCCGCCGCCCGGCATGGACGGCGCGCCGTTCTTCTCCGGCTTGTCGGCGATCATCGCTTCGACGGTGACCAGCAGGCCGGCGATGGAGGCCGCGCCCTGCAAGGCCAGGCGCACGACCTTGGTCGGGTCGATGATGCCGGTCTTCACCATGTCGACGTATTTGCCGGCCTGGGCGTCGTAGCCGAAGGTCGGATCACCCTTCTCCAGCAGCTTGCCGACGATGATCGCGGCGTCGGCACCTGCGTTCAGCAGGATCTGCCGTGCCGGCGCCTGCAGCGCCCGACGCACGATGTCGATGCCGACCTTCTGGTCGTCATTGCCCGGCTTCACCTTGGCGAGCGCCTTGGTGGCGTAGAGCAGCGTCACGCCGCCACCGGCGACGATACCTTCCTCGACCGCGGCGCGGGTCGCGTGCATCGCGTCGTCGACGCGATCCTTCCGCTCCTTCACCTCGATCTCGGTCGAGCCGCCGACGCGGATGACCGCAACGCCGCCCGACAGCTTCGCCAGGCGCTCCTGCAGCTTCTCCTTGTCGTAGTCCGAGCTGGTCTCATCGACCTGGGCGCGGAGCTGCGTGACCCGGGCTTCGATGTCCTTCTTCTTGCCCGCACCGCCGATGATGGTGGTGTTGTCCTTGTCGATCCGCACCCTCTTCGTCTGGCCCAGCATGGCGAGCGTGACGTTCTCGAGCTTGATGCCGAGGTCTTCGCTGATCACCTGGCCGCTGGTCAGGATGGCGATGTCTTCGAGCATCGCCTTCCGGCGATCACCGAAACCAGGCGCCTTCACGGCTGCGACCTTGAGGCCGCCGCGGAGCTTGTTGACGACCAGGGTCGCCAGGGCTTCGCCTTCGATCTCTTCGGCGACGATCAGGAGCGGACGTCCCGACTGCACCACCGCCTCGAGCAGGGGCAGCACGGCCTGGAGGCCGGACAGCTTCTTCTCGAAGAGGAGGATGTAGGGGTTGTCGAGCTCGCAGATCATCTTCTCGGCATTGGTCACGAAGTAGGGCGAGAGGTATCCCCGATCGAACTGCATGCCTTCGACGACATCCAGCTCGGTATCAAGGCTCTTCGCCTCTTCGATGGTGATGACACCCTCGTTGCCGACCTTTTGCATCGCCTTGGCGATCATCTCGCCGATCTCGCGATCGTCGTTGGCGGAGATGGTGCCGACCTGGGCGATCTCGGCATTGGTCGAGACCTTGCGCGAGACCTTCTGGATCTCGGCCACGACCGCTTCCACGGCCATGTCGATGCCGCGCTTGAGGTCCATCGGGTTCATGCCGGCGGCAACCGCCTTGGTGCCTTCGCGCACGATCGACTGGGCGAGAACGGTGGCGGTGGTGGTGCCGTCGCCGGCGGAATCATTGGTCTTGGAGGCGACCTCCTTGACCATCTGCGCGCCCATGTTCTCGAACTTGTCGGAGAGATCGATCTCCTTGGCGACGGTGACGCCGTCCTTGGTGATCCGGGGGGCGCCATAGGACTTGGCGAGGACGACGTTGCGGCCCTTGGGGCCGAGCGTCACCTTCACCGCATTGGCGAGGATGTCGACGCCGCGCAGCAGTCGGTCGC
>CAXNIC010000245.1:0-7811 GCA_964201945.1 Alphaproteobacteria bacterium
CTGATCAACCCGATCGACTATCCGGTGATCAACGGCACCTGCGAGGGCAAGTCGTGGGTCGGCTGGCCCTGCTATCCGGAGATCGAGCGGCTGCGCCTGGCATGGGCCAAGGAGGCCGATCCGGCGAAGCAGAAGCAGATCCTGGACGATCTCCACGCCCAGGTCGCCGACAACGTGCTGATGGTGACGCTGGGTCAGCGGGCCACTCTGGTGGCGCATCGGAAGAACGTGCAGGGCGTCATCCCCTCCCCGGTCCTGCTGCTCTGGAACATCTCGAAGAACTGAACCTGATGTGACCCTCCACGCCCGACGGCGTGGAGGGTCGCTTCAGTCCGAAGGGGATTTGCATGTTCGATCTCGTGATCGCCGGCGGCACCATCGTCGACGGCACCGGCAAGCCGGGCTATCTGGGCGACGTCGGCATCGCCGGCGAGAAGATCATCGCGATCGGGGATCTGTCGAAAGCCGAGGCCAAGCGGCGGATCGATGCCACCAGCCTCACCGTCTCGCCTGGGTTCATCGACACGCATACCCATGCCGAGGGTGCGCTGCTGGTCGACCCGCAGCACGCCAACGGCATCCGCCAGGGCATCACCACGGAATTCCTCGGCATCGACGGCATGTCGTATGCCCCGCTCTCCAGCTACAACTTCAAGACCTACCGGCACTGGCTGGGCGGGCTGCTCGGCGATCCGCCGGAAGACCTGGACATGAACAGCGTCGCCGCCTTCCGCAGCCACTATCACCGCAAGGTCGCGGTCAACACCGCCTATTTCGTGCCCAACGCCACCGTGCGCCTGCAGGCTTTGGGATTCACCGACGCACCTTTGACCGGCGATGCGCTTAAGACGGCGAAGCGGCTGACGCGGGAGGGGCTGGAGCAAGGCGCGGTCGGCCTCACCACCGGCGGCAAATACTATCCCGGTCCCTGGGCCGACACCGAGGAGATCGCCGCGCTCTGCGAGATCGTGCGCGATGCCGGCAAGGTCTACATGTGCGAGCCGCGGAAGAACCCGGTCGCGCGCGCCTTCGGCAATGGCGGCGTGATCGAGGGGACGGAGATCGCGCGCCGCACCGGCGTCAAGCTGCACTTCGCGCATTACCGGACGCAGCCGGAGTCGGCCGGGCGGATCAACATGATCATGGATCCGATCGACGCGATGCGGACGGCGGACACCGACATCACCTTCGACATCTACCCCTATCCATCGGGCAGCTCGATCGCCGTCAGCCTGCTGCCGGCCTTCGCCCAGGAAGGCGGGCCGCAGGCGATCCTGCAGCGCCTCAAGGACCCGGCCGAGCGGAAGAAGATCATTGCCTACCTCGACACCGACGAGACGGCGATGCTGGCCACTATCGTCTTCGCCTACCTGCCCTATGCAGAGCATATGGAGGGACAGCGCCTGCTGGATGTCGCCGAGAAGCGCCGGCGCTCGCCCGGCGAGGCGCTCTGCGAGATCCTGCTGGAGCAGAACCTCAAGGTCGGCCATGTCGGCGCACCGCCGGAGAGCGATGCGATCCGCCGGCAGATGGACCGGGACTTCATGGAGTTGCTGGCGCGCCCCGACTACATGGCCTGCAGCGACATCACGCCCGCCGGCACCTTCCCGCACCCGCGCAGCTACGGCGCCTTCCCGCGATTTCTCGGCCGCCTCCGCCGCGAGATCGGCGGGCTCAGCCTGGAAGCGATGGTGCACCGGATGACCGACCGCCCGGCGCGGCGCTTCGGCCTCACGGGACGCGGCCGCATCGAGACGGGCTGCTTCGCCGACCTCGCCGTGTTCGATGCCGCCACCATCAACGACACGTCGACCTACGAGGACCCGCGCCGCTTCCCGATCGGCATCCCCTACGTGATCGTGAACGGCGGCATCGCGGTCGACAACGAGCGCTGCACCGGCGTTTTCGTCGGCCAAGCGGTGCCGTAGCGGCACTTATTTCGCGTCCCATCGTCAAAGCCCCGCATCCTCCGGGCCTCTCGCGCGTTTCTCCTGTTCACTCCAGGAGATCGTCATGGACAAGGATCGGATCGAAGGCTCGGCGAAGCAGCTGAAGGGCTCCGTCAAGGAAGTCATCGGCAAGGTCACCGGTGACGCCAAGCTGAAGAGCGACGGCGCCGCCGACAAGGCCGAAGGCAAGGTTCAGAACGCCATTGGCGGGGTCAAGGACGCGGTCAGAGACGCGTTCAAGAAATAACCACCATGAGCACCGTTCTCATCATCATCCTGATCGTCCTGCTGCTCGGCGGCGGTGGCGGCTACTACGCTCATGGCCGCTACGGCAGAGGCGGGCTCGGCGGCGTCCTCGGCCTGGTTCTCATCGTCGTCCTGATCGTCTGGCTCCTGGGCGGCAGGGTATAGGCGAGCGACGAACTAGTCCTTTCCGGCGGCAATCAGGAACTCGCGATTGCCGTCGGCGCCGGTGATGGGCGAGTCATCGAGCCCGATCACGCTCCAGCCTCGCTCTACCAGCCAGGCGCGGACCGCCTCGCACACCTCCTGGTGCAACGCGGGATCGCGCACGATTCCGCCCTTGCCGACGCGCTCCCTCCCGACCTCGAATTGCGGCTTGATCAACGCCAGCAGCCTGGCGCCCGGACGCGCCAAATCGAGCGGCGCGGCGAGGACGACATGCAGTGGGATGAAGCTGGCGTCGCAGACGACGAGATCGATCGGCTCGGGAATGTCGGCCCTGGTCAGGTGGCGCGCATTGACGCGCTCCATCACCACGACGCGCGGATCCTCGCGAAGCTTCCAGGCAAGCTGGCCGTGGCCGACATCGACGGCATAGACGCGCGAGACCCCGCGGCTGAGCAGCACGTCGGTGAAGCCGCCGGTCGAGGCGCCGACGTCGAGCGCGATCAGGCCTTTGGGATCGATGGCGAAACGGTCGAGCCCATGGGCGAGCTTGACCCCGCCCCGCGACACCCACGGATGGTCCTTGCCCTTGACCTCGATCTCCGTGTCGTCGGGCAACGCCTTTCCGGCCTTGTCGAGACGCCGGCCGTCACGATCGAAGACGAGACCGGCGAGGATCAGCGCTTGCGCCTTGGTGCGGCTCTCGGCGAGGCCACGTTCGACCAGCAGCTCGTCGAGCCGCCGCTTTCCGCTCATGCCCTGGCTTGCGACGACGCCTGCCCGAGTGCCGCCAGCGCCGTCGCCACGATCGCCTTGGCGTCGAGGCCGGCATCGGCATATTGGCGCTGCGGCGTGTCATGCTCGATGAAGCGGTCAGGCAAGGTCATCGGGCGGACCTTGAGGCCGTGGTCGAGCAGGCCCGATGTCGCGAGGAACTGCAGCACGTGGGCTGCGAAGCCGCCGACAGCACCTTCCTCCAGCGTGATCAGGACCTCGTGGTTCCTCACCAGGCGGCGGATCAGGTCGGTGTCGAGAGGCTTGGCGAAGCGGGCATCGGCGACGGTGGTCGAGAGTCCGCGTGCCGAAAGTTCCTCCGCGGCGGCCAGCGCCTCCTGAAGCCGTCCGCCCAGCGAGAGCAGCGCGATGCGCGAGCCTTCGCGCAGCACCCGGCCCCGGCCGATCTCCAGCGGTTCCGGTGCGTTCGAGCGTGCGACACCCGTGCCCTCGCCGCGCGGATAGCGGATCGCGGACGGCCGGTCATCGATGCCGACGGCCGTCGCCACCATGCGCTCGAGATCCGCCTCGTCGGCCGCCGCCATCACCACGAAGTCGGGCAATGTGGCGAGATAGGTCACGTCATAGCTGCCGGCATGGGTCGGGCCGTCGGCACCGACGAGGCCGGCGCGGTCGATGGCGAAGCGCACGGGAAGGCGCTGGATCGCCACGTCGTGCACGATCTGGTCGTAGGCGCGCTGAAGGAATGTCGAGTAGATGGCGCAGAACGGCTTCATCCCCTCGGTCGCGAGGCCGGCGGCGAAGGTGACGGCGTGCTGCTCGGCGATGCCGACGTCGAAGGTGCGCAGCGGGAAACGCCTGGCGAAGAGATCGACGCCGGTGCCCGACGGCATCGCCGCGGTGATGGCGACGATCGCCGGGTCGCGCGCGGCTTCGCGGATCAGGCTCTCGCCGAAGACCTTGGTGAAGGTCGGCGGGCCGGGCTTGGAGGCCGCCATGGCGCCGGTCACGACGTCGAACTTGCCGACCGCGTGATACTTCTCTTCCGAGTCCTTCTCGAAGGGATGCCCCTTCCCCTTCTGCGTCACCACATGCAGTAGGATCGGCTTCCGTGCGTCGCCATCCCTCAGGTTCTTCAGGATCGGCAGCAGGTGGTCGAGGTCGTGGCCGTCGACCGGCCCGACGTAATAGAAGCCCATCTGCTCGAACAGCGTGCCACCGCCGGCGAAGCCACGGGCGAACTCCTCCGCCCGCCTCGCCGCCTCTTCCAGCGGCTTCGGGAAAGCCCGCGCCACTTCCTTCATCACATCGCGGAAGCCGCGATAGGACTTGGACGAGCTGAGGCGCGAGAGATACGAGCTCATCGCGCCGACCGGCGGCGCGATCGACATCTCGTTGTCGTTGAGGACCACGATCAGCCGGCTGCCGAGCGCGCCGGCATTGTTCATCGCCTCATAGGCCATGCCGGCGGAGATGGCACCGTCGCCGATCACGGCGACGACATTGCGCCGCTCGCCCTTGAGGTCGCGGGCGACCGCCATGCCGAGCGCGGCCGAGATGGAGGTCGACGAATGCGCGGCGCCGAACGGGTCGTAGACGCTCTCGGCCCGCTTGGTGAAACCGGAAAGCCCGCCGCCCTGGCGGAGGCTGCGGATGCGGTCGCGCCGGCCGGTGAGGATCTTGTGCGGATAGGCCTGGTGGCCGACGTCCCAGACCAGCCGATCATCCGGCGTGGAGAAGACATGGTGAAGCGCCACCGTCAGCTCGGTCACGCCGAGGCCGGCGCCGAGATGGCCGCCGACGCGGCTCACCGCATCGATGGTCTCGCTGCGGAGCTCGTCGGCGAGCTGCTTCAGCTCGGCCACATCGAATCCCCGCAGATCCTTGGGCTCGCGCACGCGATCGAGGAGCGGTGTCCGGTTCGAGGTCATGCTGCCGGTCTTAAGTGTCTTTTTAGGCGCGGCGGTCGACGACGAAGCGGGCCGCGGCCCTCAGAAGGTCGGCCTTTTCCTGGAACAAATCAAGGTGCTCAATCGCCTGGTCGGCGAGGTGCCAGGCCTGGGCACGGGCGCGCTCGAGGCCGAGGACGGAGACGAAAGTGGCTTTGCCGGCGACCGCATCCTGCCCGGTCGGCTTGCCGGTGACCTTGGAGTCGCCCGCGACGTCCAGGAGATCGTCGGCGATCTGGAAGGCGAGGCCCATCGAGTGGGCATAGGCGATCAACGAGTGGCGCACCGACGGCGCCGCCTTGCCGAGGATGCCGCCCGCCTCGCAGGAGAAGGCGAAGATCTCGCCGGTCGTGAGGCGCTGCAGCCGGGTAAGCGCCGGAATATCGAGCGGCTCGCGCTCGGCGAGCAGGTCGAGCACCTGGCCGCCGACCATGCCGCGGGCGCCCGAAGCCTGGGCCAGGCGCCGGATCAGCTCGACCCGCACCACCGGATCGGCATGCGTATCGGGCTCGGCCAGCACCTCGAATGCCAAGGTCAGCAGCGCGTCGCCGGCCAGGATCGCGGTCGCCTCGTCGAAGGCCTTGTGCACGCTCGGCCGGCCGCGGCGAAGATCGCTGTCGTCCATCGCCGGCAGGTCGTCATGGACCAGCGAGTAGCCGTGCAGGAACTCGATCGCCGCGGCGACGCGGAGCGCGCAACCGCGCGACACCCCGAACAGCCGGGAGCTCTCGACCGCGAAGAAGGCGCGAAGGCGCTTGCCGCCGCCGAGAACCGCATAGCGCATGGCCTCGGCCAGCTTGGCCTCAGGACCCGCCGGCGCCGGCAGCAGATAGTCCATGACGCCGGCGATCGCCTCGGCGGTCTCGCCCAGGGCCGCGAGAAACTGCTCCTGGCTCGCCACGTTACTTGGGATCGAGCGGCTTGGTGGACAGCGAGCCGTCCGGCTGCAGCTGGATCTGCTCGACCTTCATCTGCGCCTCGCGAAGCTTGGCCTCGCAGTGGCGCTTCAGCAGCGCGCCCCGCTCATAGGCACCGATGGCGTCGTCGAGCTTCGACTTGCCGGTCTCGAGCTTGGAGACGATCTGCTCAAGTTCGGCGAGCGCGTCCTCGAAACTGAGCTTGGCGATGTCGGCGGGGATGGGGGAGGCAGCCATGCGCCCTCTCTTACTAAGAACCCCGACCCCAGTCCATGAGGGCCTTCACATGGGCGGCGGCCGAGGCGCCGAGCGCATCCAGGTCGTAGCCGCCCTCCAGCGTCGAGACCACCCGCCCCTTGGCATGGCGGTCGGCGAGCCGGCAGAGTTCGGCCGTGACCCAGGCGTAATCCTCCTCATCCAGGTTGAGCGATCCCAGCGGATCGAGCCAATGGGCATCGAAGCCGGCCGAGATCAGGATCAGCTCGGGGCGGAAGCGGTCGAGCGCCGGAAGGATCTGCTCGGCCATTGCCGAACGGAACTCGGCCGAGCCCGAGAGCGGCGACAGCGGCGCGTTGACCACGTTGCCGACGCCGGTCTCGTCCAGGGCGCCGGTGCCGGGATAGAGCGGCCACTGATGGGTCGAGGCGAAGAAGACGCCGGCATCGCGCTCGAACATGTGCTGGGTGCCGTTCCCGTGGTGAACGTCGAAGTCGATGACGGCGACCCGTTCGAGCCCAAAGACGGCCTGCGCCTCGCCCACTCCGACCGCGACGTTGTTGAACAGGCAGAAGCCCATCGCCTCGCCAGCCTCGGCATGATGGCCCGGCGGGCGAACGGCGCAGAACGCGTGCCGTCCCTCCCCGTCCATCGCCCAGTCGACGGCCGCGCAGACCGCGCCTGCGGCCCGGAGCGCCGCCTCGCCGGAACCGGACGACAAGGTGGTGTCGGCATCGAAGTCGACCCGGCCGAATTCCGGCACCGCCGACAGCACCAGCTCGACATAGCGGGGATCGTGGACCCGCTCGATCTGCTGGCGTTCGGCCCGGGGCGCCTCGATGCGTTCGAGCGAAGCGAAGTCGGGCGCCTCCAGCGCCGTCAGGACCGCCTCCAGGCGGGCCGGCCGCTCCGGATGCAGTCTGCCGGGATCGTGGTCGAGACAGGCGGCGTGGGTGTAAAGGCGCGTGGTCATGGAGAGCCTGGGCAGGTCGGGACCGCGCACAATAGGAAGGGGAGCACGGCCTCGACAAGGAATTGCGGAAACGACAACGGCCGCCCGAAGGCGGCCGTTCCGTTATCCGAACCGAGTCGCGGGATTACTGGAAGAGGTTGAGGAGGCCGCGCGGATTGCTGTTGGCGATGTTCAGGGTCGAGATCGACAGCTGCTGCTGGACCTGAAGCGCCTGCAGACGCGAGGACTCCTTGGCCAGATCCGCGTCCACGATCGCCCCAAGGCCCTCGGTGACCGCGTCGGACAGCTTCGAGACGAAGTCGTCCTGGAAGTTCAGCGTGCGGGTGTCGGCGCCGAGGTTGCCCAGCGCCTGGTTGATCGCGGACGTTGCCGTGAACAGCACCGAAAGCGCCTTGGTCGCCGCCACCGTCGAACTGATCTGCTGCGCGCCGAGGGCGGTGGCCGTCACCGCGAAGGAGCTGTTCGAGCGGATGGTCAGGGTCGAGCCGTCGACATTGGCGATGACGTTCAGCGAAGTCGAGCCGAACGACAGCAGGTTGCGGCCGTTGTAGGTCGCGTTGACGATGAAGGTGTTGATCTGCGCGACCAGATTGCTGAAGTCCGAATTCAGGATCGACTGCTGCTCGGTCGAGTTGCCGGCGTTCTGGCCCTCGGTGATCTTCTT
>CAXNIC010000246.1:0-7794 GCA_964201945.1 Alphaproteobacteria bacterium
AAGTCGCAGGCGATCATCAAGAAGGGCGCCTATGGCGGCGCCTACATCCATTACGGCGTGCGCGAGCACGGCATGGCCGCGGCGATGAACGGCATGGCGCTGCATGGCGGCATCATCCCCTATGGCGGCACCTTCCTCACCTTCACCGATTATTGCCGGCCGTCGATCCGGCTCTCGGCGCTGATGGGCATCCGCGTCGTCTATGTGATGACGCATGACTCGATCGGCCTTGGCGAGGACGGCCCGACGCATCAGCCGGTCGAGCATCTCGCTGCGCTCCGCACCATCCCGAACCTGCACACCTTCCGCCCGGCGGACTCGGTCGAGACCGCCGAGTGCTGGGCGCTGGCGCTGGCCTCGGCCAAGACGCCGTCGATCCTCTCATTGACCCGCCAGGCGCTGCCGACGGTGCGCACAGCGCATACCGAGGAGAACCGCTCGGCCCGTGGCGCCTATGTGCTGATCGAGGCGAGCGGGACCCGGAAGGCGACGCTGATCGCCACCGGCTCGGAGGTCGCGATCGCGGTCAAGGCCCGCGAGCTCCTGGAAGCGGCGGGGGTGCCGACGGCGGTGGTCTCGATGCCCTGCTGGTCCCTGTTCGACGCGCAGCCCGAGAGCTATCGCGCTCAGGTGCTGGGATCGGGCGCACGGGTTGCGATCGAGGCCGGCGTCAAGATGGGCTGGGAGCGCTACATCGGCGACAAGGGCGCCTTCATCGGCATGACCGGCTTCGGCGCCTCGGCGCCGGCCGAGGCCCTCTACAAGCATTTCGGCATCACCGCCGAGGCGGCGGCCGAGGCGGTCAAAGCACGGATCTGACCATGGCCTTCCTGGTTCCCGAGACGGTCGAGTCCGAGCGGCTCAGGCTCCGCCAGTTTACGATCGACGATATCGGCGCCGTCGCGACCATCCTGGCCGACCCCGATGTCATGCGCTTCATCGGCGGCGCGCCGCAGACCAAGCCCTGGGAGATCTGGCGCTCACTCTCGGCGACGCTCGGCCACTGGACGCTGCGCGGCTACGGTCCCTACGCCGTCGAGGTGAAGGAGACCGGCGAGGTGGTCGGCCGCGTCGGCCTGCTCAATCCGGTCGGCTGGCCCAATCTCGAGATCGCCTGGACCTTGGCAAAGAGCGGTTGGGGCAAGGGCTATGCGACAGAGGCGGCGGCCGCCGTCGGCCGGGTCGGCTTCGGCATCCTCAAGGCGGACAAGTTGGTCAGCCTGATCCATCCGGACAATGTCGCCTCCAAGCGCGTCGCCGAGCGTCTCGGCGCGGTGCGCGACGGCGTCACCGATTTCTTCGGCGGGGAGACCTATATCTACAGGCACGACCCCGCGCGCTTTCAGTAACGTTCATCGAATGCGGAGACAGTCATGACGATCAGGGTGGCGATCAACGGCTTCGGGCGCATCGGTCGCCTGGTCATGCGGGCGCTGGCGGAGAGCAAGCGCACCGACCTGCAGGTCGTCGGCATCAACGATCTCGGTCCGGTTGCGACCAACGCGCATCTGTTCAAATACGATTCCGTCCATGGCCGCTATCCCGGCGAGGTGAAGATCGTCGACGGCAACATCGACTTCGGCGCCGGCCCGATCCGCGTCACCGCCGAGCGGGATCCCGCGAAGCTGCCGTGGAAGGAGCTCAAGGTCGACATCGCGCTGGAATGCACGGGCATCTTCACCAAGCGCGAGCAAGCGGCGAAGCACCTCGAGGCAGGGGCCAAGCGCGTGCTGGTCTCGGCTCCGGCCGATGGCGTCGACCTCACCGTCGTCTACGGCGTGAACGAGGACAAGCTGGAGGCCAAGCACACGGTGGTCTCCAACGCCTCATGCACCACCAACTGCCTGGCGCCGGTCGCCTCCGTCCTGCACAAGGCGGTCGGCATCGAGCGCGGCTTCATGACCACGGTGCACGCCTACACAAGCGACCAGTCGCTGGTCGACACCATGCACAGCAATCTCGGGCGCGCCCGCGCGGCGGCGCTGTCGATGATCCCGACCACCACCGGCGCCGCCAAGGCGGTGGGCCTGGTGCTGCCCGAGCTCAAGGGCAAGCTCGACGGCACCGCCATCCGCGTGCCGACCGCGAATGTCAGCATGATCGACCTCAAATTCGTGCCGTCGCGCAAGACCACGGTCGAGGAGATCAACGCCGCGATGGAAGCGGCGTCGCGCGAGCCCCGCATGAAGGGCATCCTCGCGGTGAACAAGGAGATTCTGGTCTCCACCGACTTCAACCACGACAGCCATTCCTCGACCTTCGACCTGACCCAGACCCAGGTCATCGACGGCACCTTCGTCCGCGTGCTGTCCTGGTACGACAACGAGTGGGGCTTCTCGAACCGCATGCTGGACACGGCGGCGGCGATGGGACGCCTCTGAAGCGTGATCCGTCCGGGCGCAAACCGTCCGATCTCGCTTCGGAACCCTCTCCCGCGTCGTACGCGGGGGAGGGAGTAAGAGGGTGGCGCGTCCTCAGGACGCGCTCTAGGGCCGGGTCATCGACGCGCCCGTCGTCATCGTCCACGATCTGGCTCAGTCTCGGGCGGCGCTCGCCGCCGCCGAGGCGGCGGGGGCCGAGATCACGCTGCTGAGTCCGCCGGGCGCGGCCGCCTTCTGGGGGCCGCTCTATTTCCAGAGCCTGATGCGTCTCGCCGCCGAGGCGCATCCTGGCGCGCGGTTCATCGCCGTGCTCGACTGCGCCGACCGTCCAGGAGATGTGCTGGCGTCGCTGAGGCAAGGTCTCGCGGATCTGGTCTTCCACGGTTCGGGCGAGGTCCGCGACAAGCTCGCGGCGATCGCCGAGGCCAAGGGCGCGCGGCTGCTCATGCCGCTCGCAGCCGATCTCGATCTCTCGACCGAGCGCGATCCGGCGGCGGCATGCCGCCGCTTGCTCTCCCTTGAGTTGTGATAGGCTCGCCGTCCCTCGAGGCCGGAGTCCCCGCCATGCGCCTGACAGCCGCGGCACTCGCCGTGATGATGACCGCCGGTTTCGGCATCGCCGCCGGTCCCGCCGTCGAGGCGGCGCAGGCCAAGGCCAGCCCGATCTACGCCAAGGCCGCGAATCCCAAGAAGCCCCGCACCGTGGCGCAGAAGAAGGCGCAAGCGAAGGCGACCAAGGCGGCCGCCACCAAGGTGAAGCAGCGCGGCCCCTCGGTGAAGCAGAAGCAGGCCCAGAAGAAGGCGACCAAGGCCGCCGCGGCGAAGGCCAGGGCGAAGCCGAACAAGATGCGGCGATAGTCCGCGGAGATCGCTGTAACGTTGCCTAAGAGGGGATGCCTCGGTATATCCAGGCTCTTCCCGTTCCCGCCGGAGCCCATGAGATGAAGATCAGCCAGCGCGTCCAGAAGATCCTCGCCAACTACGAGAGCGACAACCCCGGCACCAAGGCGAACCTCGCCCGGATCCTGATGAACGGCCGGCTCGGCGGCTCGGGCAAGCTGGTGATCCTGCCGGTCGACCAGGGCTTCGAGCACGGCCCGGCGCGCTCCTTCGCGCCGAACCCCGCTGCTTACGATCCGCATTACCATTACCGCCTCGCCATCGCCGCGGGCCTGTCGGCCTACGCCGCCCCGCTCGGCATGCTGGAGGCCGGCGCCGACACTTTCGCTGGTGCGATCCCGACCATCCTCAAGGTCAATTCGGCGAACTCGCTCTCGCGCGAGAAGGAAGCGGCGAACCAGGCGCTGACCGGCTCGGTCCGGGACGCGCTCCGCCTCGGCGCCGCCGCCATCGGCTTCACCATCTATCCGGGCTCCGACAAGGCCTACGACATGATGGAGGAGATCCGCGAGATGTCGGCCGAGGCCAAGTCCTATGGACTCGCCTCCGTCGTCTGGTCCTATCCGCGCGGCGGCACGCTCTCCAAGCAGGGCGAGACCGCGGTCGACATCTGCGCCTATGCCGCGCACATGGCGGCGCTGATGGGCGCCCACATCATCAAGGTGAAGCCGCCGACCCCGCATCTCGAACTGGAAGCGGCGAAGAAGGTCTACGAGGCGCAGAAGATCCCGGTGTCGACGCTGGCCGAGCGCGTGCGCCACGTCGTCCAGTCCTGCTTCAATGGCCGTCGCCTGGTGGTCTTCTCCGGCGGCGAGGCCAAGGACCTGGAAGGGCTCTACACCGAAGTCCGCGGTCTCCGCGACGGCGGCGCCACCGGCTCGATCATCGGCCGCAACACCTTCCAGCGTCCGCCGAAGGAAGCAATGGCGATGCTGGATACGATCATCCGGATCTTCCAGGGCAAGGCCTGACCCTGACCCAGCGCCTCTATCTGATCACCCCGCCGGCGATCGAGCCGGCGGATTTCCTGACAGTGGTCGAGAAGGCGCTGGATGCCGGCGACGTCGCCGCCTTCCAGCTCCGTCTCGTCGACGTCGCCGATCACCAGATCCGTCGGGCCGTCGAGCGGCTGATGCCGGCGGTGCACGCATTCGACGTGGCGTTTCTCCTCGACGGCCGGGCGGACCTGGCGGCGGAGCTAGGCTGCGACGGCGTCCACCTGGAGGACGGAACCTCTTACGCGGAGGCGCGCGGGCTCCTCGGTGCCGGCGGGATGATCGGCGTCTCCTGCGGCAGTTCCCGTCATCTCGCCATCGAAGCGGCGGAGGCGGGTGCCGACTATGTCTCCTTCGGACCGTTCTTCCCGAGCTCGACCAAGGAGGCGGCGGCGCTCGCCGATCCCGAGATCGTGCAGTGGTGGAGCGAGATGATGCACGCGCCCTGCGTCGCCGTCGGCGGCCTCACGTCGGCCAATTCCCGTCCGCTGGTCGAGGCCGGCGCCGACTTCCTCGCCGTCTCCGCCGGGGTGTGGAAACACAAGGATGGGCCGGCCGCGGCGGTGAAGGCGTTCAACACCCTCCTGCAGGAATCCGCCGTCAGGCGCTGACTGCAGGGGCGTGGCCGTAGAGCGCGTCCGGATCCGGCGTCACCAGCTTCGCCCCGGCCTCGAAGCGGAGCTGGCCTGCGAAGCCCGAGGCATCCAGCGAGCGCGTGAAGATCGCATTGATGTTCTTGGTGATGTCGGCGGGCAGCGCCTGCTTGGTGCGGACCACCAGGTCGAGCTTCTTGCCGGCGACCAGGCCGTCCAACTGGAACTGGCCGAGCTTGGTGAAGTCGGCATCGACCAGGAAGCGCTTCCCCGGCGGCTTGTCGTCGTCGCTCTCTTCGCCGCCGTCGCGATGGACGAAGAGGCGGAGCTGGCGCACGCCCTCGCCGTCGAAGACCGGCATGAACAGCGGCCGCCAGTCGCCGGTCTTGGCGGTCTCCGCCGATCCAGCCCGCGCCATCTCCCGCATTTCTTCCGACAGCTGCTGCACCAGCTTGCCGCGGCCGGACTTCTCCAGCGCCTGGACCGAGCTTTCGCCGAGCCAGCGCTTGAGATCGCCGCCGCCGCGGAGTGCCACGAGGAAGAAGGCGAGGCCGCCTGCGAGCTGAGCGCCGGGCCGCGCGATGGTCTGTTCCAATACCGCCTGGGCGATCACGGGATCGCTTGCCTTCAGCGTCGCCAGCGCCTCGTCGAGGGCCGCCCATTGCCGTGACAGCTCCATCAACGTCGCCGGCTGGCCGCCGGCTGCGGCGGTACCGGTGCCGCCCGGCGGTGCCATCACGCGGAACTGGAGGCGCATGCCTTCCGGCAGGTCGACCTTGGCGCCGAGGGTGAAGAGGCCGAGCGGCGTCTCGACGATCGGCTGGCCGCCGATGGTCGAGCCCATCACCGTGCCGCCGAAATTCACCTGGCCGCCCTGGGTGGTGAGGGTGAGCCCCTGGCCCGGCGGCGACGGCGGCGCGCCCTGCACGCGGGGTGTCATCTCGGTCACTTGCAGCACCAGCGCCGTGCCCGGCCGGAGCGCCAGGACCGGCGAGTTGCCGAGCGACGTCGGTATCGTCGCGCCGGTCTGGCCGCCGACCGGCGTCGCTACGGTTCCGCCCGCTGATGGCGGCGTCGAAGCGGGAGGCGAGGGTGCCGCCGCACCGGGTCGGGGTTGTGCCGCGGACGCGGCGACGCGCTGAGCCAGTTCGGGTGCCGGCCGGGGAACGGTCGGCGGGATTCCGGTAGGGGAAGGCGCCGCGGGAGCGGGAGGAGGAGCCGAGGTCGCTTGCCCCGGCGGCGGCGCTTGCGGGGACGAGGCGGGGGTCGCCGAAGCCGCCTGCGGCGTCGGGATCGGCGTGGCGGGTCTCGACACGCCGGTCGGCTGCGGCGGCGGGGCGGCGGCCGGCTGCTGCGGTGGCGAGGGGGGCGCGGCCGGCGTCGAGGGGGCGGCCGGCGGAGACGACGCGGCCGGGGGCGGAGGCGTGGGAGTGGGCGGTGCGGTGGCGGGTTGGCCCGTCGTCGGAGGCGGGACGCCGGCGGAAGGCGGCGCTTGCACGGGTGGTGCCGGCGTTGCCGGCAGCGCCGTCAGCAAGGTCGCGAGAGCGGCCGCCGGAGGAAGCGGCACGGTCGCCGGCCGCGCACCCGGCAGGGCGGCGGGCGTCGGCGTGGCCGGCAGTTGTGGTGTGGGCGCAGCCGTCTGCGGAGAGGGCGCTTGAGGCGTGGCCGTCGTCGGGAGGCTGATGGTCGGCAGCGGGGTTGGCGTCGGCCCAGGCGCTGGCGCCGGTGTCGATGTCGGCAGGGGCGGCGGGGCGGTGGCCGGTCGGGGCTGAGCCTGCGCTTGTGTTGGGGGAGGCGGGGCGTCGTCGGGCGGTGCGGTCGGGGGTGATGCCTCGGCCTCCGCTGTGACTACTACGACCGGCGGCGTCGTCGCCGGTTGCTCGAGCACGGCGGTGACGACGGCTCCGGGAGCAAGGGTGGTCGGCTGCGGCTGGGGGGAGGTCTGCCGAGGCCCCGTCACCACCGCCGGTTCGGGCGCGTCGGCGAGGGGCGAGGTGGGCGGGGTCTGCGGTGCCTGGGTAGTGGACTTGGCCGCCGTGTCGGTCGGTGGCGGTGTCGGCTGGGGCGCCGTCGTGGCGGTTTGCGCCGGAGTGACCGGCGGCGACGGCGTGATGCTGGTCATGTCTCCAGGATGCGGTCGACCACGGCCTCGATGTCCTGGGCGGCCTCCGAGGTCGGGAACATGGTGAGCAGCGGCGACTGCTTGCGGATGCTGTCGGCCACCTTCTTGTCGCGCCTGACCACGCCGGCGAGCGGCGGCGAGATTTTGAGGAAGCCCTGGCAGGCCTTGAGCAGGGTCTGGTAGGTGCGCTGGCCTTCGGCGACGGTGCCGGCCATGTTGACGATCACCCGGAGGTCGGTGGTCGGATCGTCGGCGTGGGTCACCTTGATATAGGCGTAGGCGTCGGTGAGTGCCGTCGGCTCGGGCGTGGTGATGACCAGCGTCGTTCCGGCGGAGGCGGCCAGGACCCTGACGGTGCGATCGAGACCGGCGCCGAGGTCGAGCACGACCTTGTCGTATTGCTTGGCGACTTCGACGATCTCGCCGCCGAGCTGGGCCAGGCGCTGGGCCGGGAGCGTCGCCAGCGAGCCCGTCCCCGAACGTCCGGCGACGATGTCGAAACCGCCCTGGTCGAAGCGGGCAGCGGCCTGGGCGAGGCCGATGCGGCCGGTGATGACGCCGCCGAGGTCGCGGTCGGGGGTGAGGCCGAGCTGGATGTCGACATTGGCGAGGCCGAGATCGCCGTCGAACAGCAAGGTCTTGCGGCCGGCACGAGCCAGCGCGTGGGAAAGGGTGATCGAGAACCAGGTCTTGCCGACACCACCCTTGCCGGACGCGACGGCGATGACGTTCCTCCCTTTCGTCAAAAGGGCGGGGCGAGGCGCTGAAGCGGGGGTCGCGATCGTCATGAGTAGGCTCGCTTG
>CAXNIC010000247.1:0-7723 GCA_964201945.1 Alphaproteobacteria bacterium
CTCGGGCGCATGCTGGTCGAAGCCGTCGCCTCCAGCGACTACCCGCTGGCCCAGGGCGCCTTCCTCTTGATCACCACGGTGCTGGTGACGATGAACTTCGTCGCCGACCTGCTCTACAGCCTGCTCGACCCCAGGATCGCCCATGCCGGCCACCGCTAGCCCGGCGCCGGCGCGGGGCGGGCGGAAGGCGAAGCTGGCTGCGATCGGCCGAGCCTTCGACCTGGTCCGGCGCGATCCCTTCGCTACCGCCGGCATCCTGATCTACCTGGTGTTCCTCATCATCGCGATCTTCGCCGACCAGCTCGCGACCCATGACCCGAACCAGATCCTCTACCGGCCGAATGGCCGCGTCGCCTCCAACAACCCGCCCTTCGGCGCCCATATCCTCGGCACCACCAATCTCGGCCGCGACATCTATTCCCAGCTGATCTTCGGCGCCCGCAGCGCGCTGATCGTCGGCATCTCCGCCGCCCTCGCCGTCGTGCTGGTCGGCACGCTGGTGGGGCTGGTCGCCGGCTTCTTCCGCGGCTTCATCGACATGGCTCTGATGCGGGTCGCCGACATCGCGCTCGGGATTCCCTTCCTGCCCTTCGTCATCGTGCTGTCGAGCTTCCTCGAGCCCAGCATGTGGAACGTGGTCATGGGCATGGGCCTGGTGGTCTGGCCGTCGACGGCGCGCGTGATCCGGAGCCAGGTGCTCACCTTGCGCGAGCGTACCTTCGTCGAGGCGGCGCGCGTCACCGGCTCCAGCCAGTTCCGCATCCTGTTCGTGCACATCGCCCCCAACGTATTGCCGCTCTCCTTCGTCTACGGCTCGATCGCCATCGGCTGGGCGATCCTGACCGAGGCCAGCATCAGCTTCTTAGGATTCGGTGCGACGGACTCGGTTTCCTGGGGCTCGATGCTGCAGAACGCCTATGTCTCGCAGGCGCTCTCGCGCGGCTGGTATCACTGGTTCGTGCCGCCGGGAATCTGCATCATCCTCGTCGTCGTCGCCGGATTCTTCGTCAGCCGCGGCTTCGAGGAAGTGCTGTTCCCGAGGTTGAGAGACTGATGTCCGTCCTCTCCGTCCAGGATCTCGCGGTCCATTATCGCACCGAGCGCGGCACCGCCCAGGCGGTGCGCGGCGCCAGCTTCGAGGTGCCGGAGGGGCAGGTGGTCGGCGTCGTCGGCGAGTCCGGCTGCGGCAAGACCACCTTGGCCCGCGCCATCATCGGGGTGATGCCGAAGACGGCCAGCATCGCCGGCGGGCGGCTGATCTTCCAGGGCACCGACCTCCTCACTCTGAGCCCACGCGAGCTCGCCTCTCGGCGCTGGCGCGACATCGCCTTCATCCCGCAAAGCGCCATGAACTCGCTGGACCCGGTCTACCGGGTCGGGACCCAGATGGTCGAGGTTCTGGTCGAGCGCGGTGGCATGGACAAGCGCGCCGCCAAGGTCCGCGCCGCCGAGCTGTTCGACATGGTCGGGCTCGACCCCGGCCGGCTCCGCGACTTCCCGCACCAGTATTCGGGCGGCATGCGCCAGCGCGCCGCCATCGCGTTGGCACTGGCCTTGGAGCCGAAGCTGGTGATCGCCGACGAGCCGGTGACCGCGCTCGACGTCATCATCCAGCGCCAGGTGCTGGACACCTTCAAGGAGCTGCAGGGCCGCCTCGGGCTTTCGGTGATCTTGATCACGCATGACATCAGTGTCGTCGCCTATGCGACCGACCGCGTGGTGGTGATGTATGCGGGCGAGGTGATCGAGTCCGGCGCGACGGCCGAGGTGCTGGGCCGGCCGTTCCATCCCTACACCATGGGCCTCTACCGGGCGTTCCCGGACCTGCATGGCAGCGGCGGCACGCTGGTGCCGATCGAGGGCAGCCCGCCCGGCCTGATCTCGCCGCCCACGGGATGCTCCTTCGCCGATCGCTGCCCCTTCGTCGAGCTTCGCTGTCGGGAAGAGCGGCCGCCCTTGCTCGACGTCGCCAGCGGCAGCCGGGCGGCGTGCTGGCGAGTATCCGAGGCCGACACGTTGCGCGTCCGGGCAGGGGAGGCCGCGACATGGCTCCGCTCGTAGCCGCGACCGGCCTCGAAAAGCACTTCCCGGTCACCCGCCGTTTCAGCGAGGTGCTGCGGCGCGAGCATCCGGTCTCGCGTGCGGTCGACGGCATCGATCTCTTCATCGACGAGGGCGAGACTGTCGGGCTGCTCGGCGAGTCCGGCTGCGGCAAGACCACGACCGGGCGCCTGCTGCTGAAGCTGACGGCGCCGACCGCGGGCAGCATCCGCTTCGCCGACCAGGATCTCGGCAGCCTGCAAGGCCCGGCGCTCAAGAAATTTCGCCAGCAGGCGCAGCTGGTCTTCCAGAATCCCTTCGACGCGCTGAACCCGCGCTTCACCATCTTCCGCGCGCTTCGCGAGCCGCTGTTGAACGCCGGCATCCCGAAGGAAGAGCATGACGAGCGCATGCGCATCGCCATGCGCCGTGTGCGGCTCGCCGATGTCGACGACTACTACGACCGCTATCCGCACGAGCTCTCCGGCGGCCAGCTTCAGCGCGTGGTGCTGGCGCGGGCCTTGGTGCTGGAGCCGCGCTTCCTGGTCGCCGACGAGCCGGTGTCGATGCTGGATGTCAGCGTGCGGGCCGGCATCCTCAACGTCATGCGCGACGTGCACGCGACCATGGGCCTGACCGCCGTCTACATCTCCCACGACTTCGCCCTGGTGCGCTACGTCTGTGCCCGGACGGTGGTGATGTACCTGGGCAAGATGGTCGAGGACGGCCCCTCGGCCGAGGTGGTCGAGCGCCCGCTGCATCCCTACACCAAGGCGCTGGTGCAGGCGGTGCCGGTTCCTCATGTGAACCAGTCGCGCGAACCTCTGCCGATCAAGGGCAGCCTCTCCGCCGCCTCAGCCCCCGTCGGCGGCTGCCGCTTCCGCGACCGCTGCCCTTACGCATTTGCTCGGTGCACGGACGAAGAACCGCCGATGCGCGAGCTGGCTCCGGGCCATCGCGCGGCGTGTCATCTGCTCTGACTGATCTTTCGGAACCCTCCCTCGCCAAAGGCGGGAGAGGGCAGGGTGGGGGCCGAGCGAAGCGAGGTTCGGTCGGCGTACCGGCGATGTCGCTCCTCGCTTGCGCTCGGCCCCCACCCCAACCCTCCCCCGCGTAAGACGCGAGGGAGGGAGTCGAAAGCGTTACGAGGAAACCGCCCGCGTCACCTTCACCAACCAGTCGCGCGTCTCGCCGTCCACCTGCGGCGCCACGATCTCTCTCACCCAGCGGTGATAGCCGTCGAGCCAGGCAATCTCGTCCGTCGTCAACAGGCTCGGCTCGACCAGATTCAGATCGATGGGCGCGCAGGTGAGCGTCTCGAAGGCGAGGAAGGGTTTCGGCCCCTTCGACTCCGCCGGCACGGCCACGATCAGGTTTTCGATGCGGACGCCGAAATCGCCTTCGAGATAGCAGCCAGGCTCGTTCGACACGATCATGCCGGGGCGGAACGGGGCCGAGGTCGGCGCGGTCGAGATCGTGTGCGGGCCTTCATGGACGTTGAGGTAGCTGCCGACGCCGTGGCCGGTGCCATGGCCGAAGTCGAGGCCGACATCCCAGAGCGGCCGGCGGGCGAGCCCGTCGAGATGGCCGCCGCGGGTGCCCTCGGGGAAGCGCGCGGTCGCGACCGCGATATGGGCGCGCAGAACGTGGGTGAAGATCTCCTTCTGGCGCTGGGTCGGCGTCCCGACCGCGATCGTGCGGGTCACGTCGGTGGTGCCGTCGTGGAACTGGCCGCCGGAGTCGCAGAGATAGATGTCCTGCGGGTTGATCCGGCGGTTGCTCACCTTGGTCGGGCGGTAATGCGGCAGCGCGCTGTTGGGGCCGGAGGCCGAGATGGTGTTGAAGCTGGGCTCGACGAACAGGCCGACCTCGCGGCGGAAGGCATCGAGCTGGCTGGCGGCGTCGATCTCGGTGAGCGTTCCCGACGGCGCGGTCTTGTCCATCCAGGCGAAGAAGCGGGTGAGGGCGGCCGCATCGCGGCGATGCGCGGCCCGCGCGCCGGCGATCTCCACATCGTTCTTCATCGCCTTCGGGAGCGCGCACGGGTCCATGTCGCGAAGCACGGTGGCGCCGCTGGTCTTGAGCCGATCGAACACCGCCCAGGCGACGCCGAGCTCGCGTTCCAGCACCGAACCGGCGCCGGGATCGACCTGCACCGTGGCGCGGGCGCGTCCGAGCGCCTCGAGCGCGGGGAGGAAGGCATCGGGGGCACGCACCGTGACCTGGTTGCCGAGATGCTGGCGCGCGGCCCGGGTCAGCTTCCGCGGGTCGATGTAGAGCTCGACCCCGCCGTCGCGGCGGATGATCGCCCAGCTCATCGGCAGCGGCGTTCTGGGCACATCGCCGCCGCGGATGTTGAGCAGCCAGGCGATCGAGTCCGGCGCGGTGATCACCGCCGCGTCGATGCCGTCCTTCGCCAGCGCCTCGGCGATCTGGGTACGCTTGGCCGGGGCCGGGGTGCCGGCGAAGCGGTCGTCATGCGGCAGCACGGCGCCGATCGGCAGCGCCGGCTGCTGCGTCCACACCACGTCCACCGGGTTGTCGGCGACCGGCACGAGGCTCGCACCGGCACGGGCAGCACCACGCTCATAGACCTCGATCTGGCGCTCGGTGTGCAGCCAGGGATCGAAGCCGAGCTTCGCCCCCCTGGGCAGGTTCGCGGCGATCCAGGTCGCCGGCGGGCTGGAGCCCATGTCGAGCGGTTCCCACGACCCCATGTCGACCTGGGTCTGGACCTGGAGCGTGTAGCGGCCGTCGATGAAGATGCCCGCCTTGTCGGCGAGCACGACCGCGAGCCCGGCCGAGCCGGTGAAGCCGGTGAGCCAGCGCAGGCGATTGGCCCGTGCCGGCACATACTCGCTCTGGTACGCGTCGCCGACGGGGATCAGGAAGCCGTCGAGGCCGCGCGTCTTAAGCTCGGCGCGAAGCGCGGTGAGGCGATCGGTTGGTGCCGGCCCGACGGTGAAGCCGGGATCGGCGCCGGCCGCCATCTCGTCCTTCAGCGCCAGGAGCTGGGCCCTCAGCTCCGGCTTCGCCTCGGGCGCGATCAGCTCGATCCAGATCTCGGTCGTCCGCCCGGCCAGCGCCGAGATCGTGCCTTTCACGAGGTCGCGGACGCCGGCAACGCCGGTCGAGACACCGGCCTCGCGCAAGAGGGCTGCCAGGGAGTCGTCGCCGCGATAGGTCATGGTCCTGAAGCCCGGTTCGAGGGGAGGGGGCCACGCTAGGAGCACCTGTCGGCGGGTGTCAATTCGACGCGCGGAGGTTGCCCCCGACTTCGCGTTTCCCGGCCTCCGCCAACTGCACTAGACTTCGCCGGCACCAAGGGGATTGCACATGGATCTGAAGCTGCGCGGACGGAAGGCGATCGTCACCGGAGGCTCGCGCGGGATCGGCCGCGCCATCGCCGAATGCTTCGCCGACGAGGGCTGCGACGTCGGCATCTGCGCCCGCGGCGAGGACGGGGTGAAGAGCGCGGTCGAGGCCTTGAAGAAGAAGGGCGTGCGCGCCTTCGGCGAGGCGGTCGACATCGGCAAGGGCGACGAGATCCGCCGCTGGGTCGCCAACATGGACAAGGCGCTGGGCGGCTTCGACATCTACGTCTCCAACGTCAGCGCGCTCAGCGTCGCCGGCGGCGACGAGGCCGGCTGGCGCCATGCGCTCGACGTCGACGTCATGGGCACGGTGAACGGCGTCGAGGCGGCCTTGCCGGTGCTTGAGAAGTCCGACTGCGCCTCGGTGATCTTCATCGCCACCACCGGCGCGGTGCAGGTCTACGGGCCCCGGAAGCCCTATCCGGCGGTCAAGTCGGCGGTGCTGGCCTACATGAAGCATTTGAGCCACGACGTCGCCAAGCTGGGCATCCGTTCCAACGCGGTCTCGCCGGGCTCGATCTATTTCGAGGGCGGCGTCTGGGACCAGCGGAAGAAGAACGAGCCCGAGCGCTATGAGCGCATGCTGAAGCTCAATCCGCTCGGCCGCTTCGGCAAGCCCGAGGAGATCGGCGCCGCCGTGGTGTTCCTGGCGAGCCCGGTCTCGGGCTACACCTCCGGCACCAACCTGGTGATCGACGGCGCCTCCACCGTCCGCATCCAGAACTGAGGCGTCGCCCGCATGTACGAGATCAACGACATGCCGCCGCAGGTCGACCAGGAGCTCCTGGACCTGCTGCTGCAGATCCGCACCGAGTCGATCGGCCATTATCGCGAATGGGGCAACGTCCACGGCTCGATCGCGCCGGTGATGCCGGAGCGGAAGGTGGCCGGCACGGCCGTTACGGTCGCCTGCCCGGGCAACGACTCCGGGATCGTCTCCTACGCGACCGGCTTGTTGAGGCCGGGCGATGTCCTGGTGATTGATCGCCTTGGCGACAACCACAATGCCTGCTGGGGCGCCGGCACCACGCTGGCGGCCAAGGTCGCGGGCGCCGTCGCCGTCATCATCGACGGTCCGTCGACCGGCTCCTCCAAGTTCCGCGAGTTCGACCTGCCGGCCTGGATCCGGGGATACTCGCCGATCACCTGCCATCCCTATGGTCTCGGCGGCGCCATCAACGTGCCGGTCTCGGTCGGCGGTGCGGCGATCCTGCCGGGCTATGCCATCCTCGCCGACGAGAGCGGCGTGATCGCGCTGCCGCCGGACGACGTGCGCTATCTCGCCGAGGGCGCGATCAAAAGGCAGGCAACGTATCCCGCCATGCATGCGCGGTTGCGCGCGGGCGAGAAGATCGCCGAGATTTCCGGGCTAGGCCCCCGCATCGCCAAGGCCGCAGGCGCCGAGGACGAAGCGCGCGGACGGAAGAAGGGCTAGGCGCCATGTACGAGATCAACGAGATGCCGCCGCAGGTAGCGCCTGACCTGCTGGACATGCTGGTGAAGTGCCGGACCGAGTCGATCGGCCATCATCGCGAATGGGGCTGCGTGCATGGCTCGATCAAGGCGGTGATGCCGGAACGCCGCGTCGTCGGCACCGCGGTCACGGTGGCCTGTCCGGGGGGCGACTCCGGCATCGTCTCTTACTCGCTGAACCTGCTCCGGCCGGGCGACTTCCTGATCATCGACCGCCTCGGCGACAACCACAATTCCTGCTGGGGCGGCGGCACCACGCTGGCGGCCAAGCTCACCGGCGCGGTCGGCGTCGTGATCGACGGGCCGTCGACCGGTGCGTCGCGCTTTCGCGAGTTCGACTTCCCCGGCTGGCTCCGGGGATACTCGCCGATCACCTGCCATCCCTACGGCATGGGTGGCGCCATCAACGTGCCGGTCTCGATCGGCGGGGCGGCGATCCTGCCGGGCTATGCCATCCTCGCCGACGAAAGCGGCGTGATCGCGTTGCCGCCGGGAGACGTCCGCTATCTCGTCGAGATGGCGCTCGAACGCCAGGCGCGCCAACCGGCCGGCTTCGAGCGCCTGCGGAAGGGCGAGCGGCAGGCCGACCGCGTCGGCATCACGTCCAAGATCAAGGACGCGGCCGAGGCCGAGAACGCCGCGCGCCTCGCCGCGCGAACCAAGAAATCCTGAGGGGACCCGTCGATGACCAAGATGCGCCGCATACCCGTCGCCACCTTCGCCAGCGGCGAGGAAGTGTGCCTCTACATCCACGAGATCGTCGGCAAGAAGGGGAAGGGGCCGCTGCTCGGCATCTCCGGTGCCATCCACGGCAACGAGCCGACCGGCTCCTACGT
>CAXNIC010000248.1:0-7721 GCA_964201945.1 Alphaproteobacteria bacterium
GTCCTGATCTCCGGCAACTACACGATCCTGATCTTCTCGAAGCCGGCCTATTTCTTCGACCGCGCGCCGTTTCTGGCGCATGGCCGCAACCCGCGCGACTACGACCTGATCGTCGTCAAGTCGCCGCATTGCGAGTACCACATGTTCGAAGAATGGGCGGAGAAGAACTTCAACATCGACGCGCCCGGCGCCACTTCAGCCGACATCAAGGCGCTTGGCCACACCATCTGCGCCCGCCCGATGTATCCGCTCGACCCCGACATCGGCTTCGAGCCGAAGGCCGTTCGTTTCCACACCAAGCGCCGCTGATCTGCATCGCCCCCCACCCTATCCCTCCCCCACGATGGGGGAGGGGATCCGAGGTTGTAACCCTCCCCCTTGATGGGGGAGGGCAGGGTGGGGGTGGAGTCACACTCTCGTTCCATCAGGAAGTTCGTCATGAAAATCACTGCCATCGAAGCCACGCCGGTCAAGGTCGACCGCAAGCTCGCCTATGGCCTTGCCGGTCGCACCGCGCTCGGCGTCGATCCCGTGTCCGAGCACGCGATCATCCGCATCGACACCGACGCCGGCGTGACCGGCTGGGGCGAGGTTGCAAGCTGCTTCGCCCGCCGCGGCCGGCTCTATGCCAAGGAAGTGCGCGAGATCCTCGCGCCTGTGCTGATCGGCCAGGATCCACGCCGTATCGCCTTCCTGGTGCAGGCGATGGACAAGGCGCTGGACGGCTCCGAGCCGGCCAAGGCCGGGCTGGAGATGGCGCTCTACGATCTGCTCGGCAAGCTTCTGAACGTGCCGGTCTACATGCTGCTGGGCGGGCTCGTCCGTGAACGCATTCCGCTCAGCCGGTCGATCACCTTCGGCACGCCGGAGCAGATGGCGACGGCCGCCAAGGGATTCGCCGCGGAAGGCTTCGGCACGGTCAAGGTCAAGGTCGGCCAGAGCTTCGACATCGACGTGGCGGCGGTCGCTGCTGTCCGCGCCGCGGTCGGCGACAAGGTCAAGGTCCGGGTCGACGCCAACATGGCGTGGGGATCGGCGAAGGAAGCGGCCCAGCACATCAGGGCGATGGCACCCAGCCGGCCCGAGCTGATCGAGCAGCCGCTGAAACCCCGCGAACTGGACGCGCTGGCCGAGCTTCGGCTCCTGGTCGACGTGCCGATCATGGCGGACGAGAGCGTGTGGAACCCGCGCGATGCGATGGAGGTGATCCGCCGGAAGGCGGTCGACATCGTCAACGTCTATGTCTGCGAGGCTGGCGGGCTGATGGCGGCGACCCGCATCTTCCAGATGTGCGAGACCGCCGGCATCCCCTGCATGATCGGCTCTATGCCGGAGCTCGGCCTCGGCACCGCGGCCCAGATCCATCTCGGCGTCGCCATGACCAATCTCGGCCCCGACTCCGACACCTGCGGCGTCGTCTACCAGCAGGCCGACTTGCTGAAGACGCCGCTTCGGATCGAGAACGGCTTCGCTTATCCGCCGACCGGACCCGGCCTCGGCGTCGAGATCGACCTCGACGCCGTGGCGAAGCACCGCATCGCCGATTGAGGAGAGGTCAGTCGTTTCGGCGCGCGAGCGCGGAACCGGCGGCGAGGCCGTCGAACCAGAGATAATCGGGGCCGAGCTCATCCAGCGTGCGGATGCCAAGGAAACCCATGCCCTTGTCGATCTCCTCCTGGAAGATCGAGACGATGCGGCGCGCGCCGATCTCGCCGCCGGCGGCGACCGCGAAGGCGGCGGGACGGCCGAACAGCGCGGTCTTGGCGCCCATCGCGATCGCCTTCAGCACGTCGCTGCCGCGGCGGAAGCCCGAGTCGAGCATGACGGTGAGGCGCGTGCCGACGGCGTCCATCACCTCGGGCAGGATCTCCAGCGGTGCCACGGCATAGTCGAGATTTCGTCCGCCGTGGTTGGAGAGGATCACGCCGTCCATGCCGTGATCCGCGGCGAGGACCGCTTCTTCCTTGGTCATGATCCCTTTCAGGATCAGCGGGCCTCTCCACATCTGGCGGATCCGCTTGAGAGCCTCCCAATCCAGCATCGGGCTTCGCTCCTTGAGAAAGTAAGCGAGGAGCGAATGCGTGTCCTTCGGTCCGTCGACCAGCGGCACAATGCTCTCCATGCGCCCGACATTGCCGCGCATCACGACATCCATCGTCCAGCGCGGATGAGTAAGCACATCCCAGACGTTGCGCGGCGTCTTCTTGAGGCCGAAGGAGAAGCCGTTCCTGCGGTCGCGCGGACGCTTGGGCATGACGTTGGTGTCGGTGGTGACGACCAGCGCCTCGTAGCCGGCGGCGGCAGCGCGGTCGATGAGGGCGCGGTTGAGGCGGTCGTCCTTGAAGGTATAGAGCTGTGCCCAGAGGCGCGCCTGGGGCGCCGCCTCGGCGACTTCTTCGATCGTGCAGTTGGCGCCAAGGCTCAACATGAACGGGATGCGCGCGTCGGAGGCCGCCCTGGCGAGGGCAATCTCGGCCTTGTAACGAAGTGTGCCGAGTCCACCCATGGCCGAGATCGCGAAGGGCGAGCCTGACTTGCGGCCGAACAGCTCGATCTCCTGCGAACGCTCGGTGACGTCGACGACGGTGCGGGCGCGGAAGCGGACTCGATCGAAGACGGCACGGTTGTGACGGAGCGCGGTTTCACTCTCGGAGCCGCCGTCGACGAAGTCGAACATCGCAAGCGGCAGGCGCTTCCGCGCCAGCTGGCGAAGATCCTCGACGCTCTCGGCTCGTGCGATCAGGCGGCTCATCCTGCGGCCCCTAGTTTACGCGGTGTTTCTGAATGAACGCCTCGTCGACCTCGACGCCGATGCCGGGGGTGTCGGGAATCGGCACGGTGCCGTCGGGCTGGAGGGCGAAGGAGGCCTTGGCGATGCCGGCGGTGAGCGCGCTCTGGCTGACGTTGAACTCGACGAAGCGGGCGCGGGGCAGGGTCGAGATCAGCTGCAGGCTGTAGCCGGTCAAGAGATGCGTCAGCCAGGAATGCGGCACCAGGTCGATACCGGCCTGCTCGGCCATCTCGGCGACCCGCTTGGCGACGCTGACGCCCCCGCAGCGTGACAGGTCCGGCTGGATCACGTCGACGCAGCCTTCGCCGATGAAGCGCTCGAAGTCCCAGACGGTGGCGACCTGCTCGCCGGCGGCGATCGGTGTCGGGCTCACGGCGCGGACATGGGCGTATTCATCGAAGCGTTCGGGATGGATGAAGTCCTCGCACCAGCCGACGCCGTAGTCGGCGAGCCATTCGACCAGCGCGATCGCGTCCCGCCGGCTCCGCATCGGGCCGGGCTTCTTCCATCCGGCGGGGTACCAGCCGGGATCGACCAGCAGGTGGCGCTTCGGCCCCAGCGCCTCGCGGGCGGCGGCGACCAGCTCGCGGTCGCGGCCGGGATCCTCGCCGAAGACGCCCCAGCCGAACTTGACGGCATGGAAGCCCTTGTCGACATAGCCCTGGGCCGCGGCCTTCATGCCTTCGGGCGTCTCGCGGAAGAGGGTGGAGGCATAGGCCATCACCCGGTCGTGGCGACGCCCGCCGAGGAGGCGGGCGAGCGACACGCCCGCGGCCTGCGAGCGGATTGACCACAGGGCATTGTCGATCGCCGAGATGCACTGCATGGCGATGCCGCGGCGGCCGTAATAGGCGCTGCCGACATAGAGCTTGTCCCACAGGCGCTCGACGTCGAGCGGGTTCTCGCCGATCAGGAGCTCGCCCAGCGTCTTGAAGCCCAGCACCGCCATGCCGTGACCGGCGATGATGGCGACGGCTGCCGGCGCCAGGGTCTCGACATCGGCCCAGCCGGTCAGGCCCTGGTCGGTGGCGACCCGGATCAGGAGCTGCCAGTCGCCATTGTCGGTCGCTTCTTCGGCGCCGGACGTGGCGCCGTAGGTCTGGGTGCCCTTGAGCAGGATCGGCTCGACCTCGGTGATGCGCATGCGTGACCTCGATTGGACAAAAGAAAGCCGCGGGCACCCGGAGGGCGCCCGCGGCGGGTAGCGACGATCAGTTCTTCTCGATGTTCCAGTAGACGACGGTGTTGGCCTTCATGATGCCGGTGATGTTCTTCCGCCACAGGAAGGGCTGCTGGTACTGCCCGACCGGCAGCACCGGGATGTTCTCTTCCCACAGGCGCTTGTGCAGCGTCTCGGCGAGCTGCTTCTGCTTGGCCGGGTCGACCTCGCGGATGAAGGCCTGGCGGACCTTCTCGATCTCCTTGTCGCAGGGCCAGCCGAACCAGGCCGCCTCGCAGGTGGTCGGCGAGATGTTGCTCGACATCGGGTTGGCCTGCGAGGCCGTGCCCGAGCCGGTGTGGAAGATGTTCCAGCCGCCCTGGGCCGGCGGCTCATTCTTGGAGCGGCGGGTGACGATCGAGCCCCAGTCGGCGATCACCAGGTCGACGTTGACGCCGATCTTCTTCAGGTTCTCTGCCGTCACCAGCGTGAATGCGTTGAGGAACTGGATGTCGGCGGCACCCATCAGCAGCACCTTTTCGCCCTTGTAGCCGGACTCGATCATCAGCTGCTTGGCTTTTTCGATGTTCTGCTTCTTGTATGCCTCCGAGCCGGCCTCGGTGCCGTAGGGCGTGCCGCAGATCCAGATGGAATGGCACTCCCGCCAGTACTTCGCCGGGCCGATGCCGGCCGCCATGTATTCCTTCTGGTCGATCATCAGGGCGAGGGCCTGGCGCGCCTTGATGTTGTTGAAGGGCGGGTGCAGGTGGTTCATCCGCAAGAGACCGAAGCCTTCGGTCGGCCAGATCGTGCCGACGACGACGTCGGGGTTCTTCTCGACCGTCTGCACCAGATCGATCGCAGTCTGGTCGAGGAAGTCGACCTCGCCGGCGTTGAACGCGGCGAACACCGTGGCGCTGTCCGGGATGACCTTGTACTCGACCCGGTCGACCTTCACGACCTTGCCGCCGGCGAAGCCCGAGGCCTTCTCGCTGCGCGGCACGTAGTCCTTGAACTTGTCGTAGACGACCTTGGAACCCGGCACCCACTCGGCCTTGTTGAAGACGAAGGGGCCGGAGCCGATCGGTTCGGTGATCGGCGTGTTCGGATCCACCAGGGCTTCCTTCTCCCGATAGATGCCGGCGAGATTCGACGAACCGCCCATGGCGAAGAGGAGCAGGCCGAAGGGCTCCTTCAGCTTGATGGTGAAGGTCTTGGCGTCGACCGCGTCGATCGAGGCAAGGAACGGCTCGATCGAGCGCCCGAGGACTTCGCGCTTGACCAGCCGCTTCAGCGAAGCGACGACGTCCTTGGTGGTGACGGCAGTTCCATCATGGAACTTGAGGCCGTCGCGGAGCGTCATCGTGTAGGTGAGCTTGTCGTTCGACAGCGTGTAGCGATCAACCATCTGCGGCTGGGATACGGTGTTCTCGTCCCAGCTGAACAGCGTGTCCAGGACCGCGCCCATGTGCTGGGCAGTGATCGTGGCCGTCGTCTGGTAGCCGTCGAGAACCTTCAGATCGGCGTGGGGGACGACCCTCAACACCTTCTGCTGGGCCAGCGCCGCACCGGATGTGGTGAGCGCCAGCGCTGCAGCGGCCAGAGCCGTCATGCGCATGCGTGCCATTCGTTAACCTCCCGTTGGTGGGGGTGAAGAGGGTCACCCGACGGGATCGTGCACCGTTTCCGTCCCAGACAAAAGTCCGCATTCCGTCATGTGAAACGCAGGCTGCTTGCCCGTGAAAAGCGAGGGGGCGCCTTTGTTCCGATCGACGAAACGCAGTTCCCGTTTTCTCCCGATTTCCGGCGGGGATCGGCTAGCGTCGGCCGAGGAGGTCGCCCATGACACGCGTTCTGTTTGCCGGACTGTTCCACGAGACCCACACCTTCCTGCCGGAGCTGACCCCGCTGTCCGGCTTCGAGGCGCTGAAGGGGCAGGAGATGCTCCGGCGAGCGGGCGACGGCTCGAACTTCGACGGCTTCCTCGTCCGCGCCAAGGCGCACGGCTGGACCGTGCTGCCGACCGCCGACTACCAGGCGATGCCGTCCGGCACCGTCGACCACAGGGTGTTCGAAGCCTTCTGGGCCGACGTCGAAGCGGAGATGGCGAAGCTCAAGGGGACCGGGATCGACGCGGTCTTCCTCCTGCTGCACGGCGCCATGGTCACCGACAAGGAGGTCGATCCGGAAGGCGAGTTCCTGGCGCGGCTGCGGCCGCTGCTGCCCAAGGGCATCCCGATCTTCGGCGTCTTCGACCTCCACGCCAATTTCACCCAGCGGATCATCGATCTCTCGGATTGCCTCGTCGCCTACCGAGAGAACCCGCATGTGGACGCCCGCGAATCCACGATGCGGGCGGCCGACCTCCTGGATCGGTGCCTGAAGACGGGGAAGATCCCGAAGACCTATTGGCGCCGCCCGCCGCTGATGTGGCCGCCGACCGGGCTTGGCACCGCCGATACGCCGATGCGGGACCTCGAGGCGATGGCCCGGAAGATCGAGGCCGAGGTGCCGGGCGTCTGGGCCGCCAACGTCATCGCCGGCTTCGCCTTCGCCGACGCGCCCGATGTCGGCGTCTCCTTCAGCATCGTCTCCGACGGCGACCCCAAGCTGGTCGAAGCGGCGCTGGACAGGCTGGAAGCTGAGGCGATCCGCCTCAGGAAGGCCGGCACGCCGGTCGATCAGTCGGTCGATGACGTCCTCAAGAAGATCCTGCCGGTCAAGGACGGGCCGGTGCTGCTGGTCGAGCCCTCCGACAACATCGGCGGCGGCACCACCGGCGACGGCACCGGCATCCTCCGGGCGCTGATCCGTCACAAGGTGCGCGACTCCGCGGTCGTCATCGCCGATCCGGAGTCGGTCGCCGCGGTTGCCGGCGCCAAGGTCGGCGACACGGTGAAACTCGCCGTCGGCGGCAGGCGCAACCCCTTCGACGCCGGTCCGGTCGAGATGTCGGCGACCTTGAAGTCGAAGAGCGACGGGCGCTTCACGCTCGAGGATCCGAAGAGCCATCTTGCCGCCTTCGGCCAGACCATCGACATGGGCCCATCGGCGGTGGTCGAGCACGAGGGCATCCTGATCCTTTTGACCAGCAAGAAGATCCCGCCCTGGGATCTGGGCCAGCTTCGCAGCCAGGGGATCGAGCCGACGAAGCTGAAGGTGATCGGCGTCAAGGCGGCCGTCGCCCATCGGGCCGCCTACAACCCGATCACCAAGGCGAGCTACACGGTGGAGACGCCGGGTCCCGGCATGAGCGACCTCACCAAGTTTCCGTACAAGAAGGTGAAGCGACCGCTCTATCCGCTCGACGAGATCGGCTCCTGATCATGTAGGGAGGAACGGGGAGAGGGATGCCTCGGGCCCAGACCATCGCGCTGATCGTCGCCTGCGCTCTCTTCATGGAGAACCTGGACGGCACGATCATGACCACGGCGTTGCCGCAGATCGCGGCCGAGTTCCAGGTCAACCCGGTCCATCTCAGCCTCTCGATCACGACATACCTCCTGGGCATGGCCGCCTTCATCCCGATCAGCGGCTGGCTCGCCGACAAGGTCGGTGCCCGTGACGTGTTCCGCGCCGCCATCATCGTCTTCGTGCTCTCGTCCGTTGCCTGCGGTCTTTCCGTCAATCTGCCGATGCTGGCGACCGCCCGCTTCGTCCAGGGCATTGCCGGCGCGATGATGATGCCGGTCGGCCGCCTGGTGCTGCTGCGCAACTGCACCAAGGCCGAACTGATCCAGGCGCTCACCTACGTAACCATGCCGGCAATGA
>CAXNIC010000249.1:0-7714 GCA_964201945.1 Alphaproteobacteria bacterium
TCGATCAGCGGCGAGCCCGACAAGATCGTGAAGATGCAGCTGGCCTCCGACGTGAAGTGAGGCAGGGCCGGTGACCGCGGACAATGTCTGCTTCGCGGCCGACTATGCGGAGGCGCGCGAGAAGTTTCTCGCCGCCGCCCGCATCGCCGGAGCCGAGACCAAAGCCTATCCGAATCCGCTGAAGGGACCGAAGGGCGAGAGCCTTTCGACCGACGTCGCCTTCCTCGGCGACCGCCGGGCGCCGAAGGTGCTGGTGATCCTTTCGGCCACTCATGGCGTCGAGGGCTTCTGCGGATCGGGCGCGCAGGTGAACCTGCTGGCGAGCGGGCTCCTCGAAAGCCGCTCCAAGGACACCGCGATCCTGCTCGTGCACGCCGTCAACTGTCACGGCTTCGCCTGGATCCGGCGCACCACCGAGGAGAACGTCGACCTCAACCGCAACTGGGTCGACTTCTCGAAAGGCGTGCCCGACAACAAGGCCTATGACGAGATCGCCGACGCGCTGGTCCCGTCCGCTCTCTCGGGTCCCGCCTTCGACGCCGCCGAGGCGAAGCTAAAGGCCTGGCGCGAGACCAACGGCGCCGAGGCCTTCGCCAACGCGGTGAGCGAAGGCCAATACAAGCACGACAAGGGCCTGTTCTTCGGCGGCACCGGCCCGACCTGGGCGCGCCGCACGCTGGAGACGATCCTGACGGAGTGGGCCGGCCACGCCTCGCAGGTGGCGGTGATCGACTATCACACCGGGCTCGGCCCCTTCGGCTATGGCGAGCCGATCTGCGATCACGAGCCGGGCTCGGCCGCGACCAACCGGATGCGCGCCTGGTTGGGCGAGTCCGTGACCGAACCCCGCCTCGGCACCTCGTCGTCCAATGTGAAGGCCGGAACCGGCCCCGCCGGCTTCGAGACGGCGCTGCCGAAATCGGCGGTGACCTACATCGCGCTCGAATACGGGACATATTCGCGCGACCGCGGCCGGAAGGCGCTCCGCGACGACGCCTGGCTGCACGGCTACGGCGACCCGACCGGGCCTGATGCGTCCCGCATCAAGGCGCAGATCCGAACGCAGTTCTATCCGGACACCGACGACTGGCGGGAAGCGGTCGTCTGGCGTTCGCGCCAGGTCGTCCGCCAGACCCTGGCCGGGCTCGCCCAAGCCAACGACTGACGATCAATCGCCCCTGGCCCGCTTCCGGCGGCGGCCGGGTCCGGCGCGCCGGCCGGCGGCCAGGACGGCATGCAGGCGCATGCCGCCGAAGCTAGCAAATCACTGCTGGCGCAGTCCCGGGACGTTCAGCTCGCCGGACTCGATCGCGCGCTTGAGCGCCTCGATGCCCTTCTGCATCTCGTCCGACATCTCGCGCATCTTGGCGAGTTCCTTGGTCTCGGCTTCGCCGAAGGGCCGCTTGGTCGCGATCTGGCTGGCATCGAGAACGCGGGCGAGGTAGCGGCCGCGGAGCCGGGCCGAGAGGTTGATCGCGGCCTCGACCTCGCTCGCCGTCACGGTCAGGACCGCCTTGGCGATCTCGGACTTGGCCTGACCGCGGGCGAACCCGTCGAGCTCGCGGAGATACTGGACCGGGCTCACCGCCTGCCGGCTGGGATCGACCGCCGCGGGCTTGGGCTCCACCTTGGGCGTGCCGAGCGCGATGGTCCGGCCCGCCGCCTTCAACGTCGCCTGGACCCTGGGCGGGATGACCGGGAGCGGTCCCGCCGGCGCCGCCGGCGGACGGGGGGCATGGCTCGAATTGGCGGCTTCCGGGTAGGGCTCCCAGCCGAGAGCCTCCTTCGCCGCCTCCTTGGTGCGGTTTCCGATCGACGAGGTCGCCTGGCGAACCAGGCCGGCAAGTGAAGCGGCCATGCGTCGTCCCTATCACTCTTTGTGGCCAAGGCTCGGCCACGGGGTAGTCCGCCTCCCCTGCTGCAACCCTCGTGCCGGTCCCGGAAGCCTGTAAGTACCGTCCTCCGGCCCCGGTCCGGGCAAGTCTTGCCCATCCGCCCCCGCCTCCGCCGGAAAGACCTGCCGCCCGCATTGACAGACGGCCTCCGCGATCCGAGATGTGGGTCATGCGCGCCCTTCTCGCCTTCCTGATCGCCCTCGGCCTCTCCGGCCCGGCCGCCGCCCACTCCTACAAGGTCGGCGGCATCATGGTCGGCCATGTCTGGGTCAAGCCGACGTCGAACGGCGAGACCGAGGTCTTCGTCGTCCTTCTCAACAAGGCGAACGCGGTCGACCATCTCACCGCCGTCTTCGCCCCCTCGGCCCAGAAAATCGGGATCTTCGACAACGCGTCCCGCCGAATCGGCGCGGTCGAGCTGCCGACGAATCGCCCGGTTTCCCTCAAGCCGGGCGGCACCCGGATCGTGCTGGTGGGCGTCGACCGACCGCTCCGGGTCGGCGACAAGCTCAAGCTGACGCTGGTCTTCGCCAAGGCGGGCGACGTCGCGGTCGAGGCCATGGTCGAAGCGGGACCGTCCCACGGTTGAGTATCTTGGGTGCCGGTCGCTAAAGTGCGACCAACCAAGAACGTCGTGGAGGCTGCCCCCGTGTCCACCACCAAACCACCCATCGAGGAGCCAGGCTGGCTGAAGCGCCTCGCCGGCCTCGGCCAGGCCCTGCTCGGCTCCAGCTCTGCCAACCGCCGCCGCTACCGCCGCTACCCGGTCGCCGAGATGGCCCAGGTCGTCTCCGCCGGCCAAACCTTCGAGTGCGAGGTCGCCAACGTCTCGACCGGGGGCGCGCTGCTGGTGCCGGCCCTGCCGCTGATCGCCGGCGCCACCTTCACGCTGACCCACCCCTCCTCGACCATCAGCCTGACCGGCCGCGTCATCGCCCAGGCCGACGACGGCACCCGCATCGAATTCGACCAGCCCACCGCCGGAGCCATCGTTTCCGCCTGGATGCGGTCGAGCTGACGCCGTTCATGACTGCGGCGCTCACTCGCATGCGGCCGGGTCGCTGGGCGCTGCCGGCGGCGGTCGTGCTCGTCTATCTCTACATCCTGTCGCCGGTGGTCTTCGTCGCCTGGATCGCCTTCTTCGACCAGGACATCATCGTCTTCCCGCCCGAGAACTACACGCTGCGCTGGTTCACCCAGGTCTGGGAACGCCGTGCCTTCCAGCGGGGCTTCATGACCTCGTTCCAGGTAGCGGCGGTCGCCATGGTCTGCGGCGTGGCGTTGGGCACGCTCGCCTCGATCGCGCTTGTCCGCTACCGCTTCCGCGGCCGCGAGGCATTGAACACGCTGCTGCTGTCGCCGCTGATCGTTCCCGGCATCGTTGCCGGCGTCGCCATCTACGTCTTCTTCGTCCAGCTCGACAACCTGTTCGAATGGGAGCTGAAGGGCACGTTGCCCGGGCTGGTCGCGGCTCACGTCATGCTGACCCTGCCCTGGACCGTGCGCCTGATCTCCGCCAGCCTGCAGGGTATCGATCGCTCGGTCGAGGAGGCGGCGATGAATCTCGGCGCCAATTCCTGGACCGTCTTCAGGCGCATCACCTTCCCGATGATGCGGGCCGGCATCGTCGCCGCGGCGCTGTTCAGCTTCATCACCTCCTTCGAGAACCTGGAGCTGACCCTGTTCCTGGTCGGGCCTGGGCGGACCACGCTGCCGGTCGCGGTGCTCGCATATCTCGAATTCAAGGTCGATCCGCTCATCGCCGCGGTCGCCTTCGTCCAGATCGTCATCATCGGAGCGCTGATGCTGATCACCGACCGCTACGTCAAGCTCTCGAGGATCGTCTGATGGCCCGAGTCACACTGGACCACCTGACCAAGGTCTACGGCACCAACCGGGTGGTCGACGACGTCTCGCTGACCGTCGAGCAGGGCGAGCTGGTAGCCCTGCTAGGCCCGTCCGGCTGCGGCAAGACGACGACGCTCCGCATGATCGCTGGATTCGTCGAGGCGACTTCGGGGCGTGTCCTCATCGGCGACGAGGACGTGACCGAGCTTCCGCCCTTCCGCCGCAACACCGGCATGGTGTTCCAGGGCTATGCCCTCTTCCCGCACATGACGGTGGCCGGCAACGTCGCCTTCGGCCTGGAGATGCGGAAGGTCGGCAAGGCCGAGACCGAGGCGCGCGTCGCCCGCGCGCTGGAGCTGGTGCGCCTCGGCCATCTCGGCGAGCGCTATCCGCGCCAGCTCTCCGGCGGCCAGCAGCAACGAGTGGCGCTCGCCCGTGCGCTGGTGATCGAGCCCGAAGTGTTCCTCCTGGACGAGCCGCTCTCCAACCTGGACGCCAAGCTCCGTCACGAAGTCCGCGTCGAGATCCGCCAGCTGCAGCAGAGCCTCGGCCTCACCACCGTCTTCGTCACCCACGACCAGGAAGAGGCTCTGACGCTGGCCGACCGCCTGGTGGTGATGAGCCAGGGCGTGATCCAGCAGATCGGCACGCCGACCGAGCTCTACGAGCGGCCGGCCAACGCCTTCGTCGCCGACTTCATCGGCAAGTCGAACTTCCTGAAGGGCCGCCTCGCCTCGGCCGGCCGCTTCGTCACCGAGGGCGGGCTCGAGATCAAGGTGCCGGCCGACGGCGCCGCGGCGTCGCTGCTGGCGATCCGCCCCGAGAAGATCGCTCTCGGCGCGCCGGCCATGGGCCTCGACAACCGCATCCAAGGCACCGTCGAGCTGGTGACTTATCTCGGCTCCCTCACCGAATACCGGATCCGTCTTTCCCCGGCCGAGACCCTCACGATCTCGCGACCCAACACCGACCGGGCGGAGGCCAGCGTCGCGCAGGGCCAGACCGTGGTGCTCGGCTGGCGCGCCGAGGCCGGGCTGTTGCTGCCCGAGCCGGCGGCTCGTTAGTATCAAATATAAAATCTAACAGGAGGACTTCATGCGTCACTCACTCACTCGCCGGCAGTTGCTGGCCTCCACCGGCCTTGCCGCCGGCGGACTCGCGCTCACCGCCTCGGGCGTCGGCGCCCAGTCGCTCTCCTGCAGCGACGTCAATGTCGGAACCTGGGGCGGCGACTACCAGGATCTGCTGATCGCCAACTTCGAGAAGCGCGTGCTCGGCGGCCTCAAGGTCGAGGTCGCCCACGACGTCGCCAATGCGCCGCCGCGCAAGACCAAGCTGGTGACCGAGCGCACGGCACGGCGAGGCACCATGGACGTGGCGCTGCTCTCCGAGAGCGACATGTACGAGGTCTACAAAGCCGGCGTGTTCGAGGAGCTCGACTATTCCAAGCTCAAGAACGGCGCCAACATCATCCCGGCGCTCCGCCGCAGCTATTCGATCCCGCACATCTATTCCGGCAAGATCATCCTCTACAATCCGAACAAGGTCAGCCCGGCGCCGACCTCCTATGCCGACCTCTGGGACCCTAAATACAAGGGCCGCGTCGGCTTCGCCGATGGCCTCTACATCCAGATCATCGAGTCGGCGGCGATCATCAACGGCGGCTCGGTGACCAACCTCGAGCCCGGGAAGGCCAAGCTGGCCGAACTGAAGAAGCTCGATGCCAAGGTCTATCCGTCGAACGAGGCGCTGGCGGCGGCGCTGAAGAGCGAGGAGGTCTGGTTCACCATCATGTGGCGCGCCCGCGGCGTGCAGTGGCGGAACGCCGGCATCCCGGTCGCACTCGCGGTGCCGAAGGAAGGCGCGACGCCGATCATCTTCGAGGCGGCGATCCCCAAGAACGCCCCCAACAAGGACTGCGCCTACGCCTATCTCGACGCCATGCTCGACCCGCAGGGCCAGGCCGGCTTCGCCGCCAAGATGGGCTATGTGCCGACGGTGACCAACGCGACCTTGGACGCCAAGCTCACCGCCGACCTGTCGTTCACGGCGGATGAACAGAAGAAGTTCATCCTCCCGGATCTCGAATACGTCGCCAAGAACAACGCGAGCCTGCTCGACTGGTGGAACCGCGAGTTCAAAGGCTGACCTGAATGACGGCGCTGGCAGCAGGCGACCGGAGGCGGTCGCTCGCCCCCCTTCTCCTGCTGCCGGCCGCCGTGCTCGTGCTGGCCGTCCTCGGCATGCCGCTCCTGACGCTGTTCCGCTACAGCTTCAACCGCTTCGTGCCGGGCCAGCTCATGGTCGAGGCGGTGACGTGGGACAACTACGCCCGCTTCTTCCAGGACCCCTACTTCCTCAACGTGCTGTGGACCACCGTCCAGGTGGCGATCCTCTGCACCGTGCTCAGCGTGATCCTGGCCTTCCCGGTCGCCTATTTTCTTGCCCGGACCCAGAGCCGCTTCAAGAGCCTGCTGATCATCCTGACGGTGTTCCCGCTGCTGGTCGGCAATGTCGTCCGCGCCGCCGGCTGGATGGCGCTGCTCGGCAACCAGGGCTTCGTCAACGCGGTCCTGATCTGGCTCGGCCTCACCCAGCAGCCGGTCAAGATCCTCTACACGCCGGCCGCCGTCGTCATCGGCATCATCGCCGTCGTGCTGCCTTACATGATCCTGACCTTACAGAGCGTCATCGAGAGCATCGACCGCTCGGTCGAGGAGGCCGCGGCCAATCTCGGCGCGCGGCCGCTCACCGTCTTCCGCCGCATCATCCTGCCCTTGTCGCTGCCGGGCGTGCTGGCCGGCACCGTGCTGGTCGGCATCCTCTGCATGAACGCCTATGCGACGCCGGTGCTGCTCGGGGGATCTCAGTTCAAGATGATGGCACCCGCCCTCTACGACCAGGTCGCCCGCGCCAGCAACTGGCCGTTCGGCGCGGCGCTGGCCTTCGTGCTGAAGGTGGCGACGGTCCTTCTCACCCTCGCCTCGACCCTGGCGCTGAAGCGTCGAACGACAAGAGATTGAACAGGAACAGCCGCCGATGCCGATGACGCCCGATCAGGTCAAGACCGCCGCCGATGCCAAGAAGATCGTCCAGGAACGCGGCCTCACCCATGTGAAGGTCGGCGTCTTCGACATGGACGGCATCCTCCGCGGCAAATACATGGGCCGCGACAAGTTCTTCTCGGCGCTCGAAAGCGGCTTCGGCTTCTGCGACGTGGTGCTGGGCTGGGATTCGAACGACCAGCTCTACGACAATGTGACATACACCGGCTGGCATACTGCATATCCGGACGCCTTCGTCCGCGTGATCCCGGAGAGCTGCCGCGAGCTGCCGGAAGAAGACAACGCGCTGCTCTTCCTCTCCGAGTTCGTCGGCAAGGCGGAAGAGATCTGCCCCCGCGGCGTGCTCCGGCGCACGATCGAAAAAGCCAACAAGATGGGCTTCGATCCCTTGAGCGCCGTCGAGTACGAGTTCTTCGTCTTCGACGAGACGCCGGAATCGGTGCGCGAGAAGAACTACCGGAACCTGAAGCCGCTCACCCCCGGCTTCTTCGGCTACTCGGTCTTAAGGAACTCCGTTCACGGCGACCTCTACAACGAGCTCCTCGCCTTCTGCGAGACGATGGATTTCGGCCTGGAGGGCCTGCACACCGAGACCGGCGCCGGCGTGCTGGAAGCCGCGATCCGCGTCGACGCCACGCTGGCATCCGCCGACAAGGCGGCCCTGTTCAAGACCTTCGCCAAGGTCTTCTTCCAGCGCCGCGGCCTGATGGCGACGTTCATGGCGAAATGGTCGAAGGACTGGCCGGGCCAGTCCGGTCACATCCACGTCTCGCTGAAGGACGGCAAGGGCAAGGGCGCCTTCCACGATCCCAAGGGCCGCTTCTCCATGAGCCCGCTGATGGAGAGCTTCGTCGCCGGCCAGCAGGCGCTGATGCCGGAGCTGCTGGCGATGGTGTCGCCGACGGT
>CAXNIC010000250.1:0-7663 GCA_964201945.1 Alphaproteobacteria bacterium
GCTTCGGCAAGAAGGAGCCGCCGGACCAGGGCGGCTGGAACGTCTTCGCCGCCTACGGCACCAGCGTCATCTGGTACCACCCGCTGACCAACAGCGGCATGAACACCGCCTGCGACCGCTCGAACTGGGCCGGCTGGCCCTGCGACGAGCAGGCGACCAAACTGCTCGACCAGTTCCTGCGTGCCCGCGGCAACGACGCCCAGAATGCCGCGGTCGCGGCGCTGCACAAGCGCCTCGCCGAGGTCGTACCGCTGGTGCTGGGCGGGCAATGGTATCCGCCGACGGTGACCCGGAAGAATGTCAGCGGCGTCCTGCCGACCAACGTCCTCACCTTCTGGAACATCTCCAAGAGCTGATCCTCGAATGCGGATCGAGTGAGCGGCCCTAGGCCAGCGTCTTCAGCGCGTCTGGGGTGAAGCCGCGGAGCTCGCTCGTCCGGCCGTCGCGCAGCTTCGCGACCCAGTCCGGGTCGGCCAGGATGGCGCGGCCGACGGCGACGAGGTCGAACTCGCCGCGCTCGTGCCGCCGAGCCAGGTCGTCGATCGGCTGCGCTTTCGAGGACTCCCCGCGGAAGGCGGCGATGAACTCGCCCGACAGTCCGACCGAGCCGACGGTGATCGTCGGCAGCCCGGTCAGCGCCTTGGCCCAACCGGCGAGGTTGAGGTCGCTGCCTTCGAATTCCGGCTCCCAGAAGCGGCGCTGCGACATGTGGAAGATGTCGACGCCGGCATCGACGAAGGGGGTGAGCCACTCGCTCAGCTCATCGGGCGTGGCCGCGAGCTTCGCCGTATAGTCCTGGCTCTTCCACTGCGAGAAGCGCTGGATGATGACGAGGTCCGGCCCGACGGCCGCGCGGATCGCGCGTGCGATCTCGGCGCCGAACCGGGCGCGCTCACGCAAGGTAAGCCCGCCATAGCGATCGGTACGCTTGTTGGTCTCCGACCACAGGAACTGATCGATCAGGTAGCCATGCGCGCCATGGATCTCGACGCAGTCGAAGCCGAGGCGCTGCGCATCGGCAGCGGCACGGGCGAAGGCGGCGATCGTGTCGGCGATATCGCCCTCGCTCATGGCGATGCCGCCGACTTCACCCGGCCTGACGATGCCCGAAGGCCCCTCGAACGGTCCTTGAGGCCGCCATTCGGTCTTCGGTGCGACGATGCCCTTGTGCCAGAGCTGCGGCGCCATCCGGCCGCCCGCCTCATGCACCGCTTCTACCACCCGGCCCCACATGGCGAGCGCGGCAGGCCTATGGAAATGCGGCTCGCCCGGCGAGCTGCCGGCAGCGGGACGGTCGACCAGCACGCCTTCGGAGATGATCAGCCCGACGCCGCCTGCTGCCCGCTTGCCGTAATAGGCAGGCGCCTCGGCCGGGAGCGCTCCGGCGGTGGCGAAGCTGCGCGTCATCGGCGCCATGACGAAGCGGTTCGCGAGCGTCAGCGACTTCAGCCGGAACGGCTGAAACAGGCTCGCATGGGCCACGACGGCGTCCTTACGCCCGGGTCAGGCGCTCGGCCTCGCGGAGGTCGACGGCAACGAGCTGGGAGATGCCGCGCTCGGCCATGGTGACGCCGTAGAGCCGGTCCATGCGCGACATCGTCATCCGGTGATGGGTGATGACGAGGAAGCGCGTGCCGGTCGACTTGGCGATGTCCTCGAGCAGCGTGCAGAAACGATCGACGTTGGAGTCGTCGAGCGCCGCGTCCGCCTCGTCCAGCACGCAGATCGGTGCCGGGTTGGTGAGGAAGACGGCGAAGAGCAGCGACAACGCCGTCAGCGTCGTCTCGCCGCCGGACATCAGCGACAGCACCTGAAGCTTGGTGCCGGGCGGGCTCGCCATGATCTCAAGGCCGGCCTCCAGCGGATCTTCGGAGTCGGTGAGCTTGAGGAAGGCGCGGCCGCCGCCGAACAGGCGGGTGAACAGCTCGCCGAAATGCGCGTTGACCTTGTCGAATGACGTCAGCAGCCGCTCGCGGCCCTCGCGGTTCAGTTCGCCGATGCCGTGGCGAAGCCGCGCGATCGCCTGGACCAGGTCGCCGCGCTCGTTCTTGAGGCCGGCGATCTGCTCGTCGAGCTCGCGCATCTCCTCTTCGGCGCGCAGGTTCACCGGGCCGATCTGCTCGCGCTCGCGAACCAGCCGGGTTTCCTTGTGCAGCAGGTCGTCCTCCGGAGACAGGCTCTCGCCCTCCTCCAGGCCGGCCTGCTCCAGCACCTTGTCCGGCTCGCATTCGAGCTTCTCGCGGATCGCCTGGGCGAGGCGCTGAACCGCGTCCTCGGCCTGGGCAACCGTGCCTTCGGCGCGCACCCGCGCTTCTCGCTTTTCGAACAGGTCGCGCTCGGCCTGCTTCAGATGGCGGTCGGCCTCGGTCAGCGCCGTATCCGCGGCGACGACCTGGTCGCCCGCCGCACGGCGCGCGGCCTCGGCCGCCTGGATCTCGTCGAGCGCGGTTCGGCGCAGCACCTGCAGCTCGGCCGGCCGCGTCGCCAGGCGCTCGATGTCGCCGGCAACCGCCTGGGCCCGCTCCTCCAGCGCCGCGACCCGCGCCTGCGCGCCGGTGACGCGCTGCTCCCAGGACTGACGCTCCTGGCCGATCTGCTCGAGCCGGCGCCGGCGGGCCTCGATTTCCGAGACCACGCGATCACGGGCACCGCGCGCCTCGATCAGCTTGGCGCGCGCCTCCGCGACCTCGGCCCGGCGCTGCGCCAGGATCTGGCGGAGCGCGTCGAGGTCGCCGAGCTGGTCGGCCTCCTCTCGTGCCGCATCGAGCGCGTTCGTGCTCTCGATGCGATCGACGGCGAGCCGCTGTGCCCGTTCCTCAAGTGCGGAGAGACGTGCGGTGACCGCGGCGAGCCGCTGGCGCAGCGCCGCCTCGGCGCGACGCGCCTCGTTGACACGAGCCAGGCTCTGGCGAACGGCTTCGCGCGCGTTCCGATCGCCGGTGCCGGCTGCTTCGGCCGCGGCGCGTGCCGAGCCAAGGGCCGTCGCCGCCTCGGCACGCTCCGCATCGATGCGAGCGCGGTCGATCTCGAGCTCGGCCAGACGATTTCGCTGCTTCAGGCGGACCGCGGCCGCCGTCGGCGCCCCCATCGCGACCAGGAATCCGTCCCAGCGCCAGAGCCCGCCGTCACGTCCCGCCAACCGCTGGCCGGCCTTGAGCAGCGGCAGCAGACGCTCGGCCTCGCTCGCATCGGCGACGACGCCGATCTGGCCGAGACGTCGGGCCAGCGCCGCCGGCGCCCGGACATGGGCGGCAAGAGGCGTGACGCCATCCGGCAAGGACGGCGCGCCGTCGAGCGGCGGCAGCTCGGTCCAGCGGACCGGTCCCTCGGCAGCAATCGGTGCCGTCAGGTCATCGCCCAGCGCCGCGCCGAGCGCAGCCTCGTAGCCGGGATCGACCTGGAGAGCGTCTACCGCCGGTGGCAGGTCGCCGGCAGCGCCGGAGGCCAGCAGCTCGGAGAGGGCCGACATCTCGGCGGTGATCTTGGTCAGGCGCGCCTCGATCGCCTGCAGCACTTCGCGGCGGCGGGCTTCGTCGGCGGCTGTTGTCTGGCGCTGCTCGTCGGCACGTTCGGCGGCGAGGCGGTCGGACTCGGCCCTCGCTTCCGCTTCCTGGACGGTGTCGAGGGCGAGCGTGAGCTGGCGTTCGCTTCCCGCCTCTTCCTCAAGCCGCGTTTTCTCGGCCGCGACCTGCTCGATCTCCTGGGCGACGCGGCCGAGCCGCTGGTCGAGATCCCGCGCCTGGCGGTCGAGCTGGGACTGGCGGGCCTCGTCGGCAGCGAGCTGCTGGCTGCGTTCGGCAACGAAAGCTTCCCCGGCCTCGCTGACGGCGGCCGCGGCCTGCAACCGCGCTTCGGCCTCGGCCCGGGCCTCGCCTTCGCCCGCCTGCTCGGCTTCGAGCGCGGAGCGGTGCTGGTCGAGGCGGGTCAGGCTGGCGCGGGCATCCTCGGCCAGCGCCTGCTCGCGGCCCATGTCGGTGGCGATCTCGGTCCGCCGGCTCTCCGCCTCCTGGCGGGCCTCGGCGACGCGGCGCTCTTCGGCGGCGACTTCGGCCTCGGCCCGGCGGGCCTGGTCGAGCCGCTGAATGGTCTCGGCCTCGGCGCTGCGCAGCGCCGGCAAGCCGGCGGCGATCTCGGCCTGGCGGGTGGCGGCCTCGGCGGCGACGCCGGTCAGCGCCCCGACCTCGCGATCGGATTCGGCCAGCGCCTGGTCGGCGGCCTGGCGCAGCAGCGTCACCTTGATCCACCGCACATGGGCGAGCTGGGCTTCGACCTTGCGCAGCTGCTCGCCGATGTTGCGGTAGCGGGTCGCCTGGCGGGCCTGACGCTTCAGGCCGTGGAGCTGGCCGTCGAGCGCGATCAGCACGTCCTCGAGGCGCGCGAGATTCTGCTCGGCGGCACGAAGGCGAAGCTCGGCCTCGTGCCGGCGCGAATGCAGGCCGGAGATGCCGGCCGCCTCTTCCAGCAGAAGGCGCCGGTCCTGCGGCTTCGCGTTGACCAGCTGGGTGATGCGCCCCTGGCTCACCAGCGCCGCCGAATGCGCGCCGGTCGCGGCATCGGCGAACAGGGTCTGGACGTCGCGGGCGCGGACTTCCTTGCCGTTGACGCGATAGACCGAGCCATGGCCACGCTCGATCCGCCGGCTGATCTCCAGCTGGGCGGCATCGTTGAACAGTGCCGGTGCCCGCTTCGCCTGGTTGTCGAGCGTGAGCCCGACCTCCGCCAGGTTCCGGGTCGGGCGCGAGGCCGTGCCCTTGAAGATGACGTCGTCCATCTCGTCGCCGCGCATCTGGCGGGCCGAGGTCTCGCCCATCACCCATTTGAGCGCTTCGACGAGGTTGGACTTGCCGCAGCCGTTCGGGCCGACGACCCCGGTCAAGCCGGGTTCGATCGGCACATCGACTTGATCGACGAAGGATTTGAAGCCGGAAAGCCGGATGCTGACGAACTGCAATGAATTAAGCCTTGAACGAGAGACGGGACGCGATCACGCGCCACCCGGGAGGGTTTTGAGGTACTTGTCGAGGACCTCGAAGGACACCGCGCCGCCCAGGTCGCCGGTCAGCTTCTTGCCGTTGACGATGAAGGTCGGCGTCGACTCGACGCCCTGCTGCTTCTCGCCGTCGAGCCGGATCTGGACGATGGCGTCCATCAGCTTGGTGTCCTTGAAGCAGGCGTCGACCGTCGCCTGGCTCAGGCCGGCGAGCTTGCCGATATTGCCGAGCGCGACCAGCGGATCCTTCGCCCGGCTCCAGACTTCCTGCTGCTGGAACAGGGTGTCGATCACCGCGAAGTAGCGTTCCGACGGAGCGCATCGCGCCAGCGCCGCGGCGCGGAGCGCCAGGCCGTCGAAGGGGAAGTCGCGGTAGATCAGCTTCGCCTTGCCCGTGTCGACATAGGCGGCCTTGAGCTTGGGCAGCGTCTCCTTGCTGAAGCGCGCGCAATGCGGGCAGGTCAGGGACGCGTATTCGATGATGGTGATCGGCGCATCGGCCTTGCCGAGGACGCGTTCGGCCATCGCCTTCTCGAACGAGATCTCCTGGGCGAAGGCGAGGCTGGAAGCGACGGTGGCGACCGCGGCAACAGCGACGAGGAATGACCGGCGTAGCACGTCGAAATCCCTTCCGAAAATCCGGGGCCTTGCGGCGGGCCGGCACTATAGGACCCCCCGTCCGAGCCGGGCAACATGCGCGTTAAGCCTTTGGCTCTTCTGCCAGAATCGCACGGCCGAGTCGGGCCAGTGCCTCCTTGAGTCGGTCGTCCCCGATTCTCTCGACGGTAGCGGCGAGCGCGGTCTCGGCCGCGGCGCCGAGCGGTTTCACCCGCCGACGGGGCTTCACCGTCCCGGCGGGCAGCCCTTGGGTCATCTTCAGCCGGGCGACCGCGGCATGGCCGAAATGGGCGTTGATGCGCTCGATCACCACCGGCTCGAGGTGCTGGAGCTCGAGCGCGAAGGCGCCGGCGACCCGCACATGCAGCACGCCGCCGCCCTCGCCGCGGGGCCGCGCAAGGCGCTCGGGCAGCGTGTGGCGGGCCATGGTCTCGCCGACGATCGTGGGCCAGTCGAGGAGAAGGCGGGCCTCGGCGAAGCCGCGCCTCGCGACCGCGCCCTTGGTCGCCGCCGGCAGGGAGGCGCCGACGGCCCGCATGCCGCCGCGCCGGGGGGCGTCTTCCTGGCTCATGGCTCTATATTACCCCAGCGATGGAGCCGACCGTCATCAACCAAGCGCTTCTGGGCTGGTACGACCGCCACCGGCGGGACCTGCCCTGGCGCGCCAAGGCCAGCCAAGCCGCCGATCCCTACGGCGTCTGGCTCAGCGAGATCATGCTGCAGCAGACCGTGGTGAAGACGGTCATCCCCTATTTCCTCGACTTCCTGAAGCGCTGGCCGACCGTCCGCGACCTCGCCGAGGCTGATCGGGAAGATGTGCTCAAGGCCTGGGCCGGGCTCGGCTACTACGCCCGCGCCCGCAACCTGCACGCCTGCGCCCAGGCCGTCGCGGCGCTGCCCGGCGGCAGCTTCCCCTCGACCGAGGCCGGGCTCCTGGCGCTGCCGGGCATCGGCCCCTATACCGCCGCCGCCATCGCCGCCATCGCCTTCGACCGGGCGACCATGCCGGTCGACGGCAATATCGAGCGGGTGGTGGCGCGCCTCTTCGCCGTCGAGGAGCCGATGCCGCGGGCGAAGCGGCGCATCGCCGAGCTGGCGCGGTCGCTGACGCCGAAGCGCCGTGCCGGCGACTTTGCCCAGGCGATGATGGATCTGGGCGCGACCGTCTGCACCCCGGCCAAGCCCCGTTGCATCCTCTGCCCGCTGGCCGAGCCGTGCCGCGCGCGCGCGCGGGGCATCGCCGAGACCCTGCCGGCACGCGCGCCGAAGCCCGAGCGGCCGACCCGGCACGGCATCGTCTACTTCGCCACCCGCGCCGACGGCTCCGTGCTCTTGAGAAAGCGTCCGGAGCGCGGCCTGCTCGGTGGCATGACCGAGTTGCCGACCACCGACTGGCGGCGCGAGGCCTATCCGGTCGACCAGATGATGGCGCTGGCACCTGCGCCAGCCGCCTGGCGCCGCCTGCCTGGGCTGGTCAAGCATACCTTCACCCATTTCCACCTGGAGCTGACGGTCGCCACCGCCCGCATCGCCGAGCCGCAGCTGGTCTCAGGAAGCTGGATCGCGATCGAGCGCCTGGGCGAGGAGGCACTGCCGTCGGTGATGCGGAAGGTGGTCGATCACGCGCTGAAGGCCGCCACGCGCTCTTAATGCGGAATTGGCCTAGTGCCGGAAGTGGCGCTTGCCGGTGAAGACCATGGCGAGGTTGCGCTCGTCGGCGGCGGCGATGATTTCGTCGTCGCGCTTGGAGCCGCCGGGCTGAATCACCGCAGTCGCGCCAGACTCGGCGCAGGCGATCAACCCGTCGGCGAAGGGGAAGAAGGCATCCGACCCGACGACGGACCCGATGCCGCGGCTTTGCGTCTCGCCGGCGGCCGTCGCCATCTCCGACGCCTTCATCGCCGCGAGCCGCGCGGAGTCGACGCGGCTCATCTGCCCGGCGCCGACGCCGACCGTGCGACCGTCCTTCGCCAGCACGATCGCGTTCGACTTCACGTGCTTGCAGACGGTGAAGGCAAACAGGAGATCGGCCATCTCCTTCGCCGTCGGCGCCCG
>CAXNIC010000251.1:0-7611 GCA_964201945.1 Alphaproteobacteria bacterium
CGTGGCGTGCGATCGCCTGGCCGCCCGGCCAGGCGAACGCCCAGTAGGGCGGCGGCAGCCCTGTGGCCTCCAGCGTCGCCTCCGTCGCCTGCCACAGCGGCACGACCTCGGTTGCGAGGTGCAGCTTGATTTCCGGGATCAGGGACGCCGAGGTGACGACGGTGTTCTGAGGGATGAACACCCGGGGATCGGTCATGCGATCAGGCAGGCGATGACGACGGCAAGCCCGGCATCCCGGTTGCTCTTGAACTTGACGAGACAGTCCTTGGGGTCGTCGAGGTCGATGGTGACGACCTGCCAGACGAAATGCAGCGCCGCTGCGGTCAGTGCGGCATAGAAGGGCCAGGCGGCCTCGACGGAGAGGCCTGCGGCGACCAGCAGTGCCGTGGCTCCGGCATAGAACCCGGCGAGCCAGGGGCGGGTCTGCCGGCCGAAGAGGAGGGCCGTCGACTTGACGCCGATCTCGGCATCGTCGGCCTTGTCCTGGTGCGCATAGATGGTGTCGTAGCCGAGCGTCCAGAGGATGCCGGCGGCGTAGAGCAGGATCGCCGGGGTCTCGATGCCGCCGCGGACCGCGGCCCAGCCGACCAGTGCCCCCCAGTTGAAGGCGACGCCCAGCACCAGCTGCGGCCAGAAGGTGACGCGCTTGGCCAAGGGATAGAGGACGACGACGCCCATCACCGCGATGCCGGTGACGATCGCCGGGCGGTTGAGTTGCAGCAGCACGCCGAGCCCGATCAGCAGCAGGAGCACCAGGAAGCCGAGCGCGTGCGGCACGCCGATGCGGCCGGACGCCAGCGGGCGTGTCGCGGTGCGCGCCACCTTGCGGTCGATGTCGCGGTCCCAGAGGTCGTTGATGACGCAGCCGGCGCCGCGCATGGTCAGGGCGCCGACGGCGAAAAGGACGAACAGATCCCATCGCGGCGCGTCGCCGGACGAAAGCGCGGTTCCCCACCAGCAGGGCAGCAGCAAAAGCCAGGTGCCGATCGGCCGGTCGAGCCGGGCCAGGCGCGCATAGGGGCGGGCGACCTCCGGCAGGAAGCGGTCGACCCAGTCGCCGGCACGGATGTCGGAGGCATCGCTCACCCCGCCGCCGTAACGCACGGCGAGGGGGGGCGCAACCCGGATCAGTATCTGAAGCGTTCGATCGTGACCTTCCGGCCGCCGGGCAGGAGCACGGTCGCATGCGTGGAGTCGCTGAAGAGAAGGCTCACGCGCCCGGTATCGGATGTGGCCGTCGGCGGCCGATAGCTTTGCCCGAGCGCCTGCCCGCCGAGGTAGGAGACCGCTTTCCCTTCGAAGAGGCGTGCATCTGACATGGCGCCCATGGCGAGCGACCAGCGCGGCGAGCCGTCGGCGTCGAAATGGGCGATCCCCAGCATCATCTGGTTGCCTTGCACTTCGAGCGCGTAGCCGGTTCCGGGCTCGCTCGGCGCCCACCACCAGCCGGTTTCCGGAACGAAGGGCGCGCGGTCGGCGGCCGGCCCGCCGGCGGCGAAGGAGAAGCGCTCGAGACCGACGCTGGTGGTTCCAGAGGTCAGGGTGGCGCGGGTGGCGGTCGACATCCTCACGGTGATCGACCCGCCGTCGCCGACGAAGCTCGGTGCCCGATAGTCGCCGCCCAGCGTCTGGCCGTCGCGGAAGGTGGCGAGGCCGCCCTGGTAGTAGCGCCGGGTCAGGATCTCGCCGCGGCTGACCTGCCAGAGCCAGCGGCCGGCGGTGTCATAGGCGAACCAGCCGAGGAAGGCGTAGGCGCCGTTGGTCTCGATGAAGACGCCGCGGCCGGGCTCGTCGGGATCCCACCACCAGCCGGTCTGCGCCTCGGCGCCGGGGAACAGCTGCTGAACCAGCAGGCGCACCGGCCCTTCGCCCCCGTTCATGCCGGCGACGTAGATCAGATAGGAGGTCCCGGCGGTTCCGGTGAAGGCGACGGACTCCCGGCCTTCGGCGACCAGGGTGAGCGCGCCCGGGCGGCTGCCGGTGTAGACGCCGATCGCGGGCGAGAAGCGATCGGAGGTGGCGGCCGCGGTGGTGAAGGTCGTGGTCGGCGCGGTCCAGCGCCACCAGGCGCCGGCTCCGCCGCTGGCGCCGGCCGGAGCCGGAGCATCGGGGTCGCGGCCCGCGCCGGTCGCATCGACCTGGGTGCTGACGATGCCGCCGCCGATCGTGGAGGTCGACGCGAAGCGGGTGTTGGGGGCGACGCCGGCGCCCGCCTGAGCGATCAGCAGGGGTTGGCCGCCGATGGTCAGGACGGCGGCTCGCGCCGGACCGGTGTTGGCGGCGGCGCGGAAGACCGGTCGGCCGAAGCCGGCGGTGGTGGTGCCTTGGACTTCGAGCCACGAGGGCAGCGTGGTATCGACCGTCCACATGCAGCCCGGGCCGGTGCTGACGGCGACCATGACCTCGCCGGAGCCGGCGCCGAGCTCGACCAGGTTGGTCTCGATGCTCACATTGCAGGGATCGATCGAGCGCAGCAGCGAGTCATTGAAATAGGCGAGGACCCGCGTGTTGAGGCGGGTGAAGCGCACCTGCCCGCCGGCGCGGGTGGAGGAGACGCCGTGGACGCGGCCGTCGGATGCGAACAGCGGCGAGCCGGCAGCGAAGGTCGAGGCGGAGGCGACGGTGAGGGCGCCATCGGAGCAGGCAGCGCTCCCCTGCTCGGTGACCTGCCCCGAGCTGGCGGCGACATAGCCGACCCAGGAAAGATCGGGGGCGGTGTAGCTCGTGCATCCCTCCGATCGTGTCGGCGTGACATAGCCCGATTGATCGCCTAGCGCCCGGTCGAGGACGATGAAGCCGATGTCGAAGTCGGGATCGCTCCGCTGGGTCCACTCGGTGAAGGTGGTCAGGATCGAACCGAAGGCCTGGCCGAACGGGTGCGTCGTGCCGTCGGAGCCGGGCTGGACCCAGTAGTCGAGCGCGAAGTCGCCGTTCGCGCCCTCATGCACGCAGCGGCCGGCGGTGACGGCGATGCGGGGAGCCACCATGACGCCGGTGCAGAGCCGGGTGGTCGCGCCGAACTGGGCGAGGATGCGAATGACGTCGGTCCGGCTACCAGCCGCCGGAGCCGCGGCGAGCGCAGCAAGCGCTGCCGGCGGCGGCGCGCTCGAGGCTCGTGAACGGGAGACGATGCCGGGATCGGCGGCGAACGCCGATGGCAGCTGGATGGCCAGAAAGGCGAAGGCAAGGAGAAGCGCGCGCATATGTCGATGCTCGTGTTCGTACGTCCCCCTCGCGGCGAACGTAGAAGCAGGCCGCACGCGCTTTCAAGCCGATGCCTCGCGAAGACAACAGCCGACGCGTAATATGCGGCCATCTTCAGGAAGTTGACGATGTCCCGCGCTCTTGCCACCCGCCTCTTCGTCGATACGCCGCTCGCCGCCGGGGCCGAGGTGACGCTCGGCGAGTCGCACGCGCATCAGCTCCGCAGCGTGCTCAGGCTGAGCGAGGGCGACGCCATCGCGCTGTTCAACGGCCGCGACGGCGAGTGGCGCGCGCGTCTCACAAGCCTCGGCAAGCGCACGGCCGCGGCCGTGCCGGAGGAGCAGCTCCGTCCGCAGGCGGACGAGCCCGATCTCTGGCTATTGTTCGCGCCGATCAAGGGGCCGCGGCTCGACTGGATCGTGGAGAAGGCGACCGAGCTCGGCGCTGGCGAGATCCTTCCGGTCCTGACCCGCCGCACGGTGGTCTCCCGGGTCAACCTCGACCGGTTGCGGGCGCATGCGGTCGAAGCGGCCGAGCAATGCGAGCGTCTGACCGTGCCGCCGGTGCAGGATGCCCGCCCTCTCGAACACGTGATCTCGGCGTGGCCGGCCGGCCGGCACCTCTACGTTGCGGCGGAACGGAGAGGCGTGCCGGCGATGGCTGCGGCGATTCGGGCTGACGGCGCTCCGGCAGCGATCCTGATCGGCCCGGAAGGCGGCTTCGAAGCTGAGGAGCTTGACCGCTTGGCTCAACTCGGGTTCGCTACCCTTGTCGGTCTCGGCCCACGCATCCTGCGTGCGGACACGGCGGCGGCGGCGGCGATGGCGCTCTGGCAGGCGCTCGCGCAACCTCCCCTTGCCAATCGGCCGGGCCGCGCCCATATCGCCTGAAAACCTTCCAACCGCTGGAATCCCCACAGCATGTCACGTCCGCCCGAGGCCCAGGGCGCTCCGATCACATCGAAGCGCCAGCTGGTCGACTACATCGCAGCGGGCAGCAAGCCCAAGAGCGCCTGGCGCATCGGCACGGAGCACGAGAAATTCGCCTTCCGGAAGTCGGACCTGAAGCCGCTTCCCTATGACGGCCGCGACGGGATCGGCGCGCTGCTCGAAGGCATGACCCGCTTCGGCTGGGAGCGGGTGCAGGAGAACGGCAAGACCATCGCGCTCGCCAAGGATGCCGGTGCGATCACGCTGGAGCCCGGCGGCCAGTTCGAGCTGTCGGGGGCGCCGCTCGAGACCCTTCACCAGACCTATGACGAGACCAAGGAGCACCTGGACCAGGTGAAGGCCGTCGGCGAGGAACTCGGCACCGGGATGATGGGGCTGGGATTCAATCCGAAATGGCGCCGCGACGAGATCCCGTGGATGCCGAAGGGGCGCTACCAGATCATGCGCGCCTATATGCCGACCCAGGGCTCGCTCGGCCTCGATATGATGACCCGCACCTGTACCGTGCAGGTGAACCTCGACTTCGCCAGCGAGGCGGACATGATCCAGAAGTTCCGGGTCAGCCTCGCGCTCCAGCCGATCGCCACCGCCCTCTTCGCCAACTCGCCCTTCACCGAGGGCAAGCCCAACGGCTTCCAGACCTTCCGCAGCCACATCTGGACCGACACCGACCCCGACCGCTGCGGCATCCTTCCTTTCGTCTTCGAACCCGACATGAGCTTCGAGCGCTACGTCGACTACCTGCTCGACGTGCCGATGTACTTCGTCTACCGCGACGGCAAGTACCTGGACGTCTCGGGGCGTTCGTTCCGCGACTTCATGGCCGGCCGCTTCCACAACCTGGTCAAGGACGAGCCGCGGATCACCGACTTCATCGACCATATGACCACGGCGTTTCCCGAGGTGCGGCTGAAGCGCTACCTGGAGATGCGCGGCGCCGATTGCGGGCCGCTCGACCGGCTCTGCGCGCTCTCGGCGCTCTGGGTCGGGCTCCTCTATGACGGCGCGGCGCTCGACCAGGCGAGCCAGCTGATCGCCGACTGGACGCTGCCCGACCACGAGCTGCTGCGGCGCGAAGTGCCGAAGAGCGGTCTCAAGACCAAGTTCAAGGGGCGCACGGTGCAGGACGTCGCGCTCGACGTCCTCAAGATTGCCCGGGCCGGCCTGATCGCGCGGCGGGCCTTGAACGGCGCCGGCGTCGACGAGGCGCATTTCCTGGATCCGCTGGACCGCATCGCCGAGTCCGGCAAGACCGCGTCCGATCTGATGCTGGAAGCCTACGAAACCCGCTGGAACCGCTCGGTCGATCCCGCTTTCACCGAGCAGGCCTACTGATAGAGGAGTCGTCCCGATGATCGAGCTCTACACGTGGCCGACGCCGAACGGGTTCAAGGTCTCGATCATGCTGGAAGAGCTGGCGATGCCGTACAACGTGCACGCCATCGACATCGGCAAGGGCGACCAGTTCAAGCCCGACTTCCTCAAGATCAGCCCCAACAACAAGATGCCGGCGATCGTCGATACCGACGGCCCCGGCGGCAAGCCGATCTCGCTGTTCGAGTCCGGCGCCATCCTCCTCTATCTCGCCGAGAAGACCGGCAAGCTGATCCCGAAGGACAAGCCCGGCTACTGGACCGCGGTGCAGTGGGTGATGTGGCAGATGGCGGGCTTCGGTCCGATGCTGGGACAGCTCGGCCATTTCAAGAACTACGCGCCCGAGCCGCTGCCCTATGCGGTCGACCGCTACGCCAACGAGGCGACCCGCCTCTATCGCGTGCTCGACAAGCGCCTCGGCGAATCCGAATATCTGGCGGGCGATTATGGCGTTGCCGACATCGCCGTGTTCCCGTGGTCGCGCGGATGGGAGCGTCATGGCCAGAAGCTGGACGAGATCCCCAACTTCAAGCGCTGGTTCGAGGCGATCAGCGAGCGCCCGGCGGTGAAAAAGGGCGTGACCGTGCTGGCCGAACGTCAGCGCCAGGGGCCGATCGACCCGGCCGCGCGCGAGAACCTGTTCGGTAAGGCGCAATACGCGAAGAGGTAACGATGCGCTCGCATCACGACATGGGCGGAGAGCCCGCAGGTCCGGTCGAGAAGACCGAGCACGACTATGCACCGTGGGAGAAGCGGGTCGACGCGCTGAGGGTGCTGCTCTCCGACCGCGAGCGCAGCCTGATGAAGGTCGATGAGCTTCGGAAGAACATCGAGGCGATCGGCCCCGATGCCTACGAGAAGATGACCTACTACGAGCGCTGGATCACCTCGATCACCTCGACGCTCCTCCAGCGCGGCGCGATCTCCTCGGACGAGCTGGCGAAGAAGCTCGCCGACGTCGAGCGGCGCGAGAAGGCGGGCCTCCTCTGATGGAGGCGCGCTTTCAGCCGGGCGACCGGGTGCAGGTGCGGAAGGCCGACGTGCCGGGGCATCTGCGGACACCCTGGTACATCCGCGGGCACAAGGGCGAGGTCGAGCGCATCTGCGGCTTCTTCGCCAATCCGGAGGAACTCGCCTTCAACCGTCACGGCCTGCCCAAGCGTGCGCTCTACCGCGTGCGCTTCCGGCAGAACGAGGTCTGGCCTGATTATGCCGGCCCGGCTGCCGACACGATCGAGATCGAGATCTACGAGCACTGGCTCGATAAGGCGTGAGGGGATCATGAGCGGCCATACGCACGACCATCACGATCATGACCATGACCATGATCACGATCATCACGATCACACCCATCCGACCCAGCCGGACATCGACGGCCCGCTGACCTATCACCAGCGCCTCGAGATCGCCGTCCGCGAGCTGATGATCGAGAAGGGCATCCTCTCGGCCGACGAGGTCCGCCGCACGGTCGAGGCGATGGACGCGCGTTCGCCGGCCGGCGGCGCCCGAGTCGTCGCCCGCGCCTGGGTCGATCCCGACTACAAGCGGACGCTGATGACCGATCCCAGCCGGGCTCTCAATGCCGTCGGTGTCGAGGTCGGCCTCTACAAGCTGGTGGTGGTCGAGAACTCGGACAGCCTGCACAACCTCGTCGTCTGCACGCTCTGCTCCTGCTATCCCCGCGCGATCCTGGGATTGCCGCCGGACTGGTACAAGAGCCGGGCCTATCGAAGCCGCGCCGTCCGCGAGCCCCGCAAGGTGATGGCCGAGTTCGGCCTCGAGATCCGGGACGACGTCGCGGTCCGGGTCCATGATTCCACCGCCGACATGCGCTACCTGGTGGTGCCGAAGCGCCCCAAGGGCACCGAGGGGTGGAGCGAGGAGAAGCTCGCGTCGATCGTCACCCGGGACACCATGATCGGCATCGCCGAGCCCCGGATTCCCTAGCATCTTCAAGGGATGTGGACAGGTCCGGCGTTCTCTTCTATAAGCCTCGCCCGTCGGGCGCCCGGGTAGCTCAGTTGGTAGAGCACGTGACTGAAAATCACGGTGTCGGCGGTTCAATTCCGTCCCCGGGCACCAC
>CAXNIC010000252.1:0-7535 GCA_964201945.1 Alphaproteobacteria bacterium
GTCACCGAGTCGATCTTCGCCTGGCCCGGCATGGGCAAGCTGATCATCGACTCGATCAACCAGCTCGACCGGCCGGTGATGGTGGCCTATCTGATGATGATCGTGCTGCTGTTCATCGTCATCAACCTGGTGGTCGACATCCTCTACTCGGTCATCGATCCGCGCGTGCGGCTGCAGGACGTCAAGGGATGAGCACGCCCATCATCACCGTTCCCGCCGTCCCGGCCAAGATCGAGACGCCGTTCCGGCGCCTGGTCTCGGAGTTCATGGAGAGCCCGCTGGCGGTGCTCGGCCTCGTCGTGCTGACGCTCATCCTGCTGGTGGCGCTGTTTGCGCCGCTGATCTCTCCGCAGAACCCCTACGACCTCGCCAAGCTCGACATCCTCGACAGCCGGCTCAAGCCCGGATCGAAGAGCATGGATGGCATGACCTTCTGGCTCGGTACCGACGGGCAGGGGCGCGACATGCTGTCCGGCATCTTCTACGGGCTCCGCACCAGCCTCGCCGTCGGCGTCTTCTCCGGCGTCATCGCGATGATGATCGGCATGGCGCTGGGGCTGACCGCCGCCTATTTCGGCGGCCGGGTCGAGACGCTGATCATGCGCCTGGTCGACCTGCAGATCAGCTTCCCGACCATCCTGATCGCGCTGATCCTGCTGGCGGTGCTGGGCCAGGGGATCGGCAAGATCATCCTGGCGCTCGTGATCGTGCAATGGGCCTACTACGCCCGCACGATCCGCGGCACCGCGCTGGTCGAGCGCCGGCGCGAATATGTCGAGGCCGCGATCTGCCTCGGCCTCTCCAAGCCCCGCATCATCTTCAGCCACATCCTGCCCAACTGCATGCCGCCGATGATCGTGATCGGCACGGTGCAGGTGGCAGGCGCCATCGCGCTCGAGGCGACGCTTTCGTTCCTCGGCATCGGGCTCCCGATCACCGAGCCGTCGCTCGGCCTCCTGATCGCCAACGGCTTCGAGTATCTGCTGTCGGGCAAGTACTGGATCAGCTTCTTTCCCGGCATCGCGCTGCTGGTCACCATCATCTCGATCAATCTCGTCGGCGATCACCTGCGCGACATCCTCAACCCCCGGCTCCGCAAATGACGGCGACACTGGAGGTCAAGGATCTCAGGACCCATTTCTTCACCCGCGCCGGCGTGGTGAAGGCGGTCGACGGCGTCTCCTTCGAGATCGGCAAGGGGCAGATCCTGGGCCTGGTCGGCGAGTCCGGCTCCGGCAAGTCGATCACCGGCTTCTCGATCCTGGGATTGGTCGACCCGCCGGGGCGCATCGTCGAGGGCGAGATCCGCTTCAAGGGCGAGAACCTGGTGGGCCTCCCGGAGGAGCGGCTGCGCTCGGTCCGCGGCAACCAGATCGCAATGATCTTCCAGGACCCGATGATGACGTTGAATCCGGTGCTCCGGATTGACACGCAGATGATCGAGGCGGTGCAGGCGCATCACGGGGTGAGCCAGGACGAGGCCCGGAGGCGAGCCCGCGATGCGCTGGGTCGGGTCGGCATCCCCTCGCCGGAGGAACGGCTTTCGGCCTATCCGCACCAGTTCTCCGGCGGCATGCGACAGCGGGTCGCCATCGCGATCGCGCTGCTGAACAATCCCGAGGTGATCATCGCCGACGAGCCGACGACGGCGCTCGACGTCACCATCCAGGGCCAGATCCTCTACGAGGTGCAGAAGCTCTGCCGCGAGACCGGCACCTCGCTGATCTGGATCACCCACGACCTCTCGGTGGTCGCCGGCCTCGCCGATCATGTCTGCGTCATGTATGCGGGCAAGCTGGTCGAGTCCGGCTCGGTCGACGAGGTGCTCGACCTGCCGCTGCATCCCTACACCAAGGGCCTGATCGGCAGCGTGCCCAGCCGCAACAAGCGCGGCCGCCCGCTGGCCCAGATACCCGGCATGACGCCCTCGCTGCTCAACCTGCCGGACGGCTGTCCCTTCGCCGACCGCTGCCCCCGCGTCCAGGACGACTGCCGGGCCGCACTCCCGCCGATGGTCGAGTATCTCCCCGGCCGCCTTGCCCGCTGCATCCACCCGCATCTGGAGTCAGCCGCGTGACCGAGGCCCTGATCGAGCTGAAGGGGATCGTCAAGCGCTTCACCAAGCCGCTGGACGCGGCGGCCAAGCTCGCCAACGCGCTGGGCGCGCGTATGGAGGAGGAGGTCGTCCACGCCGTCGACCATGTCGACCTCGCCATCCGGCCGGGCGAGGTGGTGGGGCTGGTCGGCGAGTCCGGCTGCGGCAAGTCCACGCTCGGGCGCATCGCCGCCGGCATCCTGCCGCCGAGCGAGGGCCGGGTGGTCTATCGCGGCAAGGACGTCACCGGCGACAAGATCCGCGGCGGCAAGGCCCAGCTCGGCGCCCAGATGATCTTCCAGGATCCCTTCGCCTCGCTGAACCCGAGGAAGCGCGTCGAGGAGATCATCGGCGAGGCGCCGCTGGTCCACGGCATGGTCTCGCGCCGCGAGCTCGCCGGCTACATCGATGCGACGATGAGCCGGGTCGGCCTCGATCCGACCTTGAAGCGCCGCTACCCGCACCAGTTCTCCGGCGGCCAGCGCCAGCGCATCGGCATCGCGCGCGCGCTCGCGGTGAAGCCAGAGTTCCTGATCTGCGACGAGGCGGTCGCCGCCCTCGACGTATCGATCCAGGCGCAGGTGCTGAACCTGTTCATGGATCTCCGCCGCGACCTCAACCTCACCTATCTTTTCATCAGTCATGATCTCGGCGTCGTCGAGCACCTGAGCGACCGGGTCGTCATCATGTATCTCGGCCGCGTGGTCGAGAGCGGTCCCGCCGAGGACATGTTCGAGACGCCGAACCATCCCTACACCCAGGCGCTCCTGGCCGAGGTACCGCGGCTCGAATCCCGCCATCGCAGTTTCGTGCCGGTGAAGGGCGAGATCCCGTCGCCGATCCATCCGCCGCCCGGCTGTCACTTCCACCCGCGCTGCCCGCATGCCTTCGAGCGGTGCAAGGCCGAGGTGCCGGCGCTGAAGGAGATTGCTCCCGGCCGGCTGTCGGCCTGTCATCTCAACGACGGTTGATCCCATGCACATCCCGGGCGTGCTGACGCGTCACGATCCGGCCGGCACGCCGGCCCCGGTCCTGCTCGACTCCCCGCACAGCGGCGTCCTCTACCCGGATGACTTCAAGCCGATCGCGCCGATGGAGGTGCTGAGAACCGGCGAGGATGCTTTCGTCCACGAGCTGTTCGGCGGCGCTCCGGAGCGGGGTGCGGTGCTGATCGAGGCGCATTTCCCGCGCGTCTACATCGACCCGAATCGGGCGGCGACCGACATCGATCCCGAGCTGTTGTCGGATACCTGGCCGGAGCCGCTGAAGCCGACTGAGAAAAGCCGGCTTGGCCTCGGCCTGATCCGCCGCCTGGCTGTTCCGGGCGTGCCCGTGCACGGCAAGCGCCTGACGGTGGCGGAGGTCAAAAGTCGGATCGACCGCTTCTATCGCCCTTATCACGACGCCGTCGGCGGTGCCTATGACGAGCTGCACCGGCGCTTCGGCAAGGTCTGGCACATCAACTGCCATTCGATGAAGTCGGTCGGCAACGCCATGAGCACCGACGAAGGTGCGCGGCGGCCGGACTTCGTGCTGGGCGACCGCGACGGCAAGACCTGCGATCCGGCATTCCTGACGCTCGTCCGCGACGTCCTCGTCGGCCAGGGCTACACGGTCGCGATCAACGACCCGTACAAGGGCCTGGAGCTGATCATGCGTTACTCCGATCCCGCGGCCGGGCGCCATGCGCTGCAGATCGAGATCAACCGCGGCCTCTACATGCATGAAGGCCGGATCACCAAGAATGCCGGCTTCGACGAGCTGAAGGAGGATCTCGACCAGCTCCTCGACGCCGTCGTCGACTTCGCGCGCCGCGCATGAGCCGCCGTTCCTTCGATCACCCGAAGGGCGAGGTCAGGCGGCTGACCGTCGACTCGAAGGCGCTCCGCGGCAATTCGCTGGGCGATCCGCATGAGCGCTCGGTCGATGTCTACCTGCCGCCGGGATACAAGCCCTGGACCAAGGTGCCGCTGCTGGTCGACCTCGCCGGTTTCACCGGCTCCGGCCTCGGCCACACCAACTGGAAGGCCTTCACCGAGAACGTGCCGGAGCGTCTCGACCGGCTGATCGCGTCCGGTGCCATGGGATCGGTCGCCGTGGCCTTTCCCGACTGCTACACCCGCCTCGGCGGCAACCAGTACATCAACTCCGCCGGCATCGGCGCCTATGCCGATTTCCTGATCCAGGAGGTCGTGCCCCAGGTCGAGACGACTTTCGGCTGCGGCGGAGCCGGCCGGCGCGGGCTGTTCGGCAAGTCCTCCGGCGGCTACGGCGCCATCGTCCACGGCCTGCTGCATTCGGAATTCTGGAGCGCCGTCGCCTGCCACTCCGGCGACATGGCCTTCGAGCTGATCTATCTCCAGGACATGGCGTCGACGCTGAACGTGCTGGCCCGCCACGGGCGCTCGATCGAGGCCTTCATCCGCGACTTCGAGGCGCAGCGGAAGCCCTCCGACAAGGAGACCCACGCGCTGATGATCCTGGCGATGGCAGCCACATACGATCCCGACCCGCGCCAGTTCCTGTCGATCCGGCTTCCCGTCGATCTCGAGACCTGCGAGCTGATCCCCGAGCGCTGGGCGCTGTGGACCCGCTGGGACCCGCTCGTGCTGGCGGAGACGCGGACGGCCGAGCTGAAGAAGCTGAAGGGGCTGTTCATCGACTGCGGCAGCGAGGACCAGTACCACCTGCATTACGGCGCGCGGCGCCTGCACCGGCTGCTCGGGAGGCACGACGTTCCGCACGCCTATGAGGAGTTCCCCGACAACCACTCCTCGATCGACTACCGCATGGACGTCAGCCTGCCCTTCCTCGAGAAGGCGCTCCGCGGCTGACGCGCCTTTAAACCCTCTCCCACCGGGAGAGGGTGCGAGCGCCAGCGAGCGGGTGAGGGGCATTCTCTCCGCCTCTCGCCACAACTGCGGACGCTTGGTCTCTGCATCTGCCTTTGCCCCTCACCCGCTCACTCCGTTCGCACCCTCTCCCGGTGGGAGAGGGTTCACGAGAGCGGCCTAATCTCCGACCTTCGGCCAATAGGTGCCGAAGCTCCAGAAGTGTCCCTCGATATCGAGCGCGCAGTACTCGCGGGAGCCGTAGTCGGTATCGTTGAGGTCGCGGAGGATCCTGGCACCGGCGGCCTTGGCGCGGGCGCAATGGGCGTCGACGTCGGTGATCGCCAGGTAGATGCATTGAACCCCGACGCCGGCGGTCGCGATGAAGTCGTCCTTCTTCGAGCCCAGCATGATCATGCCGGCGCCGTGGCTCATCTCGGCATGGGCGACGCTGCCGTCGGGCGCGGCGTGGACGGCGTGTTTCTTGAACCCGAAGGCTTTTTCCAGCCAGGCGATAGCGGCGGGCGCGTCCTTGTAGCGAAGGCAGGGATAGATGTTCGGCGCTGTCATCGTCGTCTCCGTTGAGGTCGATGCCCGGACGATAGGGACAGGACCGGCGGGCGTATTGGACGGATTTCCCGCCGGCGTCAGTCGCCAGAGAGGCCGCCGCCTTCGGGCAGGCTGGCGCGGATGAACTCGGTCGGAGACAGGCCGGCGAAGGCACGGAAGTCGCGGTTGAAATGCGCCTGGTCGTAATAGCCGCAGTCTTGGGCGACCTCGGCCAGAGCTGATCCCGGCGCCTGCAGGCGACGCACCGCGCCATCGAAGCGGATGAGCCGCGCCAGCATCTTCGGCGGCAGGCCGACCTGCTCGTGGAACAGGCCGATCAGCTGCTTGCGCTCAAGATCGACCTCCTCGGCGACACGGCCGATGCCGAGCCGCCCGCCGCTCCGTTTGAGGCGGCGAAGCGCATGGACCGCGCGGGGATCGGCGGCCGGCGTGCCGGCGATACGCGAGAGGAGGAAGCGGTCGAGCAGGTCGAAGCGCCGAGACCAGTCATTGACCTCGTACAGGCGCTCGGTCAGGCGGCGGAAGCCCGGCCCGAAGATCGCGTCGAGCTCGACCACGCGATTGGCGAGGTGATGAAGCGGCAGCCCCAGCAGCTGGTAGGCGCCGAGCGGCGTGAAGTTCACCTGCAGGCAATGCGAGGTGCGCTCCGCCTCGGTGAGGACCGGACCGTCATAGAGCCCGGCGACGAAGCTGTCGAAGCGCTCCATCGGCCCGGGTTCGGAGCGCACGCCGAAGCGCGGCCCGAAATTGATGATGACGGGGATGATGATCTTCGCCACCTCGCGGCGTCGACGGATGGTCCGGGTGCGTTCGGTCCAGCCGTTGTAGGTGCCGTCGACGATGCCGGCGAGACGGGGATCGGGCGTGCCCATGACCGCTTCCCACGACGCCTCGTCGGAGTCGTGCCTCAGGATCGAGAGGCGGGGCGGCAGCGTATCCATCGGCGGGATTGTCGCCGCTTCCGCCGGGTCTCGCCAGGGGGCGTCGAGGGGGCTAGACTCGCCCCATGCGCGTCCATCTCGCCCTTGCCGGCCTGGTCGCCGCCGCCCCGGCCTTCGCCCAGGCGCCGTCGGTCACCATCGCCGAGTCCGAGTGCCGGAACCTGACGATCCATCAGCCGTCGCCCGACGTGAAGTACAAGCCGGGCGTCGATGCCCAGGGCCGCCAGGTGGCGCCGGCCGATCTCGGCAACCGCCAGCGCTTCCAGCCGCCGAAGGAATTCACCATCGACGTGACGCGGCGGCTCGCCAGCCAGAACTCGTCCGTCAGCTCGTTCAAGGCCGAGGCGAACATCCTCCAGCTCAAGGTCAAGGACGGGCGGGTCTATTACGGCGACCAGCAGCTCGGCGACCGCGACCAGCGCGCCATCGCCCAGGCCTGCGCCGAGATGATGAAGCAGCGGCCGTAGCGCGCGGGTTTACGACCCGCCGCTCATCGCGAAGGTCGCCCACAGCGCGGCACCACCGACCCCGAGACATCCCAAGGACATGACGGCGAGCCCGGCCGCGAAGGCACCGCGGCCGATGGCGGCGCCCATGGCGAGCTTGCTCATCACATTGCTGGCGACCGCGATCAGGATCGCGAAGACGGCGCCGCTGTCGGTCAGCGTTTCCGGACCGAGATGGGTGATCGAGACGGTGACCGCATCGACGTCGGCGAGGCCGAGAAGGGCGGCGCCGAGGACGGCACCGGTAGCCCCGAACATCTCGCTGGCGGCCTTCGCCGCCACCATCGTGACCGCGAGGAGAGCGGCGAAGCCTACCACCGACCAGAAGTCGAAGGGATTGCGGAACGTGGTCGTCGTCTCGCCCTTGGTCTTGCGCTTGGTTCCATAGACCGCGACCACGGCGAAGCCGCCGGCGACCACGATTGCGCTCAGCAGTGCCGGCGCCAGAAGCGGCAGCAGGCCTGGCTTGAAGGTGGCGACGATCGCCAGCACGCGGAGGAACGAGATCGCCGTCGCCAGCGCCGCACCGCCGGCCAGCAGGCGGGGCAGGCTCTCGCCGGCGCGGGCGCGCTGGGCGTTGGCAAGCGTGACC
>CAXNIC010000253.1:0-7532 GCA_964201945.1 Alphaproteobacteria bacterium
TCGGACACGGATGGTCGGGATCTTCGAGCCGTCGAACAGCTCCGCCTGGAAGTCCCTGAGCTCGGCCTTCAGGATGTAGTCGGCGCGCGTGCCGATGGTGTAACGGTCGGCGGCGGCGACGGCGCCGGAGCGCTCGAAGGATTCGACCAGCAGGCCCTGCACCATGCGGGGCGCCCGCTCGACCCAGCGGACGTCGGCGAAGTAGCGGACCTCGTTCGGCGTCGGCTGCACGGCGACGCGGTTCGCATCGAGACCGCCGACGGCGGTCGGCTCCTCGATCATCACCTGCCAGGGGACCTTGGGCAGCCCTTCGGCGAAGCGGGTCGCGGGCGACAGGGTGTAGAGATCCGGCGCGGGCCCGCCACCGGATAGGAAGTTGGAGCAGGCGGCGAGCGCCAGCAGAGGCAGCAGCAGGAGCGATCTCATCTTCCGGTATTCCCCGGCTTGAATTCGGACTCGTTCGAGCCGAAGAACACCTGGCTCGGGTTCTCCTCGAGCTTGGTGGCGACCCGGCCGAGATTCTGAACGAGGACTCGCGCCTCCTCGATGAAGCGGCGGAACTCGACCAGGCCGTCGGTCGTGAAGGCGTCGAGGGCCTCGCGGTTGTCGCCGAGCAGTCGCGAGACATCCTTGGCGACCTTGCCGATCGAGGCGACGGTTTCGCGGACCTCGCCGTCGATCAGCTGGTCGGCGCCGGCCATGGTGCCGCGGGCGACGCTCATGGTCGCCGACAGCTCCTCGGCCACCCGGTTGCCGCGGCGGACCAGCTCGCCGACGCCGGCGCTGGCCGCCGACAGCTCGTCGATCGCCTTGCCCATGGTCTCCGCGCGGCCGGCGAGGGTACGTGTCATCTGACGAAGGTCGGCGAGCGCGTCCGAAAGGTTCTTCCGGTTGTCGTCGTCGAGCAGCGCGTTGCCGCGATCGACAAGCTGGGTCGAGCGCTCCAGCAGCTTCGGAAGCTGGTCCACCAGCTCGGTGATCTGCGAGGGCCGCGAGCGGATGATCGCATAGGGTACGTCATGGGTATGCTGGACCAGTGCCGCGGCCTGGGTCCCGCCGGTGATCTGCACATAGGTGACGCCGGTGATGCCCTGGAGCTGCATCGTCGCGGTCGAATCCTCGCGGACCGGCACGTCGTCGCCGATCTCGACAGTGACGCGCACGCGGGTGGGGTCCTCGTGATCGATGGCGATCCGCTTGATCGACCCTACCTTGATGCCGTTGAAGCGCACGTCGCCGCCGACCGCGAGGCCTGAGACCGCGTCGGTGAAGACGATGTCGTAGAGCGCCACGCTCTGGTCGCCGCGGCTCTTCGCCAGCCACACGATGAAGACGAACAGAGCGGCGATGAACACCAGGACGAAGGCGCCGATCAGGACGTTGTGCGCGCGGGTCTCCATGGCCTCGTCTCAGGTGCTTTCGTCGATCATAGCAGAGGCCTTGGCCGCGCGGCCGCGGGGACCGTGGAAATACTCGTGGATCCACGGATGCTCATGGCGCTCCAGCTCGGCGATCGGCGCGGTGACCAGCACCTTCTTGTCGGCCAGAACGGCGATGCGGTCGGTCACCGCATAGAGCGTGTCGAGGTCGTGGGTGATCAGGAACACGGTGAAACCGAGGTTTCGGGAGAGATTCTGCAGCAGCTCGTCGAACTGCGCGGCCCCGACCGGATCGAGCCCGGCGGTCGGTTCGTCGAGGAACACGATGTCGGGGTCGAGCGCCAGCGCACGTGCCAGCGCCGCTCGCTTTCGCATGCCGCCGGAAAGCTCGGAGGGGTATTTGCGTCCGTCCTCGGCCTTGAGCCCGGCGAGTCGGATCTTCAGCAGCGCGAGTTCCTCCGCCAGCGCCGGCGGCAGGTCGAGGTGCTCGTGCATCGGCACCTGGACGTTTTCCGAGACGGTGAGCGAGGAGAACAGCGCACCGTCCTGGAAGAGGACGCCCCAGCGGCGCTCCAGCGTCAGCATGGTGTCGCGATCGAGCGGATCGACCTTCTTGCCCAGGACCTCGACCTCGCCCTCGCGCGGCCGGATGAGGCCGAGGATGGTGCGCATCAGCACCGACTTGCCGGTGCCGGAGCCGCCGACCACGCCCAGGATCTCGCCTCTTTCAACTTCGAGGTCGAGATCCTTGTGGATCTCCTTGCCGCCGAGCTTGGTGCGCAGCCCGCGCACGCGGATGACGGGCTCGCTCATACGCCGATCAGGTTGAAGAAGATCGAGAAGACGGCATCGGCGACGATGACCAGGAAGATCGACTGCACCACCGAGCGCGTCGTCAGCCGGCCGACCGATCCGGAGTCGCCCTTGACCTTGAGCCCCTGATAGCAGCCGACCAGCCCGATCATCGCCGCGAAGACCGGCGCCTTGATCATCCCGACCCAGAAATGCGTGATCGAGATGCGATCCTGGACCCGGGTGACGAAGGCCGTGGGCGAGATGTCGAGGTCGGCCCAGGCCATCATCGCGCCGCCGATCAGGCCCATGATGTCGGAGAAGAAGCAGAGGATCGGCAGCGCCACGACCAGCGCGGTGAGCCTGGGCAGCACCAGGACCTCGACCGGATCGAGGCCGAGCGTGCGCATGGCATCCACCTCCTCGCGCAGCTTCATCGTGCCGATCTGCGCGGTGAAGGCGCTGCCCGACCGGCCGGCGACGACGATGGCGGTCAGGAGGATGCCGATCTCGCGAAGGACCGAGATGGCGACCAGATCGACGACGAAGATCTCGGCCCCGAACAGCCGGAGCTGGGTCGCGCCCTGATAGGCCATGACGACGCCGATCAGGAAGGAGATCAGCCCCACGATCGGCAGCGCGTTGAGACCTACGGCCTCCAGGTGAAAGACGAAGGAGGTGAACCTGAAGCGGCTCGGCCGGAGTGCCACGCTCACGGCCGTCTCCAGCGTCAGCCCCATGAATCCCAGATAGGAGCGGGCCTCGCGGACGACGAAGGCGGTGCCGAAGCCGAGGCGGGCCAGGAGCTCGACCACGCCCGGCGGTTCCTTGCTCGGCTCGTGGGTGACCTGGTCGACCGCTCCCACCGTCTCCAGCAGGGCGGAGGCCCGCCGGTCGGCGCCGGCAAGCGCCACGGTGAGGCCGCCATCGGCCAGGGTCTTCGCCGCCTGGCGGATGAGCCAGGCGCCGGCGGTGTCCAGGGCCTCGATGCCGCTGAGATCGAGCGTCGCCCGCCGTGCCTTGGGCAGGGCGAGCCGGCGGAGCTGGCCGTCCAGCTCGGCGGCGGCGGCGATGGTCCAGGCTCCGGCGAGGCTGACGCGGGCGGTCTCGCCCTCCATGGTCACGTTCACCTGGGTTTTCGCCGCCATGGTCGGACTGTCGCGGATCGGGAGGGAGCCGGCAAGGCGCGCGCCGTTGACGGCACCGAACGTTATATTGTATCGGTCTCGTCCGCATGCACGACCACCCGCACCCCGAGCCCCAACAGCCCTTGGCTTCGGAACGTTCCGGAGACGGGAGCCGTTCGTCGGGAGCGAGCGCGCTGCTCGCTTCGGCGATCGGGCGTCTCGGCATCGCCGGGTCGGCCGTGGCCGGCCTCTGGCTCGCGGTTTTCTGGGCGCTCTGAGCATGATCCGTCTCGACGGCCTGACCCTGGCCTATGACCGCCATCCGGCGGTCCATCACCTGACCGGCGACTTCGCCGCCGGCTCGCTCACTGCCGTTGTCGGCCCCAACGGTGCCGGCAAGTCGACGCTGCTGAAGGCGCTGGCCGGGCTGATCCAGCCGGCCGAGGGGCGGGTGACGCTGTCGCGCTTGAGCCGGCGCGAGATCGCCTATCTGCCTCAGCAGGCCGAGGTAGACCGGTCGGTCCCGCTCTCCGTGCTCGAGGTGGTGGCGCTCGGCCACTGGCGCCGGATGGGCCTGTTCGGCGGCCTCGGCCGCTCCGAGATCGATGCCGCCCGGGAAGCCCTGGTGGCGGTCGGCCTCGGCGGCTTCGAGACGCGCCCGATCGGCACGCTCTCCGCGGGCCAGTTCCAGCGCGCCCTTTTCGCGCGGATGATGCTCCAGGACGCCAAGGTGATCCTCCTCGACGAGCCGTTCACCGCCATCGACGCCCGCACCACGGCCGACCTGCTGGCACTGGTGCAGCGCTGGCACGACGAGAAGCGCACGGTGGTGACCGTCCTGCACGACTACGACCAGGTCAGGCGGATCTTCCCCGAGACCCTGCTGCTGGCCCGCGAGCTGGTCGCCTGGGGGCCGACGGAGGAGGCGCTGAGCCCTGCCAATCTCCTGAAGGCGCGGGCCATGGCCGAGGCCTGGCAGGACGACGCGCTGGTCTGCCGGCGCCCCGCCGCGTGAGCCTCTCCGCCCTTCTTCTCGATCCCTTCCTCGACTACGCCTTCATGCGCCGGGCGCTGGTGGCGTGCCTGGCGCTGTCGATCGGGTCGGCGCCGATCGGGGTCTTCCTGATCCTCAGGCGCATGAGCCTGCTCGGCGACGCGCTCTCGCATGCGATCCTGCCGGGCGCCGCCGTCGGCTTCGTCTTCGGGGGCTTGAGCCTCTGGCCGATGAGCCTCGGCGGCTTTGCCGCCGCGGTCGCCGTGGCGCTCCTCTCCGGCTGGGTCGCGCGTGCGACCCGGCTCAAGGAGGATGCGAGCTTCGCCGCCTTCTATCTGATTGCGCTGGCGCTCGGCGTCCTCCTGATTTCCCGGCAGGGTGGGCCTGTCGATCTGATGCATGTGCTGTTCGGCTCGGTGCTGGCGGTCGACGCGGAGTCGCTCCTGCTCATCGCCGCCATCGCCAGCCTAACCGCCGTCGCGCTCGCCCTGATCTGGCGGCCGCTGGTGGTCGAATGCTTCGATCCGGGCTTCCTCAAGGCTGTCGGCGGGCCGGGCGGAGCCACCCACATGCTGTTCATGGCCCTGGTGGTGGTGAACCTGGTCGCCGGGTTCCAGGCGCTGGGGACCCTGATGGCGGTGGGCCTGATGATGCTTCCGGCGGCGTCAGCCCGGTTCTGGGCCGCCAGCGTCGAGGGAATGGCGGCGGCGGCCATCGGGCTCGCCATCCTCGCCAGCGTCGCCGGCCTGCTTCTTTCCTTCCACCTCGAACTGGCGTCCGGCCCGGCGATCGTCCTGATGGCGGGCGTCGGCTACGTGCTCTCGATCCTGGCCGGACCCCGTGAATCGGTATTGAGACGCTACTTTCCCGGCCGTCACCTCGAGGCATAAACCGGTATCAGCCTCGGTTTGCACGGATCTACGCAGGCGGGCGGGGACGCCATCTTGGGCATTCGTCGGGAACGGCGCATCGCCGGGGCAGGTGACCGACGCCAAAGATTTGACGGGGCCGACGGTTCATCGGCAACTCTACCTCAATCACAATGTTCGTTCATGTGAGGCGCCCTTCCCTTTGCGGAGGTAGCGCCCACGCGCCCTCCGCCGCCCCCGCGGAGGACGGGAACCAGCTAGGAGATAAAAATGAATAGGAAATACCTCTTGATCACGACTGCGGTCATGGCCCTCGGCATCGCGCCCGCGGCATTCGCGCAGGCGTCCAAGACGCCAATGGCCGGCTCGACCACCACCAGCACGACCAGCACCACGACCACCACCATGGGCATGGTGCCGCCCCGCACGACGCCTTCCATGTCCGCCTCCGCCAAACAGCAGGAGAGCATGCGCGGCAACCGCGGGATCAATACGCAGGAAGCCGAAGTGACCCGCGGCCTCAACCAGAACTCCGCCAACGGCAAGATGCCCGACACCACGCCAATGCCCGATCAGCGTGCCCAGGCCCCGGGCAAGTCCGTGGCATCGCCACGGAGTGCGTCTCGCTCAACCCGTCAGGGCGTGAATTAAGGGAGCGGAGGGCGACGGAAGACGTCCGACTGCGTCCGCCGTCGCCTGTTCCCATTGAGCGCGGAGGCGACGGCGTAACGCGCGTACGACCTGCACCGAGACAGCGTTGATGAGGGACCTGCCGCGGGTGGCTCGCTGAAACGCCCGCGGTGCCTCTGCCCCTCGTAGAAATATTCCTCCGCTTGGAAGCGGATCGGCATGAGTGCGCCTCAGCCGAGGCCAAGGAGCTTCGCGAGCACGGCGCCAAGGAGATGAGGATCGTGGACGCCTGAGAGCAGCCACGCCGGTCTTCCACTCACCATTTGCACTGCGAATGCCCTTCGGTCCCAGGCACGCTATATTCCCGCCGGCCCCGCTTTCTCCCCCGGAGCCACAAAACGGCCATGGCCGATTCAATGATAGGGTATGGGGATGGGTACGCTACCGATTCTGTTCCTAACTAATTGAAATAATAGGGAATAGACGATAAGTGGAGGATTGGGTCTCTTTCGTCGTCACGGTCTTCAACAAGGCCGGCTATTTGCCGGGCGTGATCTCTGCGCTTGCCGCGCAAGTGCCCGATCGGCCACGGCAATTCATCTTCATCGATGACGGCTCCGTCGACGGCTCGGCCGAGGTGGTCGAGCGTCTGATCGCCGGATGGCCCGACACCGTCCTGGTCCGCCAGGCGAATGGCGGTCCCACGGCCGCAACCAATGCGGGCATCGCGCGCGCCCGGGGCCGCTACCTCAAGCTGGTCGGCTCGGACGACGTGCTCGCGCCCTTCTGCACGCGCCTGCTCATCGAGGCGCTTGAGGCCACGTCGGCGGATGTCGTCTTCAGCCGCCAGGATTACTACCGCGATCCCCGCGACATGGTTTTTGCCGAGCGGGCGATGGCGCCCGAGGTGCCGGAGAACCCGGTCGGCGCCGTCATCGCGCGGACGATCTCCGGCACCAGCCAGACGCTCTACCGCCTGGCGGCGGTCAAGGCGGTCGGCGCCTGCGATCCCGGCGTCTTCGCCGAGGACTTCTCGCTGGCGCTCAGGGTCGCGAGTCGCGGGCGGATCGCGCTCCTCGACCAGGTGACCGCCTACGGCCCGGCCGGCGACGGCGAGCGGCTGATGGTCGGGCGCAAGCACCAGACGTTTCACGACTACAACCTCGCGCTTGCCCGGTTTCTGGAACAAAACCCGGAGCTTGCGCCGGACCTTCGGCGGCTGGCGCTCAGGCGGGCCGCGGGACGTGCGGCGAAATGGGCGAGGCGAGAGGGTGGGCAGCGGCTGCCATTGCGCTATCTTGCGCTGGACTTAGCGGCTCGCATCGGATTCCCCCTCGACCATGCCTCGGCCATTCGCTCGACCCTGCCCGCCTTCGCGCTCGGCCCTGCCGCGAGCGCGCGGCCGCTCGTCGTGCCGGCGATGGGCCTGACATGAAGCACACGCCGGAGATCTCGCGCGCCTTCGTCTTCGAGGCGATGGAGCGGCTGCCCCTCGGATTCTGCGTCTTCGATGCCGAGCAGCGGCTGGTCTGGTGCAACGACGCCTTCGCCGCGTTCCAGGAGGAGCGTCCGGCGACCCTGGTGGGCGAGACCGCGCTGGCGCTGGTCATGCGCGTGTTGCCGCGCTTTCGCGCGCCGAAGGCGACGCGGGCCCAGTGGCAGGCGTGGATCGACGCCTACTGGTCGGAGATCGCGCGGCGCAAGCCGCCGCCGATGGAAGTCGAGATGGCGGACGGAACCT
>CAXNIC010000254.1:0-7530 GCA_964201945.1 Alphaproteobacteria bacterium
ATCGGCACCGTCTGCTCGAGGTCGATGATGTGGATGCCGTTCCTGACCCCGAAGAGGTAAGGCTGCATCTTCGGGTTCCAGCGACGGGTGTGGTGGCCGAAATGGACGCCCGCTTCGAGCAGCTGGCGCATGGTGAAAGTCGGCAGAGACATGATCTGCAAGTCCTTTTCCGGTTGATCCTCCGCGGGCAATCGTCCCTTTAAGGGACACCGGAGCATCCGGGCGACCCGCCCGAACGCCTTGGCCCGCGTGTGAAGTGGCGCGGCTTTTAACGGGATATCAGCGCTTTGGCAAGGGCCGAGGCCGCTGGAAGCCCGCCCGGCCGGACACGCCAACGTTATGAACGGGCTCCGGGTTTTCCGCCACAATTGCGCCGGCCCCACCAGGAGACCTCGGATGAACACGCTCCTCGCCCTCCCCGACCGGATCGCGACCTCTTACCGCGACATCCTGCTGCTGCTCGGCCGCATCCTCATCGCCGCCCTGTTCGTCCCCGACGCCTACGGCAAGATGATGAATTTCTCGGGATTCGCCGCCTCGCTGGCGCCCAAGGGCCTGCCGTTCCCGACCGTCTGGGCGATCCTGGCCGTCGTCGCCCTCATCGTCGGCAGCCTCGGCGTGCTGCTGGGCTACCGGACCCGCCTCGCCGCCCTGCTGCTGATCGCCTTCGTGATCATGGCGAACGTGACCTCCCACCAGTTCTGGGTCGTGCCGGCCCAGGCCGGCGCCTTCTGGAAGAACATGGCGCTGGTCGGCGGGCTCCTCTTCGTCTTCGTCCATGGCGCCGGCCGGATCAGCGCCGAGGGCCGCTCGCGGGGCGACTGAGCGCTCGTCTATCATGGGCGGCCGGCGGACCCCGCCGGACCGCTTCAAGGGACGCGCAGATGGCAGGCAGGATTTTCGTCGGGATCGGCGGCTGGACCTTCGAGCCGTGGCGGGGCGTCTTCTATCCCGACGGCCTCACCCACAAGCGCGAGCTCGAATACGCCAGCCGCAAGCTCACCTCGATCGAGATCAACGGCACCTACTACTCGGGCTTCAAGCCGGAGACCTGGGCCAAGTGGCGGGAGGAGACGCCCGACGGCTTCGTCTTCTCGGTCAAGGCATCCCGCTTCTGCACCAATCGCAAGGTGCTGGCCGACGCCAAGGACTCCGTCGCCAAGTTCATGAGCCAGGGCCTGCACGAGCTCGGCGACCGCCTCGGCCCGATCAACTGGCAGTTCATGGGCACCAAGAAGTTCGATCCCGACGATTTCGAGGGCTTCCTCAAGCTGCTGCCGAAGGAGCTGAAAGGCCTGAAGCTGCGCCACGCCCTCGAAGTGCGCCATGCGAGCTTCCAGGACCCGCGCTTCTACGACCTCGCCCGCAAATACGGCGCCGCCATCGTCTTCGGCGCCGATGACCCGGACTTCCCCGAGATCGACGAGCCGACGGCCGACTTCGTCTACGCCCGCCTCATGGGCACCAAGGACGACATCGAGACCGGATACAACAAGGCCGACCTCGACAAATGGGCGAAGCGGGCCAAGACCTGGGCCAAGCGCGGCGACGCCTTCGTCTACGTCATCTCCGGCGCCAAGGTCCGCAACCCGGCGGCGGCGCAGGCGCTGATCGCGAAGGTGTAATAGCTAGATATCCCTGACCTCGATTATCCCCGGGATCGCCTTGATCGTACCCCGCATCGTGGGCGCACGGCCTCGATCGTGACCGAGGCCGCCGACTGATGCGCGCCTCGAATTCACCCGGTTTTTTTCCCGGCGAGTCTAGGGGGTGATTTTCAGCGCGCGCCGCACGCTAGGGGGGGACTTAGCGGCGCAGCGCATCGATCTCAGCGCGAAGCGTGTCCAATTGCGCCTCGTGGGTGAAGAGCACCACACGCTTGAGCATCTGCTGAAGGACCGTGAGATCACGGATGTAGAGCGCCACCGCCTTCTGAGCTTCCCCGATGAGTTCGCGGGCTGCCGCATCGTCGGCTTGCGTGTGTGCCAGTCCGTTGACACGGCGCATCCACTCACTGGCGATCTGGTGAACGGCCCGGATATTGCCTCTGAGTTCGATGATGGCTGGACCGACAGGCGCGAGCGACTTTACGTCGTCGGTGCAGATATCCGGAAGGTAGACCCAGTTGCTAAAGGTCGAGGTCCGATTATGCCACTCGGTGCCCCTTACTGCAGGATCGAGACTGGCAAGCCCTTCGGGAACAACGAGCATCCCAAGAGCACGGGCCGTATTGACGTCATCCAATTTCTCGGCGGCGAGCACCTGGGCCTTTCGCAAGCTTCGCTGCGAGCGACGTCGATCCTCGGCTGCGATCTGCTCTCGGGCGCTCTGGAGAGCGCGCGTACCGCCGATATAGATGGCGAAGGCGCCGACGATCGTCGCGACGGCAGTGGCGAGGCTACCCCAAAGCCCTTGGTAGATACTGCCGGCGCCGGTTGCGCTCGGGGCAATGCCGAGGACCGCTATGGCGAAGATCGTCGCGATCGCAACGATCGCAACGCACCCAAGCACGGCCAGCACGATTGCCTCGGATCGGTCCCCCACGAGCGGGATAGTGGCGGGCGTTGCGGCATGCCGCAAGCGGTCGCGAGTTCCTACTTGATCTTTTGGAGCCGCAAATCGTTGAAGCCGCACTTGCTGTTATCGCAAAGCCAGATTTCCTTGGTGACGAGCGGCTTGCCGTATCTCACCCTTACCAGTTGTGCGCTCCACCGTTCAGATATCCCGCACCTCGACGATCCCCGGGATCGCCTTGATCGCCGCTCTCGTCTGCGCGGTGATGACGAAGCCGCCGGGGATGGCGACCTCGATCTCGCTCTGGCCCGAGTCCAGCACCAGCTTGACCTTGCCGCGGCCCTTCTTCTCGCGGCCGATGATGCCGGAGATGGCGCCGAGCGGCTTGTCGTCGCGGAGATAGATGCGGAGGCCCTGGGCGGCATGCGCCACCGCCTCGTCGAGCGGCTGCAGGTCGTTGACGGTGAGCCGCACGCCCTCGCCGTCGGGGCGCGCGTCGCAGACGACCAGGAGCGGCGTTCCCGGTTCCAGAAGGCTCCGCTTCTGCGCCAGGATCTCGGAGAACAGCGCCGCCTCGAACACGCCGGTGCGGTCGGAGAACTGGACGAAGGCGAAGCGGTTGCCCTTGGCCGAGGTGCGTTCCTGCTTGGAGACGACGATGCCGGCGAGCCGGATCCGGGCCGAGCCGCTGGAGACCCGCGAGCGGATCTCGTTCGACGGCACCACCTCGATCCGCGCCAGGCTCTGGCCATAGGCGTCGAGCGGATGGGCCGAGAGGTAGAAGCCGATGGCGTCGAACTCATGCTTCAGCTTCTCCATCGCCGGCCAGTCCGGCTCGAGCGGCAGGTTGAGGCCGCGGGGCGCGCCGCCGGCATCGCCGCCGAACAGGCTCACCTGGCTGGTGTCGCGGTCGTTGGCGGCGGCCTGGGCGTGCTTCAGCACGATCTCCGCCGCCTTGTGGGTCTGTGCCCGGTTGGGGTTGAGCCCGTCGAAGGCGCCGGCCGCGGCCAGCATCTCCAGCTGGCGCTTGTTGACCGCTTTTGAATCGACCCGGCGGGCGAAGTCGCCGAGATCGCGGAAGCGGCCCTTGGCCACGCGCTCGGCCACCACCGTTTCCATCGCCTGCATGCCGACGTTGCGGATCGCGCCCAGCGCATAGCGGATGGCGAGCTTGCCGTCCGGCCCCTCCTCCACCGCGAAGGTCGGCTCGGAGCGGTTGATGTCGGGCAGCAGCAGCTTGACCCCGATCCGGGTGAGCTCCTGGGCATAGGTGTTGAGCTTGTCGGTCGATCCCATGATGTAGGTCATGGAAGCGGCCATGAACTCGACCGGGTAGTTGGCCTTGAGATAGGCGGTCTGGTAGGCGACCAGCGCATAGGCCGCCGCATGGCTCTTGTTGAAGCCGTATCCTGCGAACTTGGCGACCTGGTCGAAGATCTCCGAGGCCTTGCTGCCGTCGACGCCGCGCTGGACCGCGCCGTCGACGAAGTTCTGCCTCTGCTCGTCCATCTCCGCCTTGATCTTCTTGCCCATGGCGCGACGCAGAAGATCGGCGCCGCCGAGGCTGTAGCCCGACAGCTCGCGGGCGATCTGCATCACCTGCTCCTGGTAGATCATGATGCCGTGGGTCTCCTTCAGGATCCCCTCCAGCCGCGGGTGCAGGTAGTCCGGTTGCTCTTCCTTGTGCTTCCTCTTGATGTAGCTCGGGATGTTGTCCATCGGGCCTGGGCGATAGAGCGCCACGACGGCGATCAGGTCCTCGAAGCGGTCGGGCTTCAGCCGGCGCAGCACGTCGCGCATGCCCGAGCTTTCCATCTGGAACACCCCGGTCGCATCCGCCTTGCTCAGCATCTGGTAGGTTTTCAGATCGTCCAGCGGCAAGTGCTCCAGATCGATCTCGACGCCGCGCTTCTTCAGGAGCGCCACCGCCTTGACCAGGATCGAGAGCGTGGTGAGGCCGAGGAAGTCGAACTTCACCAGCCCCGCCGACTCCACCCACTTCATGTTGAACTGGGTGACCGGCATGTCCGAGCGCGGATCGCGATAGAGCGGCACCAGCTCGTCCAGCGGCCGGTCGCCGATGACGACGCCCGCCGCATGGGTCGAGGCGTGGCGGTAGAGGCCTTCAAGCTGCAATGCGATCGAGATCATGCGGCCGACGGACTCGTCGGACTCTCTGGCCTTCTTGATCTCGGGCTCGCTCTCGACTGCGTCCTTCAGCTTGACCGGGTTCGCGGGGTTGTTGGGCACCATCTTGCAGACGCGGTCGACGACCGGATAGGGCAGCGCCAGCACCCGGCCGACGTCGCGAAGCGCGGCCCGCGCCTGAAGCGTTCCAAAGGTGATGATCTGCGCCACCCGGTCACGGCCGTATTTCTGCTGGACGTAGCGGATGACTTCGTCGCGGCGGTCCTGGCAGAAGTCGATGTCGAAGTCCGGCATCGACACACGCTCGGGATTGATGAAGCGCTCGAACAGAAGGCCCCAGCGCAGCGGGTCGAGATCGGTGACGGTCAGCGACCAGGCAACCACCGAACCAGCTCCGGAGCCGCGGCCAGGCCCGACCGGGATGGTCTGGCGCTTCGCCCACTGGATGAAGTCGGCGACGATCAGGAAGTAGCCGGCGAAGCCGGTCTTGATGATCATGTCGAGCTCGAAGGCCAGCCGGTCGCGATAGGGCTTGGCGGCGTCGCCGATGATGCTGTGGGCAACCAGGCGGATCTCGAGCCCGGCGGCGGACTGGGCCCTGAGCTCGTCTTCCTCGGTCCGTCCCTCAGCGGTCGGGAAGGCCGGCAGGATGGGCTTCCGCTTGGCCGGCATGTAGGCGCAGCGGCGCGCGATCACCAGCGTGTTGTCGCAGGCCTCCGGCAGGTCGGCGAACAGCTTCCGCATCTCCGCCGCGCTCTTGAAGCGATGCTCCGGTCCCTTCCTCGGCCGCTCGGGATCGGCGAGCACGGTGCCCGCGGCGATCGACAGCAGCGCGTCATGGGCCTCGGCCCGCTCCGCCTCGGCGAAGAACACCTCGTTGGTGGCGACGATCGGCAGGTCGAGGGCATAGGCGAGGTCGAGCAGCGGCGCCTCGATCTGTACCTCCTCGTCCTTGCCATGGCGCATCAGCTCGACATAGAGCCGGCCGGGGAAGAGCTGGGCCAGTTTCTCCAGCGCGGCCCGCGCCGCCGGTGCCTGGCCATTGGCGAGCAGCCGGCCGACGGCACCCGCGGGACCGGCGGTGAGCGCGATCAGGCCCTCGGTCCGCCCTTCGAGGTCGGGAAGGCCGATCCGCGGGATCTCGCCGGTCGGCGTCTCCATGAACGCCTTGGAGACCAGCTTGATCAGGTTCTTCCAGCCGGCTTCCGACTGGACAATCAGCGCCAGGCGGTCGGGCGCGGGGACCGCACCGATCCGGCGCTCGCCGTCCTCGCGGCGGACCCCGATCAGGCAGCCGGCGATCGGCTGGATTCCGCCGTCGGCGGCATAGCTGGCGAATTCGAGGGCGCCGAACAGGTTGCCGGTGTCGGTCACCGCGACGGCCGGCATGCCGTGGGTTTTGCAGAGCTTGACCAAGTCGCCGAGCTTGAGCGCGCCTTCGGACAGCGAATAGGCGGAATGGACGCGAAGATGGATGAAGTCGGCGTGCGGCATGGACCCTCCGGGGCCCCGAATAGATTCCACGTTGCGGCGGCTACGTCGAATCCCGCTCGCTTCCTTCGGCATGGAGGGACCCGGTCCCTGCCTTGGCCCTTCTCAACGAAGGTCCGAGTCCGCGATAGTGGCCCCGAACGTGCCGGCAACCCGACAATAGGCCAGATGCTTCCTGTAGATCCCGCCCCCGTCGATCCATTGACCGCGATCGCGATCCGGCACGGGACCGACAAATGGGGCCTGCATTTCTACACGCCGATCTACCACTCGCTCCTGGCGCCGCTCCGCGACAAGCCGGTCAGGCTGCTCGAGATCGGGGTCGGCGGCTACGGCTCTAAGTATCTGGGCGGTTCCTCGCTGGCGATGTGGGCTGAATACTTCGGACAGGGTCGGATCGTCGGCATCGATCTCTACGAGAAGCGGCTCGACCTCGGCGAGCGGGTCACGATCCTGCAGGGATCCCAGGACGACCCGGCGTTTCTCGAACGAGTGGTCCGCCAGCACGGGCCTTTCGACATCATCATCGACGACGGCAGCCATATCCCGGTCCACGTCGCCACCAGCTTCCACGCGCTCTTCCCGTCCGTGGCGGCAGGCGGCCTCTACATCGTCGAGGATACGCAGACGGCCTATTGGCCGCACTATGGCGGCAGCGCCGACGGCGGCGCCACGATGAGCCTCGCCCGCGAGATCCTGAAAGGGCTCAACCACCAGGACGTTGGCCAGGCCGATCCGGGCTATGTCCGGCCGCACCACGCCACCTCGATCCGCAGCTTCCGCGCCTTCCACAACCTGCTCGTCTTCGAGAAGGGCGACAACACCGAGCCGTCCGACCACGGCTTCACCCTCGACCACCCGCAGGCGGCGATGGGCCTGAAGGCGATGGCAGCGGCGATCGGGCCGTCCTCGACGCCGCAGGCGGTGGCCTTCTACACCAAGTTCCTGCTCCTCCAGGGCCGCGCGGGCGAGGCGCTTGACCTGGTCGAGCGCCATCTCGCCACCAATCCTGCCAGCCTCGACCTCTTGGCCGCCGGCTTCAATGTCTCGGCCAGCGCCGGCCTGTACGAGCGCGCCAACAGCTATCTGAGGCGCGCGCTCACCCTGGCGCCCGACGACACCTGGCTCCGCGGACTGACGAACGCCAAACTCTGAATCCCGGGGCTAGACCCAAGGTCGAGAGGTGGCCTGGCGACGCCGCCTGCGAGATGAAATCGGGTCGAGGCCTTCACGGATAACTGACCGCAACTCATGGATATTTTCGTTTGTCTCTGCCGATTCGGGGTGCTAGCCTTTTGAATGACGGTATTTAACCGTCAGATCCGGGGACCTAGACAGGCAAACACACGAATGCGACGCGATCCGTATCCGGGTGAT
>CAXNIC010000255.1:0-7529 GCA_964201945.1 Alphaproteobacteria bacterium
GGATCATGCGGAGCCTCCCAATCGGACGTTCAGCCCGGTTAAACCTTTCGAGACAAAGAGGATAGCGTCCGCGCCGGATTTCACAAACCCTTCACGCGGCGCTCGCGGTGGAAGACATAGAGGCCGCTGGCGGCGATCACCGCCGCCCCCAGCAGCGTCGCCAGGTCCGGGATGTCGCCGAAGACGCCGTAGCCGAACAGCGCCACCCAGACGAGCTGGGAATAGGCGAAGGGGGCCAGCGTCGTCGCCGGCGCCATGGCGAAGGCCCGGATCAGGCAGAAATGGCTGAGCGCGCCGCAGAGGCCCATCAGCGCCATCAGCAGGGCGTCGGCCGGGGCCGGCGTCACCCAGACGAAGGGAACCGGCAGGAATCCCAGCACGCAGCCGACCGCGGTCGGATAGAGCAGCGCCGTCAGCGGCGGATCGGCACCCCGGACCAGCCGGGTCACCGCCTGATAGACGGCGTTGAAGCAGGCCATCGCGACCGGCAGCAGGAGCGCCCAGTCGAAGGCGCCGAAGCCCGGGCGGATGATGACCAGCATGCCGAGGAATCCAACGGCGATGGCGACCCAGCGGCGCGGGCCTACCGTCTCGCCGAGGAGCGGGATCGACAGCGCCGTCAGCAGCAGGGGGGCGATGAAGCCGATCGCGGTCGCCGTCGCCAGCGGCATGTGGCTGACCGCCAGGACGAAGAACAGGGTCGAGGTATAGAGGAACACGCCCCGGAGCAGCTGCAGGCCCGGCCGCCGGCTGACCAGCGGCGCCTTCCGGCCGAGCCAGGGCAGGGCCAGAAGGACGAAGACGAGGCTGAAGAAGTAGCGGCTCCAGGCGATCTCGACCGCGGGGTAGGCACCGGTGAGCTGCTTGGCGACGGTGTCCTGGACGGCGAAAAGGGAGACTGCGACCAGCATCACGGCGATGCCGCGGGTCGGTCGGTCGCCGGCGGGGCGGGGAGGATCGGCAGGGGTCATCGGCAGGCCCTCACCATAGGGGGCGGCCACCGCCCGTCTCCAGCACCGATTTCTCCTGGGAGCCTGCCTGAGCAATGGCCATGGCCATTGCTCAGGCAGGCTCCTGGGCTCCCGCGGCATTTTCGCTCGCGTCCGGGGTGGGCTTACCTGTATTCCCTTGGACCTTGAGCAGGCTGCCAGCGACCCCGGGTCCATGACGCTAGGACGCTACGAGCCGGATCGTCCCCGACGTTCACCCGTTGCCCGGATCCTCCGCTGGGGTCTGGCGGCTGCGGTGATGGCTGGGCTCGCGCTGTTCGCCTTCCAGCTCGGCATCGAGGACGAGCGCGGCCGGACGGGACGGCTCGCCGACGAGGCGGCCAGGCTCACCGAGTCCCAGCAGCAGGCGACCCAGGCCAACGCGGCGCTGCGCGCCCAGCTCCAGACCGCCCAGGGGCGGCTCCGGGAGCTCGAGGGCATCCTGGGCGCAACCCCGAAGGTCTCGGAGGCGGCGCGCCTGCTGATGCCGACGATCGAGAAGAAGCTGGGCGAGGGCGCCGATCCGAAGCGGCTGGCCGAGGCGATGGCCGCGGTCGACAAGCCGCGCGACTGCGAGGCGCCGGAGTCCAAGCGCTTCCTGGTGAAGACCTCGCTCACCGCCGACGGCCCCAACACCTCGGTCGGCTTCGCCAACGGCCTCGTCACCGTCTCCGGCCAGGGGACGGCGGCCAAGAACGCCGAAGGGCGGGTCGAGGCCTGGTTCGAACCGGGCGAGCCGGTCACCGTCCGCTTCACCCAGATCGGCGGGCGCACCGCCGAGGCCGCCGGCAAGCTGCCGCTCCATCACACGCTCTCGGTCGGCCCGATCGAGCACCGCTTCTCGGTGATGGCGTCGGCGCGCGGCTTCGTCCAGGTGACGTCCGAGCGCTGCAAGCTCCAGTGAGGCCCGGCGCGCGCTAGACGCGCGGCCGCGACAGGTCGTCAAGGACCGTGCATTGCGGGCCTGGCCCGCCGACGCAGGCGCTCTCGCAGCTCTCGACGAAGCGCGAGAGGTCGCGCTCCAGCGCCCGGAGCTCGAACTGCTTGGCTCTTACGGCCGCGAGATGGGACTGGGCGAGATCGCGTATCTCCGCGCAGGACCGGTCGCCGTCCTCCATCACCTCGGCGAGCACCTTGATCTCGGGGATCGAGAAGCCGAAGTCGCGGCAGCGGCGGACGAATTTGAGCCGGCGGAGATCGGCCTCGACATAGACACGGTGGCCGCCGGCCTTGCGGTCGGCTTGGGGCAGCAGGCCGATCTCCTCGTAGTAGCGGATGGTCGGGACCGAGCAGCCGGCCCGCTCCGCCAGCACGCCGATCGTCAGTCCGGGCGCTCCCGCCATCGCTCGCCTCCGCATTTCGCGCTTGAACCTCAAGCTACTTGAGGGCCTAGGGTCCCGCAATCCCGGCGGCTCGCCGCCTCTGACATGTGAGGAACTGCCATGGCCAAAGAGAAAGTGATCCTCGGCGTCGTCGCCGCCTGTGCCGCCTGTTGCGCGGTTCCGATTGCACTGCCCTTCCTGGTCGCGGCGTTCGCCGGGGCCGGACTCGCCGGCATCGGCGCCGTCGCCTCCGCCTGGTGGCTCGCCGCCGCGGGCCTCGCTCTCGCCGCCGGCGCCGCGGCGATCTACGTCCGCCGTCGCAGGACGGCCCGAGGCTGCGAGGAAGCCGGCGCCTGAACTGAGGCGCTCGCCTTCGAGGCGAAGACCGCTAGGCTAGGCCCGATACCGGCAACGGACGGACAGCCATGCGATCGATGATCATCTATGTCTTCGCCGCCCTGGCGGAGATCGGCGGATGCTTTGCCGTGTGGGCGTGGCTCAGGCTCGGCAAGCATCCGCTCTGGCTGGTACCGGGCGCGCTCTCGCTGATGCTCTTCGCCTATCTGCTGACGCTGGTCGACAGCGCCGCCGCGGGACGGGCCTATGCGGCCTATGGCGGCGTCTACATCGCCGCCTCGCTTGCCTGGCTGTGGGCGGCGGAAGGCGTGCGGCCGGACCGCTGGGATCTCGGCGGTGCCGCGGTCTGCCTGATCGGCGCCTCGATGATCCTTCTCGGGCCGCGCTCCGCCTAGGCCCTGGACCGCAGCTAGCCCTTCAGCCGCTCCAGGCGCATCGACATCTCCGCGACCATGCCTTCGGGCTGCCAGGTGCGGGAGATCTCGCCGTCGAGCTGGTTCGCCACCGTCACGCGCACCAGCATGCTGCCGAAACCCTCGCTGCCGCCGTCGCCCTCGACTTTCGGCCCGCCGCGTTCTTCCCAGCGGATCTTCAGCCGGTCGCCGTCGATCGACCAGGTGACGGCGAGGCGGCCGGCCGGCGTCGAGAGCGAGCCGTACTTGGCCGCGTTCGTCGCCAGCTCGTTCAGGACCAGCGCCACATGCGTGACCGCGCCCGAGCCGACGGTGACCTCGGGACCGCTGACGGACACCCGCTCGCCTTCGATCGCATCCGCATCGACGAAGGGTGAGACCATCGTGCGGATGAGCCCGGCAAGGCTTGCAACCCGGGCGGGCATCTCGGCGGTCTCCGCCGGATCGGCCAGGGTCAGCTCATGTGCGCGCGACAGCGCGTTCAGCCGCGTCCGGACCGCCGATGCCAGCGCCGCCGGGCTCGCGGCTCCGCGCGCGCTCAGCGAGACCAGGCTGCCCGCGACCGCGAACAGGTTCTTGACCCGGTGCGTCATCTCCCTGAGCAGGAGCTTCTGCTGGTGTTGCAGCCGGCGCCGCTCGGCGATGTCGCGGGCGATCTTGGCGGCGCCGACGACCTGGCCCTTGGCGTTCTTGATCGGCGAGGCGGACAGCGAGACGTCGACCAGCCCGCCGTCCTTCCGGCGGCGGACGGCCTCGCGATGCTCGACATGCTCGCCGCGCTTGATCCGCTCCAGAATGTCGCGCTCGTCGTCGCCGCGGTCGGGCGGGTTCAGCATGGCGACCGGCTTTCCGATCGCCTCGTCCGCCCGATAGCCGAAAAGCCGCTCCGCGCCTCGGTTCCAGCTATCGATGACGCCGTCGAGATCCGTGCTCAGGATCGCGTCGTCGGAGGATTCGACGATCGCGGCCAGCCGCATGGCGGCAGCCTCGAAAGACTTGTTCGCGATAGACACCACCCCGACCCACCCCTTCAGCGACGAACCGAGTTTACGCCCATTTCCCCGCCGAAGCCCCGAGAACCGGGCCGACGGCAGGAATCGGCGGGCTGCCGACCTCGGACGTGAACATTTTTACACAATTTTACTCGACCTACCCGCCGACACGGACGAGGGTGGATCACTTGTCCCCGGGGGGATCGCCTTGAGCGTCGAAATCAGAAGCGCCACCACGGCCGCCGCCGGGCCGGCCACGATTCTCGTCGTCGAGGACGAGACCCTGATCCGGCTTCTCGCCAGCGACAGCCTGCGCGACGAAGGCTTCGACGTGGTGACGGCGGCCAGCGCCGCCGACGCGATCGCCGTCCTCGAAAGCGGAGACCGCGTCGACTTCGTCTTCACCGACGTGACGATGCCGGGCGCGATGAACGGCGTCGGCCTCGCCAACTGGATCCGCATCCATCGCCCCGGCCTGCCGGTCGCCATCACCTCGGGCATCACCCGGCTTCGGCTCTCCGAACTCGGCCTCGGGGACGACGACACCTACTTCGCCAAGCCGGTCGACTTCGCCGTCCTCGTCCGCCACATCCGCTCGGTCGTCGCCGCACGCACCGCGGCCTGACGCGCCGCTACAGCGCGTCGAAGACCAGGACCAGCGCCTCCGCCTCGACCCGCGCGCGGTGGCGGATGCCCGCCGGCACGATCGTCATCTCGCCCTTGCGCAGATGACGGCACTCCTCGGCAAGATCGACGATCATCTCGCCCGCGAGCACGAGGAAGCCTTCGTCCGCGTCCTCGTGAACGTGCCAGTTCGCGGTCACGCCCCGCATGCGGCGGACGCGGAAGGTCCGGGCGAGCGTTCGCGCCACCTCGACGCTCGCCCAGCCGCCTCCCTCGTCGGGAAGCACCGAGGCGAGGTCGATGACGTCGGTGCGGGCGTCGATCATGCCGCGACGACGCTGCGGCCCACGGCCGGCCGGACCTTGCCGCGGGCGAGCGCGAGCCAGCCGGGCGACAGCTCCTTCACCTGGAAATGCCCGGCCGTCACCGGCCCCGGCAGAGCGAGGCCCAGCGGGTCGGCAGGGACGAAGCCGAAGGGCCGGTAATAGGCCGGCTCGCCGGAGACCAGGCAGAGGCCATAGCCGATCTTCGCCGCAGCGCGGAGGCCGTTGGCGACCAGCGCCTTGCCGATGCCCTGGCCCTGCATCGCCGGATCGACCACCAGCGGCCCGAGCAGGACCGCATCGGCGCCGCGGTCGATCTCGACCGGCCAGAAGCGGAGGCTGCCGACCAGCCGGCCGCGCTTGCGCGCCACCAAAGACAGCGCCGCCAGCGGCGCGCCGAGCCTCAGCTGATAGACCGTGCGCTCATGCCGGTTGGCGCCGAAGGCGTGATCGAGGAGAGCATCGATGGCGGTGCCGTCTTCGGCCCGCTCAGATGTGAGGGCATGCATGGATCGAGGTCCGTTTCCGACGCGTGAGACAAGGGATCAGCCGGCAGACGCGGCATCCGTCTCGTTCGGGACCTCGGACGACAACAATGGAAAAGCGAGGAGGCCTTGAGCGAAGACGACAGACGCCGCGCGCTAAAGCGCGTGGCCTTGTCGTCGTCGTGAAATGGTCCTCAACGGGCTCATGGCGGCGGCAATGTGCCGAAAGAGCGATGCGTTTGCAAGACCCTGTCGTGTCCCCTCTCCCTGCGCAGCAGGGGGAGGGTCAGGGAGGGGGCGTCGTGAAAACCGAAGAGGCCCCCTCCCCATCCCTCCCCCTGCTGCGCAGGGAGAGGGGGTTCGAGGGAGCGGGGAACGATCAGTTCGTCAGCGGCGCTGCAAAACTCTCCGGCGCCGGATCGATGGTGCGGCGCTGGCGGTCGCCGATCTCGAGGATGGCGTATCCCCGCTCGCTGCGCCCGTCGGGGAGGAAGCGGAAGAGGCCGTCGACGCCGGCGAAGCCGGTCGACTGGGTGAGCGCGGTGCGGCCGAAATCAGGCCTCGTGTCGAGCTTCGCCAGCACGGCTGCCAGCGCCACCAGGTCGTAGGCGAGAGTCGCCAGCCGCGGCGGCTTCCGCCGGAAGGTCGTCTCGTAGCTGGCCTCGAACTCGGCCCGGCCCTCGGGCGGCGGGGCGGCGAACCAGGCGCCTCGGAGGCTCGGCTCGGCGGCCAGCGCCGGATCGTCCCAGAGCACAGTGCCGAGCAGCCGGACGGTCTTGGCGTCGATGCCGTACACCGACAGCTGCGGCGCCAGCGACCTCAACCGGTCGCCGCCTTCCGGCACCAGAAGCGCATCGAAGCCGAGGTCGCCCTGCCCCTGCAGGCCTTCGAGCCGGCGCAGCGCCTGGCGCGAGACCTCGTCGGTCTTGCCTTCGTATTGCTTCTTCTCGTTGGCGAGCGCCAGCGCGCGCCGCTCGAAGTCGGCGAAGCGGCGGACGGTCGGGGAGAGATCGCCGGTGCCCGATTCGTAGGTCTCGCTCTTGGTCACCTGGGCGCGGTTGGCGCGCGCCGCCTTCTGCAGCTCGTCGGAAACCGTGTCGCCGAAGCCGCCCCGGGGCGCCAGGAGGGCGAAGCGCTTGGAGCCCTTGCCGGCGGCGTAGCCGACGATGCGATCGACCTGCGGGCGCGGCAGGAAGCCGAAGACGAAGACGCCGTCGCCGGCGATCGACTGGTCGTTGGAGAAGGTCACGACGTTGACGCCGGCGGCGCGGGCAGCGGGCGCCACGGCCTGGGCCTCGGATCCGAACAGGGGCCCTAGGATCAGGCGGGCGCCCATGCCGATCGCCTTGTCGGCGGCCTCGCGGGCGCCTTCCGGCGTGCCGGCGGTGTCGAGCGGCACCAGGGTGAAACGCTCATCCGCCGAATCGAACATGGCGAGCTCGGCCGCCTCCAGCAGCTGCTGGCCGAGGGCGGCGTCGCGGCCGCTGAGCGGCAGCAGCAGCGCCACCTTGGGCTCGTCGCCCGAAGGCGGCGGCGGCGTCAGCACGATCTGGTCCTGAGGCTGAACCGGCAGCGGCGGCGGCGGCGCCATCAGCGGCTGCGTCGGCAGCGGCTGGCCCATCGGCCCCGGCGCCTGCGCTTGCGGCCCGCCGAACGGGTTCGGTACGGTGTTGGGTCCGCCACACGCGCCCAGCAGAAGCGCAAGCCCGGCCATTCCGAGGAGCGTCCGCCCCGTCCATGACCTCGTCGCCGGCCGATGCGCCATCATCACCTCCATCTGAGGGCGAGGGTAGCGAAGCCCCGCCCAACGGTAAACTCGCGCCCGGGCTCTATCTGGTCTCGACGCCGATCGGCCATGCCCGTGACATCACCCTGCGCGCCCTCGATGTCCTGAAGATGGCGGATGCGGTCGCCTGCGAGGACACGCGGACGACGGCGAAGCTGATGACCATACATGGCTTGAGGGCCTCCCTCCTTGCCTACCACGACCACAACGCCGAACGGCAGCGGCCGTTGCTTCTGGC
>CAXNIC010000256.1:0-7516 GCA_964201945.1 Alphaproteobacteria bacterium
CATCAGTTCCGACAGCGCCACGGTGTCGAGCAGAAGCATCAGCGCTCGAAATCGATGTCACGTTCTCTCAGGTCCGCGCGCTCGAACTCGAAGTCATCCTTCCTCGGAATCGACAGAAGATGATCGATGAAGGTCTTCTTCGGCTTCGCAGCTTCGACTCGCAATCGCTCGAATTCCTCGGCCGACACGACGACGACCGCCGGCAGGCCGCGGCGGGTCACGTGCTGGGGGGTACCCGTCAGGGCAGCATCGACCACCGCCGAGAACCTGTTCTTGGCGTCCTGGAGGGTCCATTTCGGCTCGGCCATGCCGGCTCCATCTAGCTAGCTATCTGGCTAGATATAATAGCTAGCTGTTGGATTCAAGATCCTACAGATGCTTTCGCGGAATCCGCACCTTCCAGCGCCGGCGGCTGACCTGCCGGTCGCAACTGAAGGCCGTCCTCTCGGCGTCCAGATGGAAGGCCTTCGGATCGGAGGTCAGCCGCGTGCGGGTTTCGACCCGGACCTTCCAGCGGCCCTTCTCCTGGCGGGTCGTCCAGACCGACTCGCAGACGGCCGAATTCGGATCGTCCGGCGAGATCCCGAGCCGGTAGCTGCCCGAGGCCTCGGTCTCGACGCCGTGTGGAAAGCGCAGCCGGCCGCTATGGCGGACCGAGTGCTCGACCTGGCGGCCGGAGGCCACGTCGCGGGCGATCTCGTTCACCCGCGGCCCGGCCTCGCCTTCGGTGACATCCTTCTCCGGCGCCGTGACCGGGTCCGGGAACGGCTTCAGCCGCCGGTCCGCGGCCCGGGGCCGCCGCACCGGCAGAAGCAAGGCTGCCCCCCGCCCGGCGAACAGCGTCAGGGTCACCGGCTCGGGCGACGGCCAGATCATCGGCCAATAGGCGGTCGAGACCGAAAGCCTGAGCCGATGGCCTTTCGGCACGGCCTGACCCAGATCGTTGAGCCTGAGCCTGACGCGCGTGCGACGGCCGGGGACCATCGCCTTTGGCCGCGCGGGACCGTCACGGTGCGAAAGGTTGAGGATGCCGTAGCTGATGCGCGTCGCCGCACCGTCCGGAGCGATATCGGAGAGACGAACGGCGATGTTCGCCTGCCTTCGGTCGGCGGTGAGGTCGAGCACCACCTCGGGCGCGCCGAACAACTCGAGCCGGCGCGTCAGCGGTACGGTCTCGAAACAGATCGAGCGGCCGTCATCCTCGTTCTGGTCGGTCGGCATATCGCCGGGACTGCCGAACGGGCACCAGCTGCCGGCAGCGATACCGGTCGTCTCCGGCGAGCGCAGCGAGAACGTCGCCGGCTTCGGCCGCGTCCCCCCGAGCGTACCGTTGCCGAGTGAAAGACGACGTGGCTTCACCGAAGCGGCCGGCCAGGCGGGCTCGGCGATCCAGCGGCCGGGTCGATGCGCGTAGATCGACTTCGGGGGCGAGCTCTCCTGCATCCACGCGCGGATCATCGGCTCGTCCATGATCCCGTTGTCCCGATCCTTCAGCCAGTGGTCCCACCAGCGGACGGCTTCCTGCAGGAAGCCCATCGGATTGAGGTCGGCGACATGCGGATAGGAGTGCGACCACGGGCCGATCAGGGCCTTCCGCGGCGCCTTCAGATGCTGCATCAGCCGGAGGATGGCGTTGGTGTAGCCGTCCTCCCAGCCGCCGATGGCATAGACCCCGCAGCGGATCGCGCCGTAGTTCTCGCTGACCGAGCCGTGGCGCCAATAGGCGTCGCGCGATTGGTGCCTCATCTAGCGCTCGACTGGATGCGGCATCGCCTTCAGCCGCTCTTTCCACATCGACAGCCAGCGGGGTCCCACGATCGCCGGGTCGGGCGCGCGGCCCTGCTGCATGAAGAAGGCGGAGCCCCATCCCATGTTCTCGCCGAGCAGCGCCCCGCCCATGTAGTGGGCGTCGTCCGAGAAGCGGTCGTCGGTCGAGCAGACGGTGATGATCGCCTTCAGCGCCGGCGGACGCCTTGCTGCCACCTGGAGTGCGTTGAAGCCGCCCCAGGAGATGCCCATCATCCCGACCTTGCCGGTCGACCAGGGCTGGCGCTGGATCCAGTCGATCACCTCCAGCGCGTCGTCCTGCTCCTGCTTCAGGTATTCGTCGATGAGGACGCCTTCGGATTCGCCGGAACCCCTTATATCGACGCGGATCGCGGCATAGCCGTGCCCGGCGAAGTAGGCGTGGATGCCGTTGTCGCGGACATAGGTGCCGTCGCGATGGCGATAGGGCAGGTATTCCAGGATCGCCGGCACCGGATCGGCGAGCGCATCGACCGGCAGCCAGATCCGCGCCGACAGCCGCGTGCCGTCCTCAAGCCGGATCCATTGATGCTCGATCTCGCAGACGCGACGCGGAAAGCGGCGGACGGTCCGCACGCGCGGCAGCTACTCCGCCGCCCGGGGCGTCTTCTTCTCCGCCGTCCAGCGCGTGAGGATGTCGCGCGAGCGTGCATTGCCGGGGCTCATCGCCTCGTCATGGCCGGCGCGCTTGGCCGTCAGCTCGACGACATAGCCGTTGGGATCGCGGAAATAGATCGAGTCGATGACGTGGTGATCGGAGATGCCGCGGGTCTCGATGCCGGCGGCCTTGCCCTTCTCCATCATCGGCTTCAGCACCTCGGGCGCGACCTCGAGCGCGATGTGCAGGTCGAAGTCGTGCTGGGGCTTGAACTCGAAGCCCATGTCCGGCGCCTCGAAGAAGGCGAGGAAGGAGCCGTCGTCGAGGCGAAAGAAGCTGTGCAGCACCTTGGTCGGCCGGCCGCTCTTGGTCTCGCTGATCTCGAGCGCACCGCTCAAGGGCAGCCCGAGGAAATCCTCGTAGAAGGCGCGGGTCTCCTCGGAGTCGCGGCAGCGATAGGCGCTGTGGTGAAGGCCCTTGATCATGGGGCGCTCCCGGTCATTTCTTCTGCGACTTGGCGTACTGGATGTAACCCCGGACGTCCGCCGCCGGCTCCGCATAGGCTTTGCCGAGCGCCGCTTCCATGTCCGCGATGTAGGCTTTGGTCCAGCCGGGCAGCGGATAGTCGATCGAGCCCAGGAACTCGAGCGTGGACGCGACCCGCATGTCGGCGATCGACGGGCTGGCGCCGCCGATAAACTTGTCGTTGCCAAGATAGAAGGCGCGGAACACGTCGAGCACCTCGGCGATCGCGTCCTCGGCCGCCTTCCGCGCCTTCTCCTTGTCGGCGGGCGAGGCATCGCTCGCCCCGACCTCGCCCGGATAGGCGGGGAACCCGAGGGCCGGATATGTCGCGCGCGCGATCAGCGGATAGAGCGTGCCGGTGTGATAGAACATGGCGCTGTCGACCATCGCGCGCTTGCCCGGATCGGTCGGATAGAATTTCGAGAGCCCGTGCTTGTTGCAGAGATACTGCATGATCGCGCAGCTCTCCCACATCGCCGCCTTCGGCAGCCCCGCTTCCTCCAGCATCGGCGTCATGTGTGCCGGACACTTCGCCAGGAATTCTGGCGAGCGCGTATGACCCCAGACATCGGCTTCGTCATGCGCGAGGCCGGAGGCGCGCAGGAACATGCGCACCGCCATGCTGTTGACGCTGGGTTTCAGCATGCTGAGCTTGAGCATCGGTCCCTCCCCGTTTTCTTGCCGGCGATGCTAGCCCCCGCCGCCGCTCCGGGCAACGGCGCCCGGCTCGCTACTCGCCGAGTTCGCCCGCGCGCCTCGTCGCCGCGGCGATGGCGCGGTCGAAGACCGGCTGGATGCCATCATCCGCCATCAGCACCTTGAGGGCCTCCAGCGTCGTCCCGCCCGGGCTGGTCACGTTCTGGCGGAGCGTCGCCGCCGGCTCAGGCGAGAGGCGGGCGAGTTCGCCGGATCCGGAGACGGTGACGCGGGCGAGCCGCATGGCGAGATCGGCCGGAAGCCCGGCCTTCACCCCGGCCGCCGCCAAGGCCTCGATCAGCAGGAACACATAGGCCGGGCCGCCGCCGGAGACCGCGGTCACCGGGTCGATCAGCCGCTCGTCCTCGACCCAGGCGACCTCGCCGACCGCCGACATCAGCTCATCGCAGCGCCTCATCGCCGCCGCGGTGACGCCGGGTCCGGCGACCGCCACGGTCATGCCGCGGCCGACCGCGGCCGGCGTGTTCGGCATCGAGCGCACGATCGCGGCGCCGCCGAGGCCGGCCGAGAGCCCGGCGATGCGCTTTCCCGCGGCAATGGAGAGGAAGGTCGCCGCCCGGAAGCAGGCCAGCAGCGGCAGGACCGCCGCCATGGTCTGCGGTTTGACCGCCAGCACCACGATCTCAGGCACGAGATCGGCCGGCAGGTCCTCGATTCGGGCGTGGCAGGCGACGCCCTTCCTGTCCCGGAAGCCGGCGACCGCGGCGGCGTTGGGCTCGACCAGATGGGCGCCGGCCGCCAGCATCGAGCCGGCGAGCCAGCCCTCAAGCATGGCGGCGCCCATCTTGCCGCAGCCGACGAGGAGAACGGGACCTGACATCCGCCGACGATAGGGCTTCGGCTACGCTTCGCCCATCGTTTCGAACATCGAGGCGTCGAGGGCCTCGGACGCACCCTTGCCGCCCCAGATGACGAACTGGAAGGCGGGGAAGAAGCGCTCGCACTCCGAAAGCGCGATGTTCACCAGGTCCTCGAGCGATTCGGACGAGGCCCCGCCGCCGCCCTTGCAGAGGGTGGTGTGGCGGAACATCGGGATCGCGTCGTCGCTCGACACCTCGAAATGCCCGAGCCAGAGCTTCTCGTTGATCTGGGCGAGAAGGTCATGGATGTCGCGGCGCTTGTTATCCGGCACTCGGGCATCGAAGCAGCAGGTGAAGTGAAGTGCCCGGGTTTCCTCGCGCCAGACGAAGAAAAGGCGGTAGTCGCACCACCGCCCTTCGACCTCGGCGGCCAGCTCTTCCTCGCTCGCACGTTCGTGGAGCCATTCATTGCCGGCCAGGATTTCTTCAACGACATCCAGGGGATTGCTCTGCACCCGTTCGGGTGAGACCGCCTGCAAGCTCATTCCCGCCTGCTCCTCGATCGGAAGCGCCCGGCCTGGGCGCGGGATAAGCGGTCCTTGCACTCAGCACCTTGTGGCGCCAATACATGATACCACTAAAACTAGGGTGCCACCGAGCGTGGGCAGGGCGCAAGCGATTCGTTCGGACGATCCACAGGCGCCGGCCAGATCCCGGAACAAAACAAGGACAATCTACCTAGCGGGGGCCCTTGGCGGTGATCGCAAGCGCCCGCTTGGCGATGCTGTAGTGGCCTTCCGCCTCGAACCGGCCCCGGAAGTAGGCCTCGGCGGCCGCCCGATGCTCGGGCGGGCAGTACGCCCCGCATCCGTCGTAATAGGCCATGAGGTCGGCGAGGGTCTGGTAGCGGATCTCGTTGACGAAGCGCACGCACCGCACGTCATCGAAGTTGTCCAGCACGAGACCGGCAATCCGGCGGCTGATATCGGATGTCCGGATAATATCGGGGTCGACCGGGAAGATGCGGCCAAGATCCTCATACCACTCGGCATTGTTGCCGGCGTCCGGCGAGATCGTGAGGAAGCGTCCCTCCGGTGCGAGCAGTCGATGGGCGATGTCGCCGATCAGGCGTCCGAGATCATTGCTGTAGTAGATCGAGTAGACGGCCTGGATCAGGTCGAACCGCCGGCCCGAAAGCCGCCCGGCCGCGTCGTCCATGCTGGACGCCATCAGCTCGACGTTCTTGTGATCGCCAAGGCGCTTCGAAAAGGCGGCCAGCAGCTCCTCGGAGATGTCGAGCGCCAAAACCGATTTCACCAGCGGCGCGAGTCGGGTGACCTGGGTACCCGGGCCACAGCCGAGGTCGAGCACCGCATCGGTGCCGGACGGGTGCGCGAGCTCGAGGAGGAACGCCGTCATATCCCGCGTTCCGTCGCGGTTCGCCGCGATCCGCCGGTCGAGCCTGTCCTGCGTGTTCGTCTGATTCTGCATCGTCGCTAGAGCTCGAAGGGGTGGTCCTTGTACCACCAATGGCCGTGGGTCAGGAGGCACACCGAACGCCCGGTCGGGATCACCTCCTCGGGGGTGCGGCTGCGCCAGCAGAGATGCGGATTCAGCCCCTCGTTGACATAGACGACCCGCTTCATGATCTCAGGCGCATAGGCCTGATAGGTGAACCCAAGCTCCCGGCTCACCTTCTCCCAGTGCTGTTCCAGCCAGGGGAGCGAATTGAAGGCATAGTTGATGTCGCGATGGCACGCGACGCCCTGGATGTCGAAGAACGCCTTCAGCGTTGCGGTCTCGGCAGCGAGGACCTGTCTTTCAGCGAGGCCGGCGATCGTCGCAAACTCCACGAAGTTGGTATGCAGGCCGATCTCGAAACCCTCGGCTTCAGCGACTCGCAGCTTCGGCAGGACCGTGTAGCCGAGCGCATTGTAGTCGTTCGCCATCACCCGCACGAAGACGGTACTCCGCACGCCCAGCTTTCTCTCGCAATCGAGCATCGGCCAGAGCGTCGCCGGCTTCGTGTCGAGGTCGTGACGGAGGACGAAGCAGCGCTCGGTGGGAGCCCCTGCCGCCAGGAACTCCCGCTAAGGTATGAAATGCATATCCCGCGTCCTGCGCGCTCGCGATGATCTTTTCGTAGTACGACAGCGAGAATGGATTGTTCGTCATGGCGCTGGGCATCCCATAGCGCGTCGACCGATGCAAGCGGGCCTGCAGACCCGCGGCACGACTGCCAAGGCTGCATCTCGACGGACGCGACCGGGATGGGGCATAGAGGATGCCGGCTTCATCTCTCGCTCGACCTCAGGCTCATGCCCGATTTCAACATCGCCCTGTTCAGCCGGTCGCTGGGCTCCGAGATATCCGAGATCCTCGCCGGGGGTCTCAACGATCTCGGCCATGCGTGCCGGATCCAGATGTTCACGCTGGAACCGAGCTGCATCAACATCGTGCTTCCGGCGGTCCTTTTTCCGTCCGACGCGCTCGACCGCGTGCCGCCGTCGACCATCTTCTACAACGTCGAGGGTCTTCAGCATCTGACCCAGGCGAACCAGAGCGCCATGATCGAGATCCTAAAGCGCGGCCTGCCGGTCTGGGACTTCGGCCGGGAGAATTTCGCCTGGTACGAGGCCGCCGGATTTGGCGGCGCGCCGGCCTATCTGCCGCTCGGATACTCCTCGGCCATCGACCGGCTCGCGCGGCTGCCCTGGGAGGAACGGACGATCGACGTGATGTTCTTCGGGCGCCTGTCGCAACGGCGCCTCGACATTCTCGCCCGACTGATGGCATCGAGCCTCAGCATCGGGATCTTCGCAAACCTCTATGGCGAGGGACGCGACGATCTGATTTCGCGCGCGAAGGTCATCGTCGATATCCCGACGGTCACCCCGTTCGTTGCCGAGAACCCGCGCCTGACCTTCTGCGCATCCAACCGAAAACTTTGCGTGTCCGAGCTGCCGGCATACCCGCTGGACCCACGCTGGAGCGACGCCGTCGCGTTCGTGGCCTTCGAGGAGATCGTCTCCACCTGCGAAGGTCTCGCCCGCAACCGCGACGTCGCGCT
>CAXNIC010000257.1:0-7443 GCA_964201945.1 Alphaproteobacteria bacterium
CGATGCCGGCGATCACTCGCTTGAACAGATGCCCGATGGTGTGGTCACGGAAATAGGCGGAGATGAATCCCAAACGCGGCCGGCCGTCGTGACGGCGGAGATCGGTCGTCGCCAGCGCCGGCGTCGCCCGGCGCCAGAGGCGCGCCACCGCCTCCTGCAACGGCCGGTCATCCTGGTCGTGATAGGCCAGATGGAAATTGGTCCAGTGTCCGTCCTTGAGCGGATCGTCGACCCGAAGGGTCACTGTGCTCAACTGATCGATCCGCGCGGCGAAGCGGCGGCGCCACTCCGCGATCTCGTCGGCCGTGTCCGGGATCGGCGGCAGCAGCGTCGCTTCTCGCAGCCGCCAGGCGTCGCGGAAGTCGACCGCGAGCGCCGCGCGATAGCTCCTCGCCGCCGCGCTCGCCTCACCCGAGACATGACGGGCGTTGGCGAGATTGTAGAGGCCGATCGCATCGCCCGGCAGCAGGGCGACCGCCCGCTTCAGCAGCACGACGGCTTCATCGAGACGCGGGCCGTCGCGCCAGAGATTGGCCAGGTTCACCAGCGTGCCGCCATGGCGCGGATCGAGGGCCAGCGCCCGCCGATAGCGCCGCTCCGCCTGCTCAGCCCGGTTGCCAAGCGAGAAGTGTGCGGCCAGCAATGCCGGGCTGAGCGTGAGAGCGCGGCGGAAACGGCCGGCGGCAGCATCCAGGCCGAGCCGTGCCTCGATCACGCCGAGATCGGCCAGAGTCTCCGCCCGGACCTCGAGCGCGAGCATGGCGAGGAGCGCCGCCCGCGCGCGGCCGCTCTCGCCGGCGAGGAAGGCGCCCTGGGCATAGGCTCTCGCCACTTCCGAAGACGTGCCGGCCAGCGCCTGAGCACGGCCGAGAAGCCGGAAGGCATCCGCCTGAGGGCTCAGCTTTGCCAGCGACAGATAGGCCGGCGCCGATTCCGGCGCGCGGACGATGGCGTGCCGCCAAGCCTGGCGTACCAGACCGGCGCGCGCCTCGCTCACAGCTTGGGAAACCCGAAGAGCCGCGCCGGATTGTCGACCAGGATGCGATGTCGTGCCGTCGCATCCGGCACCGCCTCGGCGAGCCAGTCGAGCAGGTCGCCGTCGTCGGGCATCGGCACCGCCTGCGGATGCGGCCAGTTGGATCCCCAGAGGCAGCGCTCCGGCGCCACTTGCGCGAACCGGCGGGCCAGCGCCGCCGCCTTGGGGAAGCGCGGGCCTTCCGGCTCGCCGACATAGGGGCCTGAGAGCTTGGCCCAGCCCCGGCCGCTGTCGAGCAGGCGAAGGACGGCGGCGATCCCGGGATGCGCCTCGCCATGCTCCGGGCGGATCAGCGCCAGGTGGTCGACGACGAGATCGATCGGCAGCGCCAGGAGGCTGGTGGCCACTTCGGCCAGGGTCTCGGGCTTGGACTGGACCTCGATATGCCAGCCGCGGGAGGCCAGCCGCGGCGCCAGCGCCGGCAGATGCTCCAGCCTGAGCGCCCCCGGCAGCACCAGGTTGATGCGGACGGCACGGAAGCCGATCCCATGCAGGCGATCGAGCTCGGCCTCGGCGATGTCCGGACGAATCAGGGCGACGCCGCGGAAGCGGTCGGGATACGCCCGGAGCGCATCCTCGGTCGCCCGCAGATCCTCGGCGAACACGTTGGAGGCGACAAGAACGGCGCGGGACACGCCGATCGCCTCATGCATGCGGATCAGCCGGGCAGCGTCGATTCCCTCCGGCGGCGTATAGGGCCGCGCCGGATTGAACGGGTAGCGGCCGGCGGGCGCGAACACATGCACGTGGCAGTCGGTCGCGCCTGCCGGCGGCGCGGTCGTCGGCCGGCGCGGGGCGTCCTTCGGTGCGAGAACGATGGCGGGCTCGGTCATCCGCCGGACTTTATCAGGTCCCTCCGGACAGATCGCAACGGCAACGGCGAGTGGCGCTACCGCTCCCGAAAACTGCGGGCGATCGTGTCGGTCAGCGGCTTCAGCAGATATTGAAGAAAGGTGCGGTCGCCGGTCTTGATCAGGACGTCGACCGGCATCCCTGCCTGGATGCGATGGCCCGTCAGCTTGGCCATCTGATCCGCCGGTACATCCACCGTAGCGAGGTAATAGGCCACATTTGCCCGCTCATCGACGAACCGATCGGCCGAGACCAGCGTCACCGTTCCGTCGATCACCGGTGTCGTCCGCTGGTTGAGCGCCGTGAACCTGAGCTCCGAGATCTGGCCCGGAACCACCGACTCGATGTCCTGCGGCTGGATATGGGCTTCGATCTGCAGACGGTCGTTGAACGGCACGATCTGCATGAGCTCCTGGCCCGGCATCACCACGCCGCCGAGGGTCAGGACCTTGGACCCCTGCACCACTCCGGTCTCCGGTGCCAGCACATTGCTCCGCTGAAGCGTGTCCTGGGCCGCGACGAGGCGCGAGGAGAGCTCCGCTGCCTGGTTCTGCGTCTCGCGAAGCTGTGCCAGCGCATCTTCCCTGAACTTCTGCTGGGTCTGGATGATCTGCAGACGGGCCTCGCCGATTGCGTTCTCGATCCGGGCCATGCCGGCAACGTCGGCCCCGCGATCGCCGCGGAGCCTGGCCGCTTCCCGCTCGAGCGAGAGGATGCGCGTGACCGGGACCCACCCTTTCGCATGCAACTCCTTGAGGCCGACCAGCTCGCCCGCGATCAGCTTGATCTGCTCGTCCTTGTTCCGCTGCTGGGTGTCGAGGCCGCGGCTCTCGGCCCGGTACTGCTCGACGCGGGAATTCAGGATCGACACCTGGTTCCCAATGGATTGTCGGCGGTCGCGGAACTGGCGCTCCTGGAGGGACAGCAGCTGAGCGATCTGAGGCTCGCCGCGACGCCGTTCGAGCTCCACCGCAAAGCTGACCCCACCGGCCTCATCGCGCTCGGCCACCAGACGAGCTTCCAGCGCGCGAGCCGCATTGAGCTGGTTCTCGACGATCAGGAAGTTCGCCTGGGCCCGGGTCGGATCGAGGCGAACGAGGACGGCGCCGACCTGGACCCGATCGCCGTCCTTGGCGAGGATCTCGGCGACGATGCCGCCTTCCAGATGCTGGACCGACTTCCGCTTGCCTTCGAAGATGATCGTGCCCGGGGCGACGATCGCGCCGCTGAGGGGAGCGGTGGCCGCCCAGATGCCGAAGCCGACGACCGCGACGATCAGTACCGCCATGCCAGCGACGATCGGCCGCCAGGTCTGGCGTGACGGCGCCGGGTGCAGTCCGGCACGAAGCAGGACGACGTTCCCGTCGGTCGCCGGCCGGTCGGCCGCCGCCAAGTCCCTGCCGGAAGCGGGTTTCAACAAGGTCATCGCTCTCATCCTTCGCTACGCCAGAGCTTCCTGAGCAGCTGGCGGCTGGCCGGCAAGGCGCTGCGGCACCACCGTCGGCCGCATCACCGACGCCAGGACCTGGTCGCGCGGACCGAAGCTTTCGACCGCGCCGTCCTTCAGGACGAGCACCTTGGTGACCGCGGCGAGAACGTTCATGCGATGGGTGATGACGATCACCGTGGCGCCGCGCTCGCGGAGATGGCTCATCGCTTCGAGCAAGGCCTGCTCGCCGCTGCTGTCGAGATTCGAGTTCGGCTCGTCCAGGACGATCAGCGCGGGATCGCCATAGAGCGCGCGGGCGAGGCCGATTCGCTGGCGCTGCCCGCCGGAGAGCGCGCTGCCCCCGGCGCCGATCACGGTTTCATAGCCGCCCGGCAGGCGGAGGACGATGTCATGCACGCCGGCACGCTGTGCCGCCGCGACCACCGCGTCGGGATCGATCGGGCCGAAGCGGGCGATGTTCTCGGCGACGGTGCCGTCGAAGAGGGCCACGTCCTGGGGCAGATAGCCGATATGGGGGCCGAGCTGCTCGCCGCTCCAGTTGCGAAGGTCGCCGCCGTCGATGCGGACCGTGCCGCTTGCGATCGGCCAGACGCCGACCAGAACGCGGGCGAGGGTCGACTTACCGGCGGCGCTTGGACCGATCACGCCCAGCGCCTCGCCGGGCTGAAGCGAGAAGCTGACGCCCTTCAGCACCGGGACGCGGCTGCCGGGAGGTGCCGCCAGGACGCGATCGGCTTCGAGCGCGCCGAGCGGCTTCGGCAGGCGCATCGGCTCGGCGGTATCCGGCACGGCCGCCAGCAGCTTCTTCAGGCGGTCATAGGCGGCCCGCGCGTTGATGAACTGCCGCCATTGGCCGACCGCCATTTCGACGGGCGCCAGCGCGCGGCCCATGATGATGGAGGCGGCGATCATCGCACCCGGCGAGATGACGTTCTGGATGGCGAGGTAGGCGCCGAGGCCGAGAATGGCCGACTGCAGCAGCATGCGGACGAACTTGGTGGCCGACATGAGAAGGCCGGCCCGGTCGCTCGCCGTGGCCTGCAGCGCCAGGACCCGGTCGCGCTTCTCGAGCCATCGATCGATGATACCGGGCATCATGCCCATGGCGTGAACGGCTTCGCTGCTGCGGAGGCTGCTCTCGACGAAGCTGTTGGCGGCGATGTTCTCCCGCCCCGCCTCGCCGAGCGGCGTCCGGGTCATCATCTCGTTGAGGATGGCGAGACCGAGAAGCAGGATCGAGCCGCCAAGCGCGAGCACGCCGAGCCACGGGTTCATGAGGAAGCAGACGCCGATGAAGATCGGTGCCCAGGGTGCATCGAGGAAGGCGAGAAAGCCCGACCCGGTGAAAAACTCGCGCACGGCATCGAAATCGCGGACGGCGTTCGCGCTGCCGCCGCCGTTGATATGGAATACCGCGGTGAGGATCCGGCGGTTGAGCATCTGGTCGATGCGGGCGCCGGCCCGGACCAGGATCTGGGTCCGGACCCATTCGAGCAAGCCGATGGTCAGGAGCAGGCCGGCCACCAGCAGGGACAGCATGACCAGGGTCGTCTCGCTGCGGCTCGGCAGCACCCGATCGTAGATCTGAAGCATGTAGATCGGCGAAGCGAACAGCAGCATGTTGATGGCGAAGCTGAAGAGAGCCGTCGCCGCGAAGGCGCTCTTGCAGGTGGCGAGAGCCTGGCGGATCTCGTTCTTCATTCGAGCTTCGACTCCAGGGATAAGGCAACCCCCGCCTCCTTGTGAGAGACGGGGGTTCGGACGGCCGTGCGAGGGTCGCGGGCGAGCCTGCGACGGCTCGCTAGATGAACATCGCCGCGGTCAGGGTGTTCGAGTTGACGCCGACCAGGAGAACCCAGTTGTCGGCGGTCGCTACCGTCTGGTCGGCCGCGGTCGCCGTGTCGAGGATCAGCGTGTCGGCACCGGCGCCGTTCGCTGCGACGGTGAACACGCCACCGCTGAAGGCGCCGGAGAGATAGATGTTGCCTGCGGCGAAGGCCGTCCCGCTGCCGCCGAAGCCGGCGGTCAGTCCGCTGGCGGTGGTCACGTCCATGAGATCCGTCGCGACCCCGAAGTTGGTGACCCTGTCGAGACTATTGCCGAAGGTGATGGTCTGCCCCGCCGCGATGGCGGCGGTGAGCGTATGGGCGGTTGCCACCATGCCGTGACCGTTGCCCTGGACGACCGTGTCGGTTCCCGGATTGACCGATGCCAGAGTGATGGAGTCCGCGCCCAAGCCGCCGGTGACGACATTGGCGCCCGTCGTGCTGGTGGCGATCAGGGTGATCGTGTCGTTGCCCGCCCCCGTGGTGACGGTCGTCGCACCGGAGCCTGATGTAGCGGTCACCGTGACCGCGCTTGCGCTGGTGCTGATGATGGTCTGGTTGCCGGAGGCGGCCGTCGCATTGACGGTGACGAGGTTGGCGCCGCCGCCGCTGCCGTTGCCGATCGTCTGGGAGCCGGCGCCTGTGGTGGTCGCCGTGACAGAGGTAAGACCGACACCGTTGATCGTCAGCGCGCCGGCACCCGATGTTGCACTGACCGTCGAAGCACCCGACCCGGTCACGATCGTCTGTGCGCCGGCGAGAGACGAGGCGGTGATGGCCGCGACGCCGCCGAAGGTGGTCAAGGTGAGGTCGATCGCGCCAGCCCCGGTGGTCGACGATGTCAGGTTCACACCCGCCGTCGTGAAGGCATTGTTGAACGCGGTGCTGGTGGTGATGGACTGCGCGCCGTCGCCGGTATTGGTGAAGGTGACCGCTTCGATACCGCTGACGCCGGTCCACAGCGCGTCGACCATGGTGAAGGTCGTGTTCAGCCCGGAATGGGTGAGATTCAGCGTATCGGTACCCGATCCGCCGGTGAGGACGTCGTTGCTGGCGAAGGTGGGCGATCCGACGGAATCGGCATAGGTGCCCGAGAAGGTGTCATTCCCGGTGCCGCCGACGAAGGTGTCCTGGCCCGCGGTGAGCGTGAAGGACTGAGGCGTACCGCCACCGCCACCGCTGCCCGTCGACGTATCGTTGACGGTGACGGATGCATTCGCGCCGGCCACGGTGACCGTCAGGGTCTCCGCGCCTTCGGTGGTGGTATCGGTCAGGAGCGACAGAGAAATGATGGCCTGGCCATTGGAGCCGATCGTCGCCGTGCCGGTGAGCGAGCCGCCCTGAATGTCGGCCGCCGCGACGCCGGAGATCGTATAGGTGTACTGCGTGCCGGCGGCGATGCCGGTCGTCTGCAGAGTGAAGCTGACGGTGCTGCCTTCGTCGACCGACGAAGCGCCCGCGGTGAGCGTGGCAGTAGAGCCACCCCCGCCACCGCCACCGGATCCGGTCGAGGTGTCGACGACGACGACGGAGGCGTTCCGGCCGCCGACGGTGACGACCATGGTCTCCGATCCTTCGGTGGTCGCATCGGACACCAGCGTCAGCGGGATGGTCGCCTGGCCATTGGCGCCGATCGTCACCGTGCCGGTGAGCGAGCCGCTCAGGATGTCGGCCGCCGCGACGCCGGTGATCGTATAGGCGACCACCGAGCCCGCGGCGATGTGCGTGGTCTGAAGGGTGAAGGTGACGCCGCTGCCCTCGTTGACCGAAGTAGCGCCGGAGGTGAGCGTGAGCGTGCTGATCGGCGTGACGATCGTCGTCCCGCCCGTGGTGAAGGCGGCACGATTTTCCGTCGCACCGATGAGCAGATAGTGCTCAAGCGCCGACTTGAACTCGCCGCTGGTGACGGCAGCCTGGACATCGGGGTTGGCGGTCAGATACCGCGCCGCGTCGAAGCCGACCAGCGCAGCGGTGGGAGCGCGGTTTTCCGCGGCGCCGTAAAGGGCGAAATGGTGCAGCGCCGAGGTAAAGAAGCCCTGGTTGATCGCCGACTGCACATCGGGATACGTGCTGACATAGAAGCTGGCGTCGAAATTGGCGCTCGGATTGCGCAGTTCCCTGGCGCCATATAGCTGGAAGTGCTGCAGGCCGCTCGCGAAATGGCCCAGGGCTACCGCCGCTTGAACGTCGGGATAGCGGTCGAGGTAATAGATTTCATTGAAGTAGGAGACGCTGCCGGAAGTGGCCTTCGCCGCCAGGTCCACACCAGCTGTCGAATA
>CAXNIC010000258.1:0-7417 GCA_964201945.1 Alphaproteobacteria bacterium
TCGGCCTTGGAGGAGAGGCTGGGCTCGCGCGAGCGGATGGTCCCGGTCCGCGCATAGCCTACGATCGGCTTCAGGTTCGGGAACGGGCACACCAGCGGCTTCCGGTTGAAGCCGAAGGCCCGGCGCTCGGGCGCCACCAGTTCGAGCGCATTGCAGATCGTCGGGGTATCGTAGGCGGCGAGCTTCTTCAGATCGGCGGCGGTCACGGTCATGGACGGGTCCTCGGGCGGGTCGGTGAGGGTGGGGGAAAGCCGCGCGGACGCTAGCATGCAGCGGGTGCCGTCGCCATGATCGCCGAGGCCCTGGCCTGGCTGCTGACGCCCTGTCCCGCTTATGTCCGCCGCCTTGGTCTCCTCGCCGAATCCGTCGCCATCGGCGCCCGGCATCGCCGCTGCCGCGCCGCCTGGGCGCCGCATCTCGCCGCGACGCGCGCGGCGGTGATCGAGGCGATCGGGCGCACGCCGCGCCGGCGCACCGCGCTCGTCCTCGGATCGGGCGCGCTTCTCGACCTGCCGCTGGCCGAGCTCGCGGGCGCCTTCCGTCGGGTCGTCCTCGTCGATGTCGTGCACCCATGGCGGGCACGGCTCGCCGGCCGCGGCTTCGCCAATGTGAGCCGCATCACCGACGATGTGACCGGCGTGCTCGATGCTGTGAGCCATGGCGAGCTGGCATCTCCGCGTCCCTACCCTCTCATCGACGATCCGGAGGTCGACCTGGTCATATCGCTGAATCTCCTCTCCCAGTTGCCGGTGATTCCCGTCCGCAGCCTTGACGGGAGAGCCGCACCCGAGCCGCTGGCGGCCATGGCCCAGGCTCTGGTCCGGAGCCATCTCGCGGACCTCGATCGAAGCCGGGGCTCGACTCTGCTGATCTCCGATGTCGAACGCGTCGTGGTGAGCCGGGACGGCCGGGAGGTCGAGCGCGACAGCCTGATCGCCGACCTGCCGGAGCCGGCCCATGACCGCGAATGGTGGTGGGACATCGCACCGGCCCCGGAGGCGGATCCCGAGACCTCCGAGCGCCGGCGGGTCGTCGCCCGTTTCGTTCCGGGTGCGTTCGGACCGGAAACCCTTTAGTCTCAGACTCAAAGCAGGCGAACCAAGGCCGAGTGCCCATGTCCGAGTCCGACGACAATGCCGATCTGAGCCGCTTCAAGCGGCTGGATCAGGGCGAGCTCGACAAGATCATGGATTCGCACGCGAAATTCGCCGTCGGTCGCTCCGGCGGCCAGCGCGCCAATCTCGGCAGCTGCGATCTCTCCTATCTCGAGCTCAGCGGCAGGAACCTTTCCAACGCCGAGTTCTCCGGCGCCAGGCTGACCAATGCCAAGCTCAAGGGGACCAAGCTCGCGGCCGCCAGCCTGTTCTCAGCCGATCTCCGCAAGGCGGATCTCACCGGGGCCGACCTGACCCGCACCGATCTCCGCGGTGCCTGCCTTCGCGGCGCCAACCTTACCAATGCTCTGCTGATGGAATCGGACCTCCGAGACGGCATCCTGCTGAAGGCCGATTCCAAGGGCAACCTGACCACCATGTCCTTCGACATGACCGTGGCCGATGCTTCGGCTGCGATCATGCGCGGCGCCAATATGAGCCAGGCGCGCATGTCCAACTCCTTCATCGTGCAGACCGACCTGACCGACGCGATCATGCGCGGGGTCAAGCTGGTGCGCGCCGACTTGAGCCATTGCAACCTGACCGGCGTCAACCTGGAGGGCTCCGATCTCTCGGAGGCGAATCTCACCGGCACCATCCTGCATGGCGCCATCCTCTCGGGCGCGATCCTGTCCGGCACCAATTTCGAGGGCGCCGACCTCGTCGGCTGCGTGCTCGATTCCGCCGATGCCCGCGGCGCCGACATGTCGAAGGCGCTCCTGCCGCGCTCGCTGGCCTCCCTCGGCGAGGAGCTGCGCGAGGTACTGCAGCGCCACATCGACTGGATCAGGACCGCCGGCAAGAAGGGAAAGCGCCTCGATCTCTCGCGCTTCGATCTCGGCGGCCAGAACTTCACCGGCGCCAATCTCTCGGCTGCGAATTTCGAGCACGCGCTCCTGAAGGACGCGAGCCTGGTCAAGACCGAGCTCTTGATGAGCGATTTCGGCCAGGCCGACCTCCGCAACTGCGACCTGTCTCAGGCCGATATCCGCGGCGTCAACATGCGCCGCGCCAATCTGGTCGGGGCCAAGCTGGTCGGCGTGAAGGCGGGACCGGTCAACCTGCTGGGCTCGATGACGCAGGTGTGGGTCACGAACTTCGAGCGCGCCCGGCTCTCGACCGCCGATATGTCCGGCGGGATCTTCCGCAAGGCCAACTTCCAGGCCTGCGACTTCACCGACGCCTCGCTCCGCGACTGCGATCTGCGCGAAGCCAACCTCCAGGACGCCGAGTTCCAGGGCGCCGACCTCCGAGGCGCCAACATCGAGAAGGCCGACCTCCGGGGGGCGAAGAACCTCATCCGGCCGTGAGACGGGGCTGGTGAACGAGGAAGAACGCCTCGCCCGTCAGCTCGCCCTCGGCATCGTCCGCGCCTTCGGCGAGAGGAACGAGTCGGCGCTGACCGAGGTGACGCTGGCGAACGGACGGCGCGCCGACGTGCTGGTGCTCGACGCCGCCGGGCGGCTCACCATCGTCGAGATCAAGTCGAGCCGTGCCGACTTCCGCTCCGACCGCAAATGGCGCGAGTATCTCGAATTCTGCGACGCCTTCTATTTCGCAGTCGCTGAGGATTTCCCGGTCGAGCTACTGCCCGACGACACCGGCCTGATGATCGCCGACCGTTGGAGCGCGCATGTGGTGCGGGAAGCCCTGTTGGAGCCGCTGTCGGCGCCGCGCCGGAAGGCGATGCTGATCCGCTTCGGCCTGCTCGCCGCCGATCGCCTCCGCTTCGCGATCGACCCGCCGATTTAGACGGTCACGTCCTCCACCACCTCGTAGTGCTGGACCGTTCGGTCGTAGTCGACCAGCGCGGCGATCGCCTCCGGCTCGACCACGGCCTTCGCGACATCGGATCCGGCGAATCCCCGGATCGCGTCCATCGAAACCCAGCGCGTCAGGACCAGGAACTCGATCCCGGCGGCGGCCTCCTGCTTCAGCAGCGTAGCGCCGAGGAATCCCTCGACGCTCTTCAGTTCCGGCAGCACGTTCTTCCGGAAGTGATCCGGATAGGCCGCCGGCATCGACGGCGACGCCCGCCCTCGCCACGCGCGGACGATCATCGGCTCAGGCTCGGTTGACCGCGACCGAGACGGCCGGCGAGACCTTGATCGTCTGGAAGACGACGCAGTAGCGCTCGGTGAGCTGGATCAGCTTGGCGACCGCGGCTTCGTCGGCATCGGTGTCGAGATCGAAGGCAAGGCGGATTGAGCGGAATCCCACCGGCGCGCCTTTGTCGACGCCGAGCGTGCCGCGGAAGTCGAGATCGCCCTCGCAGCGCACCTTGCCGGATTTGAGATTGATGCCGAGCGCGGTCGCGACCGCCTTCAAGGTGACGCCGGCGCAGGCGGCCAGTGCCTGCAGCAGCATGTCGCCCGAGCAGGCGAAGCTGCCGTCGCCGCCGGTCGCCGGATGCAGGCCGGCCTTGACCAGCGCCTTCCCGGTCTCGACCGAGCAGGCGATCTCCTGGTCATCGAGGTTGCCCTCGGCGGTGAGCGTGATCAGCGCCGCGGCCGGCGCGTCCTTGTAGCGGGTCTTCAGCGGCGCCTGCAGGGCGCGTAGATCGTCGGCGTTCACGGTACCTCCAGGACTTCCGGGTCGTAGGTGCGGCCGGAACGGGCCGCCTGCAATGTCGAGAGCAGCTGGCGCTTCTCCTCCTGGAAGGCGGAGGATGTGCGCTCGCGCGGACGGGCGAGGCCGACCGTCCGCTCAGCGAAGATGCGCCCGGGCGGGCCGGCCAGCAAGACCACGCGGTCGGCCAGTGCCAGCGCCTCGTCGAGGTCGTGGGTCACCAGCACCAGCGTCGGCCGATCCTCGCGCCAGAGGTCGAGGATGTGATCCTGCAGGTCGGTGCGGGTGAAGGCGTCCAGCGCGCTGAACGGCTCGTCCAGCAGCAGCACCTCCGGCTGGCCGACCAGCGCCCGCGCGATGGCGACACGCTGGGCCATACCGCCGGAGAGCTCGCGCGGCAGCGCACGGGCATAGGCGGCGAGGCCGACGCGATCCAGCGCCCGTTCGACGCGGCGGCCGCGCTCCGCCGCCGGTAGAGCGGCAAGGCCGAAGCCGACATTGTCGGCGACGGCGAGCCAGGGCAGCAGGCGCGGTTCCTGGAAGATGACGCCGATCTCCGGCCGCGGGCCCTCGATGGCGACGTTGCGGAAGAGGGCGCGGCCGGCGGTCGGCGCCTCCAGGCCGGCGAGCAGGCGGAGCAACGTCGATTTGCCCGAGCCGCTGGCGCCGACCAGCGCCACGATCTCGCCGGGCTCGACGTCGAGCGAGACGTCGGCCAGCGCCAGCCGGCCATTGCCGAAGCGCTTGGCGGCGCGGTCGAGGCGAAGCAGCGGCGCGTTCATCGGCGGAACCCGTCCTGCCAGGCGACCAGGGGCCGCGTCGCCGTCACCAGAAGCAGGTCGCTCGCCTTGCCGAGCACGGCGAAGAGCACCAGGCTTGCGATGATCGCCGCCGGGCGGCCGGTCATCTGGCCGTCGACCATCAGGTAGCCGAGACCCTCGCTTGCCCCCATCAGCTCGGCGGCGACGACGAACATCCATCCCAGGCCGAGGCCGCCGCGAAGGCCGATGATGTAGGTGGGCAAGGTGGCCGGCAGCAGGATGCGCCAGACCATGGCGAAGGCGGAGAGCCGCCAGACGCGCCCGACCTCGACCAGCTTGCGGTCGACCGAGGCGAAGCCCTGGGCCAGGCTCATATAGACCGGGAAGAACACGCCGACCGCGATCAGGGTCACTTTCGATGTCTCGAAGATGCCGAGCCAGAGGATGAACAGCGGGACCCAGGCGATCGAGGGGATGTTGCGGAGCGCCTGTACCGAGGGATCGAGCAGGCGGTGCGCGATCGGCAGATACCCCACCAGCGCGCCAAGCAGGGTTCCGGCTGCGACGCCGAAACCGAAGCCGAGCGACATGCGCGACAGAGTCGCGGACAGGTGATCCCAGATCTCGCCGGTCGCGAACAGCTGGGCGATGTGCGTGACCACCGCGGAGGGCGGCGGCATCAGGAAGGTGGTGATCAGCCCGGTGCGGGCAGCGCCCTCCCAGGCGAGCGCGAAGGCGAGCGGCAGGGCGACGCCGAGCCCCGCCCGCGCCAACGCGCCTGAGCGCGAGCGGCGAGGGCGGAGGGATCCAGCCGCGGCCGCGTCGTCGGCGGCCGCGGCGAATCCGGCGAGCTCGGTCGTCGGCATGGCTCGCTACTTCTGGGCGACGAGGCGCTGGGCGAAGCTGGGATCGACCAGGGCCTTCACCGCAGCCGCGACGTCGGTGTTCGCCGGGATGAAGGCGGCTGCCTTCAGCGCGTCGCCCGCCGCGGTGATCGCGGCGACCGGCTTCGGCCCGATCTGTGCCTCGGTGAAGTCGTTGCGGGTGAGCTGAAGCTTCGCCACTTCGTCGGTGATCTTGGCGTCCCTCATCAGCAGCGCCTTGAGGCCGTCCGGATTCTCCTTCGCCCAGGTGCGCGCCTTCTCATAGGCCTGCAGCACCCGGACGACGAGGTCCGGATTGGCCTCGGCGAAGGCGGTCCGCACGTTCAGCACGCCATAGGTGTTGGCGTCGGCGTTGCGATAGAACAGCTTGGCGCCGCGCTCGACCTCGGCCTGCGCCATGATCGGATCGAGTCCGGCCCAGGCATCGACGTCGCCCTTGTCGAGGGCGACGCGGCCGTCCGGGTGCTGAAGCAGCACGATCTTCAGGTCCTTCTCGGTCAGGCCCTTGGAGGCCAGCGCCCGCACCAGGAAGATGTGCGGGTCGGTGCCGCGGGTGACGGCGACGCGCTTGCCCTTCAGCTGCTCGATCGAGGTGATGGCGGTATCGGCACGCGTCACCAGCGCCGTCCATTCCGGCTTCGAGTAGATGTAGACCGAGTTGATCGGGCTGCCGTTGATCTTGGCCAGCAACTCCGCCGAGCCCGCGGTCGAGCCGAAGTCGATGCCGCGCGCGTTCAGGAACTCGATCGCCTTGTTCGATCCCAGTGTCTGCACCCAGCGCACCTGGATGCCGTCCCGGGCGAGATCGGCTTCGAGGATGCCTTTCTCCTTCAGGACGATGCTGAGCGGGTTGTATGTGGCCCAGTCGAGGGCGACGGTCTTCGCCTTGTCCTCGGCGAAGGCCTGGGCGGAGATTAAGGGTGACGGCCGCAGCCGCCAAAGTCAGGAAGGTCCGTCGAAGCATGTTCCTCGCTCCCAATTACGACGTTCAGGGGATAGCGAGGTGTCGCTCAGGTCTCGGGGCAACGATCCCCGAGCGGCATCCCGCCGCAGCAACAGGCTGGGCGGATTGCCCAACGCTTTAGCCGCATTTCTAAAGCGCCCGCAAGCTGATGCTCAAATCGGCGCTGTACTCGTTACGATATTCACATTTTGCTAAACGTCAAGCTCATTGTATAACATTAATTCAATGTAAATTAGTTGGGGCCGGAACATTGATGCCCCTTGAACGTATGCGGATTAATTCCCACATGCGGACAAACAACGAAAGGCTTCACGTGACCCCCATCTCCGATCTTCATGCTGCCTACGCGTGCCTCGACCGTGCACGTCGTGATCGCGACCAAGTCATCATCGGTTGGCTGAGCTTGCTTCAGGATCCTACCGACTGGACGGATCTTCGGAAGACGGTCGCGCGACTCGCGCTCAACTACCTCGATCAAGGGAACCACAGCCTCGCCGACGACGGGCTGCGGTCAGCGCAGTCTCTCAAAACCCTTCGCGAGTCTTACGCTCCCTATCACCCGGCGTCGCCGATCGCCGATAGCCTCGACGAGATCACCAGCCAGTTCCGCGCACGCTTACTCGGTGAACTGCCGCGAACCATGCTGATCCTTACGACGGGAGAGCGCCTCAATCTTTGGCCGTGGCGTCAGACGGCTCGCGCAGCCTGAACGCACGGCACGTCCCAAGCCCGTCAGCCATAGACTAAGCGAGGCAGGAACATCGACAGGCTGGGGAAGTAGGTCAGCAGGAACAGCACGATGATCAGGCCCGGAAGGAAGGGCAGGATCTCGCGGGCGAGCTCCTCGAACGGAATCTTGCCGACCTTGGCGACGGTGAAGAGGGCGACGCCGAAGGGCGGCGTCAGGATGCCGATCATCAGGTTCATGGTGACGACGACGCCGAAATGCACCGGGTCGATGCCGACCTGCTGGATCACCGGCATGAACACCGGGACCATCAGGATCATGATGGCGATGCCTTCCATGAAGCATCCCAGCACCAGCATCAGCACGTTGATCACCAGCAGGATGACGTAAGGGTCGGT
>CAXNIC010000259.1:0-7414 GCA_964201945.1 Alphaproteobacteria bacterium
GCGGCGATGCACAGCTTCTATCTCCGCAAGATGTACCAGGAGAACAAGCTGGTGGAACCGGGCGCGATCCGGCTCGGCAACGTGCCGATCGATCTCACCCGCAACAAGCAGCCGACCTTCATCCTGTCCACCCGCGAGGATCACATCGCCCCCTGGCGGTCCACATTCGCCGCGACCAAGCTCTACAAGGGCCCGATCAAGTTCGTTCTATCGGGCTCGGGCCACATCGCCGGCGTGGTCAACCCGCCGGTGCCGGAAAAATACGGCTACTGGACCAACGAGAAGAAGGCGGAGACGCCCGAGGCCTGGCTCGAAAGCGCGAGCCAGCACGCGGGATCCTGGTGGCCGGAATGGCGGAAGTGGCTGGAGGCGTTCTCGGGCGGCGAGGTCGACGCGCGGAAGCCGGGCGACGGCAAGCTGAAACCGATCGAGGACGCGCCGGGATCCTACGTGATGGCGAAGACGGAGTAGCAGCGGCGACTCAATCGCCGCGTTCGCGCCGGTAGACCTGTGCGTGCTTGGCGTAGCCATCGACGGTGGCCGCCATATGGGCCGAGTCTTCCGCCGAGAGCGCGCGCATCAGCTTCGCCGGACTGCCGCCCCAGAGCTCGCCCGTCTTCATGTGCTTTCGCGGCGTCAGCAGCGAGCCGGCGGCGAGCATGGCGCCGCCTTCGATGGTCGTGCCTTCGAGGATCGTCGACTTCATGCCGATGAAGGCGCCGTCGCCGATCACGCAGCCCTCCCCCACCACCGCATGCCCGATCAGGACGTCGGCGCCGATGATGGTCGGATAGCGCTTGCCGGCGACGTGGATGATGCAGCCGTCCTGGATGTTGGTGCGCGGCCCGATGATGAGCTTGTTGAGGTCGCCGCGGAGCACGACCCCGAACCAGATGCTGGCCCCCGCCCCGATCTCGACATTGCCGATGATGACGGCGTTGTCGGCAATGAAGGCATCGGGCGCGATCTTCGGCATGACGCCGCCGAAGGGGATGAGCGTGCCGGACGAACGCTGGCTCATGGGAGGCTCCTGAAACGGAACGGGGCGCGAGACCGTTGGTCCGCGCCCCGCCTGATCCGCAAGATGCGCGGAAAGTTTAGCGCTTCGAGAACTGGAAGCTGCGGCGTGCCTTGGCCCGGCCGTACTTCTTGCGCTCGACGACGCGGCTGTCGCGGGTCAGGAACCCACCGCGCTTCAGCACCGGGCGCAGGCCCGGCTCGAAATTGGTGAGCGCGCGGCTGATGCCGTGGCGGACGGCGCCGGCCTGGCCGGAAAGCCCGCCACCCTTCACCGTGCACCACACGTCGTACTGTTCCTTGCGGTTGGCCACCTCGAAGGGCTGGGCCAGCAGCATGCGAAGCACCGGACGGGCGAAGTATTCCTTGATGTCGCGGTCGTTGACAATGACGCGGCCGATGCCGGGCTTCAGCCAGACGCGGGCAACCGCGTCCTTGCGGCGGCCAGTGGCGTAGGCGCGGCCCTTGCCGTCGATCTTGGGCTGAACGGCGACCGCCGCTGCGGCAGCGGCGTCCGGCTTGAGCCCCTGGAGAGCCTCCTTGAGGTCGGCCATCTCAGTTGCTCCTCTTGTTCTTGGCATTCATGGCGGCAACGTCGAGCACGGTCGGCTGCTGCGCCTCGTGCGGATGATTGGCGCCGGCATAGACCTTGAGGTTGCCCATCAGGCGGCGGCCCAGGGGGCCGCGGGCGAGCATGCGCTCGACCGCCTTGATGACCACCCGCTCGGGATGCTCGCCACCGAGACGGTTGGCCATGGTCTGGCCCTTGATGCCGCCCGGATGGTTGGTGTGATAGTAGAACACCTTGTCCGTCAGCTTCCGCCCGGTGAGCTTCACCTTCTCGGCGTTGATGACGATGACGTTGTCCCCGGTGTCGACATGCGGGGTGAAGGTGGGCAGGTGCTTGCCCCTCAGACGCATGGCCAGGATCGAGGCCAGACGGCCAAGCACGACGCCATCGGCGTCGACGAGCACCCACTTCTTGGCCTTTGCGGCCTCGATGGGCTTGGCGGAAAAGGTTTTCATCGCTCGCGCTCTTGAGAAAGGAACCGGCCCGAAGAGGGCCGATCCGAAGGCGCGGAATATTGCAGATTTTTCCGGGCTGTCAACGAAGAAGGCCCGAAATCAGCGACTTTCCTGAGTGCGGTATTATTTTACCGCGAACTCGGTCCCGTCAGAACTTGGACGAGATGCTGATTGAGCCGAAGTAGTCGCCCTTCTTCTGGCCGTCGAATTCCTTGGTTCGCCAGACCTGAGTGTAGCTGATCCGGGTCTGGCGGAAGACGATGGCGAGGCCGGCCTGGACATCGGCCACGAACGGCCTGCGCCCGATCGACTGCTTGCTGTCGAAGGTGTTGCCGTCGAGGAAGATGTCGTGAGCCACCGCCCGCGCCTCGGCCCCGGCGAAAAGATACCAGGCGAGGCGGTCGAGCGGCTTGTCGAACGAGGCGGAGCCCGGCAGGGCCGGACGGATCCGGGGCGGACCGAAGTCGACCGAGAGGTCGTCGCCGATGCGGAAGGTCACGCCGGCGCCGCCATAGGTGAAGACGTTGCCAAGGCTGCCGGAGACGTGCGGCACGACGTCGACACCGAAGCCGCCGGCGGTTTCCGCGATGTAGCGCCACTTGCGTTCGAAGACCAGCGCCACGCCGGGCTCGTCCTCGATCTGGTTGTCCCAGCCTCGCGCCTCGTCCACGCCGATCAGGCCATGCCAGTTGTTCTGCACAGCCCGCCCCATCGCCGACGGCCCGACGACGCCGAGGTCGAGCTCGACGGTGTTGAGCTGCGTGTCCGACTGGGACTGGAAGGCGAGGCCGGTATAGAGAAAGGCGCCGTAGGGACGGTCGTCGAAGATCCGGTCGGTGCGCTGCTTGTTCTGCGGGGTGTAGAGGTTGTGGCCGAGGACGAAGCCCATGCGCCGGCGGGCCTGCGTGTCGATCAGCGGCATGTAGTAGCCGAGATCCCAGAGGAACTCCGGCCCCCCGCTGTCCGCCGACAGCCAGCCGAGACGCAGGCCGTTCGAGTAGTGCTTGTCGGTGTTGTCCCGGCCGAAGAGGTCGTTTTCGGTGACGAAATAGAAGACGCCCTGCGGGTCGCCCAGCGGCGCCTGGGACTGCGGAACCGGTGCGGGTGCCGGGGCTGCCGGCGCGGCGGCCGGGGCCGGCGGACGGGCGGGCTGGGTCTGCTGGGCGACGGCGAGCCCTGAATCGACGAGGCCCACCGTCAGCGCAATGGCGACGATGCCTCGTTTGAACAGGCTCATGCTTCATCCCCCCGGCGGCAAAGAGTAGGTGGATGTAACGTGACAGACTGGATCGTCTTCGCCTTGTGAGAAGATCGTGACTTCTCCGTAGGCTAGCCGGCGCCCGAGCTTCAGCAATCGCCCTTCGGCGATAAGGTCTTTGGGGGACGGGCGGCGGAGGAAATTGGCGTTGAGATTCGTCGTGACCGCCATCTTCTGCCGGCCGATGCGGGAAAGCACGACGGCGTACATCGTATAGTCGGCGAGACCCATCATCGCCGGCCCCGAGACGGTGCCGCCCGGCCGAAGATGTGCGTGGTCGACAGGCAGGCGCACGCGCGCCTCGCCCGCAACCAAGTGTTCGACCATGAAACCCTGCTCCCAGGCGAAGGGCAGCTCTTCGCGGATGAGATCGTTGAAGACCTCGATGGTGATGGCGGAGGGTCCGGGCCGGGTCATTCGCTTGACGCAAGCTTGAGGCCGACGGTGCCGGTGACGATCAGGCCGATGCAAAGCAGGCGGATAAGGTCACGGGATTCGCCGAGCCAGACGATGCCGAGGATCGCGACGCCGGCCGCACCGATCCCGGTCCACACCGCGTAGGCCGTTCCGATCGGCAGCGTGCGGGCGGCCAGCGCCAGCAGGATCATGCTGGCGACCATCGCGGCGACAGTCGCGACGCTGGGCCAGAGCCGGGTGAAGCCATCGACATGCTTGAGCCCGATGGCCCAGCCGATCTCGAGGATGCCCGCGAGCACCAGATAGACCCAGGCCATTCCCGATCTCCCGTTCTTGACGCGCTGGACCCTTGGCCGGATAACACGTCCTGGAGCGTGGAAGGAAGCCTCCCCATGACCGCCCTGCCCAAAGTCGATCCTGCCGAGCCGAACGTCCTGACCTCGCACGCCGACGGCGTGCGGTTCCTCACGATGAATCGGCCGCACTCTCGCAATGCGCTGTCCGTGGCGCTGATGACCGATCTCGAGGTCGCCCTCGACCAGGCGGCATCCGACGCCTCGGTGAAGGTGGTCGTGATCGGCACCAACGGCCCCGCCTTCTGCGCCGGCCACGACCTGAAGGAGCTCCGCGCCAATCCGGGCGAGGACTTCTACCGCCGCCTCTTCGTCCAGTGCTCGCGGCTGATGACCAGGATCGTCCGCCTGCCGAAGCCGGTGATCGCCCGCGTGCATGCCACGGCCACCGCCGCCGGCTGCCAGCTGGTCGCCTCCTGCGATCTCGCCGTTGCGACCGAGGAGGCACGCTTCGCCACGCCGGGCGTGAACATCGGACTCTTCTGCTCGACGCCGATGGTGGCGCTGTCGCGCAACGTCAGCCGGAAGGCGGCGATGGAGATGCTGCTGACTGGCGACATGGTGCCGGCCGAGCGCGCCCGCGAGCTCGGCCTGATCAACCGCGTGGTTCCCTTGGCCGCGCTCGACGAGACGGTTGGCGCGCTCGCGCGCCAGATCGCGTCCAAGTCGCCGCTGACGCTCAAGATCGGCAAGGAGGCGTTCTATCGCCAGGCCGAGATGAGCCTGGACGACGCCTATGCCCACGCCGCCGAGGTGATGACGCGGAACATGATGGCGCGCGACGCCGAAGAGGGCATCGATGCCTTCATCCAGAAGCGACCGCCGACCTGGTGCGGTGCCTGAGGCCAAAGACATGACCGATACGAGCGTAGGTGCGGCCGAGGATCGCCATGCGAGCTATCCCGACGCGCTGATCAAGAGCCTGCTTCGCAGCGTCAAGACCATCGCCATGGTCGGGGCCTCGCCCAACTGGAACCGGCCGAGCTACTTCGCGATGAAGTACTTGCAGGACAAGGGCTATCGGGTGATCCCGGTCAATCCCGGTGCCGTCGGCCAGGAGATCCTGGGCGAGAAGGTCTATGCCTCGGTGCGCGAGATCCCCGACAAGATCGACATGGTAGACGTCTTCCGCGCCTCCGAGGCGGTGCCGCCGATCGCTGACGACGCCATCGCCATCGGCGCCAAGGTGCTGTGGATGCAGCTCGGTGTCCGCAACGACGCGGCAGCCGAGACGGCTGAGAAGGCCGGCCTCACCGTCATCATGAACCGCTGCCCGAAGATCGAGTATGGCCGGCTCTCGGGCGAGCTCGGCTGGCACGGCTTCAACTCGGGCGTCATCAGCTCCAAGCGCCGGAAGATCTGATCCCATGACCATGAAGAGCCGCTACGGCTTCGAGACCCTGTCGATCCATGCCGGCGCCTCGCCGGATCCGGCGACCGGCGCGCGTTCGACGCCGATCTACCAGACGACGGCCTTCGTCTTCGACGACGTCGACCATGCCGCCTCGCTCTTCAACCTGCAGACCTTCGGCTACATCTACGGCCGCCTCACCAACCCGACGACGGCGGTGCTGGAGGAGCGGATCGCCTCGCTCGAAGGCGGCCGCGGCGCGACCTGTACCGCGTCCGGCCACTCGGCGCAGCTGCTCGCCTTCTTCCCGCTGATGCAGCCGGGCGACGAGTTCATCTCCTCGCGCCGCCTCTATGGCGGCTCGATCACGCAATTCACCCGCACCTTCCAAAAGTTCGGCTGGAAGGGCGTTCTGGTCGACGCCGACGATCCCGAGACCGTGCGGAAGGCGATCACGCCGAAGACCAAGGCGGTGTTCTGCGAGAGCCTCGCCAATCCCGGCGGCGTCATCAGCGACATCGAGGCGCTGGCCAAGGTCGCGCATGACGCGGGCCTGCCGCTCATCGTCGACAACACCATGGCGACGCCCTATCTCTGCCGGCCGATCGAATGGGGCGCCGATCTGGTGATCCATTCGACCACCAAGTTTCTCTCCGGCCATGGCAACGCCATGGGCGGCGCCGTCGTCGATTCCGGCCGCTTCGACTGGGCCAAGGACGACCGCTTCCCCTCGCTCTGCAAGCCGGAGCCGGCCTATCATGGCCTCACCTTCACCGAGACCTTCGGCGATCTCGCCTACACCATCTACGGCCACGCCATCGGGCTCCGCGACCTCGGGCCGACCATGGCGCCGATGAACGCCTATCTCACCATCCTCGGCTGCGAGACGCTGGCGCTTCGCATGCAGCGCCATATCGAGAACGCGCAGAAAGTCGCCGAGTATCTCGACGGCCATCCGGAGGTCGCCTGGGTTTCCTATGCCGGACTCCCCTCGAACAAGTATCGCGCGCTGGCGCAGAAATACCTGCCGAAGGGCGCCGGCTCGGTCTTCACCATCGGCGTCAAGGGCGGCTACCAGGCGGGCGTGAAGATCGTCGAGTCCGTCGACCTCTTCTCGCATCTCGCCAACATCGGCGATACCCGCTCGCTGATCATCCATCCGGCCTCGACCACGCATCGCCAGCTCAGCCCTGAGCAGCAGGTGGCCGCCGGCGCCGGGCCTGACGTGCTCCGGCTTTCGATCGGCCTCGAGAGCATCGACGACATCATCCGCGATCTCGACCAGGCGCTCGCCCAGGCCTCCCGCCTCGCGGCGTAACGATCGTGTCGACGCCCAGGCTCCGCCTGCCGGTGGAGACCCGGCGGCTGGTCATCCGCGAGCTCGCCGAGGACGACCTCGACGCGCTCCATGCCTGGCGGAAGCATCCGGCCTATCGCCGTCACCTGCCGATGCCGCGCCAGACCCGGGCGGAGGTCGAGGCCGAACTTGAGGCCATCCTCCGCGACCAGATCGATCACCGGCGGCTGCGCTACCTTCTCGGCGTCGTCGAGAAGGCGAGCGGCGAGGTCATGGGCGAGGCGATCCTGAAGCTGGCGCCCGCGCTCCGCCACCGCCAGGCCGAGATCGGCTGGGCGGTCGCCGAGTCAGCCAAGGGCAAGGGCTACGCGACCGAGATCGGCAAGGCGTTGCTGGAGGCGGCCTTCGGCCAGTTCCGCCTGCACCGGGTCTTCGCCATGTGCAGCACGGAGAACACCGCGTCCCGGCGGGTGATGGAAAAGCTGGGGATGCGCGAGGAAGGCGTGCTGCGCGAGCACTTCCGGGCGCGCGAGCGCTGGTGGTCGTCCCGGCTCTTCGCGGTGCTTAAGGCCGAGTATCGAAAGTAAGGCGGCGGCCGATCAGATCGGCATCCTGAGCAGTTCCTGATAGGCGTTGACCATCTTGTCGCGGACCGCGACGACGGTCTGCAGCGTCACCTCGGCATTGCCGACCGC
>CAXNIC010000260.1:0-7392 GCA_964201945.1 Alphaproteobacteria bacterium
CCAGCGCCGCATCGAGCGCCGCATCGTCGGCACCGTTGTGGCCGTAGCAGCCGGCGCCGTGCAGGTGGCGCGCGGTGATGGCCGCGAGCGGCAAGCCGAGCGCCACCGCGAGGTTCTTCCGCAGCGGGTGCATGCCCTGGCCATGCGAGCGGACCGTCAGATGCCCGTCGCGGAACTCGGCCAGGGCCAGGGACGGCGCCAGCGAGGCATGCGCGACATAGGGACGCGAGAAACTCGCCTGTACGAGATTCCTCGGTGCTGCCGTCGGCACCGGCGCGCCGAGGCGGCGGTCGTCGCTCGGCTGGCCCTTCAGCCAGGCGGCCTCCTGCTGCTCAGGCCCGATGCGCCGGACGCCGTTCCATCTCGCATGCGAGGGTGCCGCGGCGGCGGCGGCCTGCGCCACGCTCTCGACCGGGCTGACGAAGGCGACGAAACTCGTGTCGCGGATAATCTGCAACTCGCCCTTCGCCGCGCTGCGGATCGCCGCCTCGTCGAGCGCCGCCAGCGTCGCGCCGCGGCTTGGCTGGCGCAGCGTCCGGGCGTGGAGCACATCGGACGGCAGGACGTCGTGGATGAACGCCGCACCGCTGACCTTCGCCGGCAGGTCGAGCCGGGGCACGCTTTGGCCGACCACGCGATAGCCCGCGGCCGGCTTCGGCGCCGCGGTCCCGGTGACGGCCTGGCTGAGATCGATCTCCGCCGCGACGGTCCAATAATCCTGGCCCGTCGCGGCTCCGTTCTGCAGGAACCGGCCATCGGCGACCGTGAGATCGTCGCGGCTGCAATTCAGGCGCAGCGCAGCCTGCTCGAGCGCCTTGGCCCGAATCTCGGCGCAAACCAGCCGCACCGAGCTGCCCGAGACCTCGATCGAGAGCGACCCGGTCGTATAGAGCTCGTCCGGTCCTTCGGCGGTGTCGCCGGACAGCATGACGATACGGTCATAGGGCAGATCGAGCTCGTCGGCGGCGATCTGGCCGATCGCGGTGACGACGCCCTGGCCGATCTCGACCTTGCCGGTGGCGATGCGCACCGTGCGGTCGGGCAGGAAGCGGATCCAGCGGTCGAGCCGAGGGTTCTCGATCAGGCTGGCAGGCAGGACCGCGGTCATGCCGCGGTCTCGTTCTGCAGCGACGCCGCGGCGCGCTCCACCGCGCGTAGGATGCGCTGGTGCGCACCGCAGCGGCAGAGGTGCCGGTCGAGCGCGGCGACGATCTCGGCGCGGCTCGGACGCGGGTTGCGGTCGAGCAGCGCCTTCGCCGACATCAGGATTCCGGAGAGGCAGTAGCCGCACTGGCCGGCCTGCTCGTCGAGGAAGGCCTGTTGCAGCGGATGCGGCGCCGCCGGCGTGCCGAGTCCTTCGACGGTGGTCACCGACCTCCCGGCGACCGTGCCCACGTCACGGGTGCAGGACGGCACGGGCTGGCCGTCGACCAGCACCATGCAGGAGCCGCACTGTTCGAGCCCGCAGCCGTAGCGCGTGCCCGTCAGGCCGAGATGGTTGCGCAGGACCTCCAGCAGCGACGCGGTCTCCGGCACGCCGACCTGGCGCACCTCGCCGTTCACCGTGAACGCGATCTCCATGAAGTCGTCCCCCTCACCCGCCTTCGCCCGCTTTCCGCTCGCGCAGCTTGGTCCAGTAGTCGAGGCGTTTCTTGATGTCGCGCTCGAAGCCGCGTTCGACCGGCTGATAGAACTCGCGCCGGTTCATGCCGTCGGGGAAGTAGTTGCGGCCGGAGAAGCCTTCCTCGGTGTCGTGGTCGTAGGCGTAATCCTTGCCGTAGCCGAGAGTCTTCATCAGCTTGGTCGGCGCGTTCAGGATATGCATCGGCGGCATCAGCGAGCCGGTTTCCTTGGCCGAGCGCATCGCCGCGCCGTAAGCCGCATAGGCCGCGTTCGATTTCGGCGCCGTCGCCAGATAGATCACCGCCTGGACGAGGCCGAGCTCGCCTTCCGGCGATCCCAAGCGTTCGTAGAGATCCCAGCCGGCGAGCGCCTGGTGGATCGCCTCCGGATCGGCGAGGCCGATGTCCTCGACGGCGAAGCGGGCGACGCGGCGCGCGATGTAGCGCGGATCCTCGCCGCCGGCCAGCATGCGAGCGAGCCAGTAGAGCGACGCGTCCGCATCCGATCCGCGCATCGACTTGTGCAACGCGCTGATCAGGTTGTAGTGGCCCTCGCGGTCCTTGTCGTAGACCGGCGCGCGGCGCTGCACGGTCGCCATCAGCTTCGGCACGTCCAGAACCCGGTCCGCCGGCAGGCGCTCGATCTCGTCGACCAGGTTGTAGAGAAAGCGCCCGTCGCCGTCGGCCATCGCCTTCAGCGTGTCGCGGGCTTCGGGCGTGAGCGGCAGCTTCCGGCCGAGATCCTCCTCCGCCTTGGTCAGCAGCAGCTCGAGCGCCGGATCGTCCAGCCGCTTCAAGACGAACACCTGGCAGCGCGACAGAAGAGCGGCGTTCAGCTCGAAGGACGGGTTCTCGGTGGTAGCGCCGATCAGCGTCACCGTGCCGTCCTCGACATAGGGCAGAAAGCCGTCCTGCTGGGAACGGTTGAAGCGATGGATCTCATCCACGAAGAGCAGCGTGCCGCTGCCCGATGCGCGCCGGCCCTTGGCCGCCTCGAAGACCTTGCGGAGATCGGCGACGCCGGAGAACACCGCCGACAGCGGCTCGAAATGCAGGTCGGTCGCATCCGCCAGCAGCCGCGCGATGGTGGTCTTGCCCGAGCCGGGCGGCCCCCAGAGCACCATCGAGGCGAGCCGGCCGGAGGCGACCATGCGGCCGATCGGCCCTTCGCGGCCGATCAGGTGATCCTGGCCCGCGACCTCGTCCAGGCGTTTCGGGCGCAGCCGGTCGGCGAGCGGCCTCGGCGCCGCGGCTTCGAACAGCCCGGCCTGGCTCACCCCTGCACCTGGACGTTCATCACCTTCTCGCCCCGCTTGATCGAGAGCTTCCAGGTCGGCCGCTCGCGCTCGACCACCTGGCGCAGCGTCTGAACCGAGGTGATCTCCACGTCGTTGACCTTGAGGACGATGTCGCCGGGCGAGATGCCGAGCCGCTGGGCGATCGTGCCCTGGCGCACCTGGGTGACGATGACCCCCCGCGACTGCCCGTCGATGCCAAGCTCGTCGGCCAAAGCCGGCGACAGGTTGGCGACGGTGGTGCCGGCAAACGGCTGGCGGCCCTGCAGCTGGGTGAGCTGGCGCGGCGGCGTTTCCGGCGGCGCCTCCAGCGCCACCACCACCTGCTGCTCGCGGCCCTGGCGCAGCACGCCGAGACGCGTCGCGCCGCCGACCGGCAGCGTGCCGATGCGGAACTTGAGCGCCTGCGGGTCCTCGACCTCGCGGCCGTCGATCGAGACGACGACGTCGCCGACCTTGAGCCCGGCCCGTGCCGCCGGGCTGCCGGCCGCCACCTGCTCCAGGATCACGCCGCCGGGACGGGGCAGGCCGAGCGAGGCGGCGACATCGGTGTTGACCGGCTGACCGTTCGCGCCGAACCACGGACGCACGATCTTGCCGCCGTCGACAAGGCCGGTCACCACGGCGCGCACCATGTTGGCGGGGATGGCAAAGCCGATGCCGACCGAGCCACCGGTCCGGGAATAGATCGCTGTGTTGATGCCGATCAGCTTGCCGTCCATGGCGACCAGCGCGCCGCCCGAATTGCCGGGATTGATGGCGGCGTCGGTCTGGATGAAGAAGCGGTAGTCGGAGACGCCCACCATGGTGCGGGCGGTCGCCGAGACGATGCCGCTGGTCACGGTCTGGCCGACGCCGAAGGGATTGCCGATGGCGAGGATCAGGTCACCGACCTCGGCACCGTCGGAATCGCCGAGCTCGAGGACCGGCAGGCCCTCGGGCGAGGTCTTGACCCGGAGCACGGCGAGATCGGTGCGTTCGTCCGAGCCGATCAGCGTCGCCTCGAGTTCGCGGCGATCGGAAAGGACCACTCGGATCTCGTCGGCGTCCTTCACCACGTGGTGATTGGTGACGATGATCCCGTCCTTCCGGACGATCACCCCGGACCCGAGCGAGTTCTGCTCGCGCTCCTGCTCGCCGCCCAGCTGGTCGCCGAAGAACCGGCGGAAGAACGGGTCGTTCATCAGGGGCGAGCTTCGTTCCCGCACCACCTTCCGGGTGAAGACGTTCACCACGGCGGGCGCCGTCCGCTTCACCAGGGGGGCGAAGGATTGCAGGATCGCGCCCCGGCTTTCCGGGAGCGCCCGCGCCGGAGCCTGGGCGTCGGCGGGCTGGCCGAAGCCGAGCACGGCGACGGCGGCAAGCAGGATCGTTGGCCACCTCATGGGCGGAATGTAGTGCGCCCGGAGCCGCCTTCCCAGGGGCAAGGAGGGTCTTCAGACCGTGGCCGGGGCCGCCTCGGCGGTCGCCGCCTTCGCCCGCTCTTCCTGGCGCCGGCCGAGCCAGAGGCTGGAGACGACCCAGGCGACGGAGAGCGGCACCGCCACCAGCGAGATCCCGGTCATGCCGAGACCAAGGAAGAGGAGGCCGGCATAGGCCCAGCTGCCGATCTGGTCCCCGGCCCGGTAGACCACGGTGTCGATGAAGTTCTTGGCCTTGTACTTGTCCTCGCGCGAGACGACGGTGAACAGGATCTCGCGGGTCGGGCGGGCGAGCGCGAAGTTGCCGACCCGGCGCGCCACCTGGAAGGCCACCAGCGCACCGACGACCGGAACCATCGCCAGCGTGGCGAAGCCGAGGACGTTGAACAGAGGCAGCGCCGCCAGCGTCAGCGCCACCCCGAAAGCGCCCAGGATACGGCTGGTCAGGAAGATCTGAGCGACCAGGGTGAGCACATTCACCAGAAGATCGATGCGGGCGAAGAAGGCGGTGCGCGCCGCCCGGTCGATGAAGGCGTCGGCGACGATCTGCGCCTGCTGGAAATAGAGGAAGGTCGAGGTGATGGCGTAGAGCAGGATGTAGAGGCCGACATTCAAGAGATAGGGCGAGCGGGCGGTATGGGTGAGCCCCGCCCACACGCCGCCGCCGATCGGCGCTGCCTCGGCTTCAGTCGTCGGCGTGCGGCTGAGGCCGCCCGCCAGGCGCGAGAGGCGGCGAACGGCGAAGACCGCGAGCTCGAGCAGCAGGATGGAGGCCAGCAGCAGCGGTGCCGAGCCGATGCCCTTTACCATCGTGGCGGTGATGCTGGACCCTAAGATCGCGCCGACCGTGGCGCCGGCGGCGATCAGGCCGAACAGGCGCTTGCCCTGCTCGGAGTTGAACACGTCGACCATCAGCGCCCAGAACACCGAGACCACGAACAGGTTGAAGACCGAGGCCCAGATGAAGAAGACCCGGCCGAGCCAGACGTTCTGCGTCTCGGTCGAGAGGCTGAGCAGCACCATGAAGATCAGCAGGTTCGCCATGAAGAAGCGGTAGGCGACGGCGATGAACGTCTCGCGCGGGAGCCGGCGCACCAGCGCGGCAAAGGGCGGGTTGACCGCCAGCATCGCCAGCAGGGTGCCGGTGAACAGCCACTGCAGATTGTTGACCCCGCCCTGGACGCCCATCTCGTCCCGGATCGGGCGGATCACGTAGTAGGCGGAGAGGACGGAGAAGACGTAGAGCAGCGACCAGCCGAGAGCGGCGATCTCCGACGGCTTGACGTCGACGGCGCGCCTGAGGAGGCGGACGACGACGCCCTCCTCCGCCTCAGGCGGCATCGATGAAGGCCTCCATGCGCTTGCGCATCGCCGCATCCGGCAGCCGGCCCTGGGCGGCGCCGACGTTGTCGTCGACATACTCGGTCTTGGCCATGCCGGGGATGGCGCAGGTCACCGCCTCGTTGCCGACGATGTATTTGAGGAAGAACTGCGCCCAGGCCTTGCAATCGAACTCGGCGGCCCAGGCCGGCAGCGGCTTGCCCTGGACGGCGCTGAACAGGCGGCCACGGCCGAAGGGCAGGTTGATCATCACACCCATGCCGCGATCCTTCGCCAGCGGGATGATGCGGTCATGCGCATTGCGGTTGTCGAGCGCGTAGTCGATCTGGATGAAGTCGAGGGTCTCGCGCTTCATCACCGCCTCGAAATCCGCGTACTGGTTCTCCAAGGACGAGGTGATCCCGACATAGCGGATGCGACCGGCCTGCTTCAGGTCGCGCAGCGTCTTCAGGTGCGCGTCGGTGTCGCGGAGATTATGGACCGCGATCAGGTCGAGCTTGGCGGTCTTGTACTTCTTGAACGACTGCTCGATCTGCTGGATGCCGGCTTCGCGCCCGGCGATGCTGACCTTGGTCGCGAGGAAGAGGCCGTCGCGGATCTTGAGCTCGTCGACGAGATCGCCCACCACGCCTTCGGCGGTACCGTAGGTCGGCGAGGAATCGATCACCGTGAGGCCCACCTGCTTGAACCGGCGGATGGTGTCGCGGAGCGGCGCCAGGTCAGCCGCGGAATTCACAGCCTCGTAGCGGCGCGCGGTGCCGAGGCCGATGGCGGGAAGCGCCTCGCCGGATGAGGGAATCTTCCGGCGGATCAGCTCGCCTCCCTGCGCCCGCAGCGCGCCCGGCGCCAGCAGCAGGGTTGCGGCACCGGTCGCTCCGGCCAGGACCTGGCGGCGGCTCACATCCATCTTCCCCTCCGTTCGCTCTCTTAAGAGTGTGTCGCAAACGCCGGAGCTTGCACAAGAGCCCCTTAACGGCGAAGGGCGGGCCAATGGCCCGCCCTTCGAAGATGTGAACGACGCCCTTGAGATCAGGCGGCGGCCGGGACCTCGGCGTCGTCGCGCGCCTGGACCGGACCGGAGTCCTTGCCCTTGGCATCGACGTCGCGGTCGATGAACTCGATCACCGCCATCGCGGCGACGTCGCCGTAGCGGAAGCCGGCTTTGAGGATGCGGGTGTAGCCGCCCTTGCGGGCCGCGTAGCGCGGCGCTAGCACGTCGAACAGCTTCTTGGTCGCGGCTTCGTCGCGGAGCTGGGCGAAGACCAGCCGGCGGGCATGCAGCGAGCCCTTCTTGCCGAGCGTGATCAGCTTCTCCACCACCGGGCGGAGATCCTTCGCCTTCGGCAGCGTGGTGTTGATCTGCTCATGCTTGATCAACGCCTGGGCCAGGTTCTTGAACATGGCCTTGCGGTGACCGGACTGCCGGCTGAAGCTCCGGCCCGACATATTGTGACGCATCTTAGTCTCCTAATCCTCTTCCGGAACCGCTGCTCAGAACGGCTCTTCGAGGCGCTTGGCCAGCTCTTCGATGTTCTCCGGCGGCCAGTTCGGGATCTCCATGCCGAGGTGCAGGCCCATCTGAGCCAGCACTTCCTTGATCTCGTTCAGAGACTTCCGGCCGAAATTCGGGGTGCGCAGCATCTCCTGCTCTGTCTTCTGAACGAGGTCGCCGATGTAGACGATGTTGTCGTTCTTCAGGCAGTTGGCCGAGCG
>CAXNIC010000261.1:0-7381 GCA_964201945.1 Alphaproteobacteria bacterium
ATCAACAACGGCTCGATCTCGGCGCATACGCCGCGCCCGAACTCGGCGCCCTACACCTCGACCAAGCACGCGATCCAGGGCCTCACCAAGTCGATCGCGCTCGACGGCCGCAAATACGACATCGCCTGCTGCCAGGTCGACGTCGGCAATGCCGCGACCGAGATGACCGACCGGATGACCAAGGGCATCCTGCAGGCGAACGGCGAGACGATGGTCGAACCGCGCATGGACGTGAGCGCGGTCGCCGGCGCCGTCTCCTACATGGCCAGCCTACCGTTGGACGCCAACGCGCTCTTCATCACCATCATGGCGACCAAGATGCCGTTCGTCGGTCGCGGCTAGGCGTCGGCCGCGGCTGATCTGCGGCTAGAACTTCTTCGTCACCGTCGCCATGGCGCGGGCACCGCAGAGCGTGGTGCCCGCGAAGCACTCGGCCTTGGAGAGGTCGGTGTCGATGTAGGCGAGGCCGAGCGAGAGGCCCATCACCTCCTTGGCGACGCCGAGGCTCCAGTCGAGGTAGTCGGGGGCGCCGAAGACGGCGTTCCTCTGGATCCACTGATGGCCGACATGGGCGGTCGCGGTGACGCCCCAGGGCAGCGGCACGTCGACATTGGCCTGCAGGTAGATGGCGTCGCCGCTCTTGGCGAAGAACTCGGGCGAGTAGTTGAGCCCGAGCGTGAGCGCGGCCGGGCCGAAGTCGTAGCCGGCCTTTGCGGCGAGCTCGAGGAAGTTGTAGTTCAGGCTCGAGCGGGCGTTGGGGTAGGCGTAGTAGACGAAGCCGAGATCCCAGGTGACGTCCCTGACCTTGCCGCGGACGCCGCCGGTCACGTCGAGCTCGAGATTGGCGTCGGTGAAGTTGACGTTCGAGCCCCAGATGCCGAGATAGGGCGCGACGCTGCCGAGCTCGAGCCCGTATTCGAGGCCGACCTGGACGGCCGGATCATTGTCGGTCTGCGAGACGCCGCGGAAGACGTAGTCGGTCGCCAGCGCTGCCGAGCCGGTGATGGCGCCGGGGAAACCCGAGTCCTGGGCCGACGCCGGTTGGGCCGCGATGGCGAGAAAAGTGACGGCAGCAGCAAGGCGCAGAGCGAGCATGAAGAGCCTCCGGTTTGGGCATGCGTGGAGGCGTTCATGACAAGTTCCGTGCCAGAGACGGAACCGAGGGTTTCCGGGGATTTTTCTTAGACGCCGATGCGGATGCTGCCCGCAGAACGGTCAATTGCCCAAGCCTTCGACAGCTACTCCATCGTCGTCTTGAGCGGCCGGTGCTCGACCAGCGTGAACAGGACGAGGCTGACGGTGATCACCGCGGCGACGGCGGCGAACATCACGCCGAAGGCGCGGGCGACCTCGACGCGGGCTGGTCCCGCAAGCGGCTGGCGCACCAGCTCGTCCAGGCTGCCGAGGCCGGCAATGTCCGGAACCCAGGCGACGATCAGGCCCAGCACCAGGGCCGAGCCGGCGGCGATCATGACGGCGCCGCCGAGCGCGCGCGAAAAGCCGATGGCGCCGGTGACCGTGCCGAGGTCGCGGCGCTCGACCGCGTTCTGGGCGGCGACCATGGTGACCGGGAAGATCGGACCGATGCCGAAGCCGAAGATGGTGAGCAGGACCGTCGTCTCCAGCGCCGACACCCGGTCGGCGTAAAAGGCGAGAACCAGCAGCGTGACGATGGAGACCGGCAGCCCGATGAAGGGCGGTAGGCGATAGCGCCCGGAGGCCTTGGAATAGCGGCCGGCGGCCCAGGCGGTCGAGGTCGAGGAGACCATCATCGGCATCATCAGGAGGCCGACGGTGGCAGCCGGGATCTGCAGGCCGACCTGGAAGAAGGTCGGCGCCAGGACCGCGACCACCAGGTAGGCGCCGAAGGAGAGGAAGATGGCGGCCAGGACCGGGCCGACGACGCGGTCGCTGAGGAACCGCGCTGGCAGGATCGGTTCCGGGATCCGGGCCTGGCGGATGGCGAAGCCGACCAGCAGCACGAAGCCGGCAGCGATGCCGGCGATGATCTCCGGCGAGGTCCAGGGGTAATGGGCGCCGCCCATCGACAGGGCCATGAGCAGGGACGTGGTGCCGAGCCCGAGCAGTGCCACGCTGCCGAAGTCGAGAAACCCCTTCCGGCCATGCACCGGCAGACGACGAAGCGCCTTGTCCGAGAGGAAGATCGCGGCGAGGCCCAGCGGCAGATTCAGCCAGAAGATCGACGGCCATCCCAGGTGCTGCGCCATGATGCCACCGAGGCTGGGCCCGATCAGCGAGGAGCCGCCCCAGACGATCGAGAAGAACACGGCATAGCGCCCGCGCTCGCGCGGCGAGACGACGTCGGCGACCGCCGCCTGCGAGCTGGTGATGAGCGCGCCGCCGCCGATGCCCTGGAGCGCGCGGGCGAAGATCAGGCCCGCCATGGATGTCGCCAGCGCGCACAGGACCGAACCGAGCAGGAAGACCGCGAGCGACACATGCAGCAGGCGCCGCCGGCCGTAGAGATCGCCCAGCTTGCCGGCGATCGGCGTGACGCAGGTCGAGGTGAGCAGATAGGCGGTGACGATCCAGGACAGCATGTGGACTTCGCCGAGATCGGCCGCGATCGAGGGCAGCGCCGTCGCCACGATCGTGGTCTCGAGCGCGGCCAGGAACATCATGGTCAGCGCGCCCGCGATGGTGGCGCGGACTTCAGGCTCGGTGAGCGTCATCAGGAGAGGTGTCCGGGGGAGGGAAGGTGCTTCCCCCATTCTAGGCCGGGGGCGCGGCCCGGCAAAGGAAAGCCGTGCCCCCTTTAGGCGAGATCCAGCACGAAGTCGAAGCGGCCGTTGTCGCCGGCGCGCGTCATCTCCAGCGACTTCCGGTAGATGCCGTCCCGCGCGTTCCCGGGATCGCCCGGGAAGTAGAGCTGGGTGGTGAGCGCCGGGCGTCCGGGGGCCGCCACCTTCACATGGATATGCCGGGTGCGGCCGGGATAGGCGCCGGGGGTGATGGTGATGAGGTCGAAGCGCCCTTCGGCGTCGGCGACCTGGTGGCCGCGAAAGCGGAAGCCCGCATTGTCGTAGCGGCCGCGATCGTCTGACTGCCAGAACTCGAGAACCGCACCGGCGACCGGCCGGCAGCTCCGGGTCAGCACCTGACCGCTCAGCTGCAGGCGCTCGCCGCCCATACCCGGCTCGATCAAGGAGGCGCGGAGCGGCGACTGCGGCTTGAAGTAGGGACCTTCGGTCTGGGCGGCGGTGGTGCCTCCGCAGGCGGGCGTCGCCGCAAGGGTGGGGCTGGTGCGGATCAGCGAGAGGGCAGGAAAGGCGATCGCGCCGGCGATGATCCGACGGCGAGACAGGGGAGGGGATGCGGGCACGTCGTGACTCCTTCGGATACCCCTGAGATGTCGTCCCTCACGGCGCCGGTACAAGGGCTCCCGTGTCCGCCTCGCGCCAGCCGCAGGCGGCGAGTGCCGCCCGCATATGCGCCGGCACCGGCGCCACGACGGCGACGGGATCGCGCTTGGGATAGAGGGGCAGCGAGACCGCGCGCGAATGGAGATGCATCGGCCCGTCGCCCTTGCCATAGGTCGGGTCGCCCTTCACCGGGCAGCCGAGTTGGGCCAGATGGACGCGGATCTGGTGCGTGCGCCCGGTCCGCGGATGCAGCTCGACCCAGGCCATGCCGTCGCCCTGACCCAGCACGCGATAGTCGGTGACGGCGGACTGGCCCTTGTCCCGATCCACCACCATGCGCCAGCCGTTCTTCTTCGCCTCCTTGAACAGCGGTAGTTCGATGCGCCCCGACGCCTCCGCTGGCACGCCCTCGGTCACCGCCCAGTAGGTCTTCTCGACCGTGCCGGCCTGGAACAGCTTGCCGAGGCGCGACAGGCCCTTTCGCTGGCGGCCGAGGACGAGACAGCCCGACGTGTCGCGGTCGAGGCGATGCGCCAGCGCCGGCGGCTGCGGCAGGCCGAAGCGAAGCGAGGGGAAATGCTGCTCCAGGTTCTCGCCGCCGCCGGGACCGGCATGGACCGGAAGGCCGGCCGGCTTGTCCAGGATCAGCATGAGGGCGTCGCGGTAGAGCAGGCGAGCGAGGAGGTCGGCGGGCGTCATCACCGGCGTGATGCGCGCTCAACCGCGGGCCTGTCAACCGCCGCAGCCGATCATGATAGGGTGCGCGCCATGCCGCGCCCGACCCATTCCCGCCGCCCCAAGCCCCCCTCCCGCGACCCTCGCGAACCGCGTGAGCGCCGCGACCTTGCGCGCATCGGCGGGTTGCCGGCGGTGCGGGCCCTATTCCAGACGGCGCCCGAGCGGGTCGAACGACTGTTCTTCCTGGCCGAGCTTCGCCGCGACGTCGCCGATCTCTGCGAGGTGATGGCGGCGGCACGGAAGCCGTTCCGCGAGGTCGGGGCCGAGGAGATGGCGAAGGTCGCGGGTACGGCGCTGCATGGCGGCGTGCTTGCCGTCGCGGCGCCGCGCGCGACCGTCGCCTTCGATCCGGTGCAGGCGAGTGCCTCGGCGGGAGAGGTGCCGTTGCTGCTCTGCCTGGATGGCGTCGCCAATCCGCACAATCTCGGCGCCATCGTCCGCACGGCGGCGTTCTTCGGCCTCGACCGCATCGTGCTCTCCGATCACCCCGGCCAGGCCGGCCCGTCGGATGCCGCCCACCGCGTCGCCGAGGGCGGCCTCCAGCATGTGACGCTGTTCCGCGCCGAGCACTTCTCCCAGGGTCTGAAGCGGCTGAAGCCCGCCTATCGCGTGGTCGGCACCGCGCTTGATCGCGGTCGCCCGCTTGCCGAGGTGCCGCGCGACAAGCCGATCGCGCTGATCCTCGGCAACGAAGAGTTCGGCATGAACCCGGCGGTGCTGTCGGCTTGCGACGACGTGGTCAGGCTCGAGGGCTCGGGCCACGTGCAGTCGCTGAACGTCGCGGCGACGGCCGCCATCCTCATCCACGCGCTCGCCACAAAAGAGGCCCCGCCAGCAACGCGCTGACGGGGCCAGGCTGACCGACTCTTCGGGTTGGGCGTCCTTAGCCGTCCACGCCGCTGGGTTTTGAACCGATCGTGGCAATGGCAGGCGGCGTGCCGTCGAGGCCAAGGCGATCATCCAGCCGATCGATCGCCCGGCCGCTGAGCGGCCGATCGATGCTGGCCTGAAGGTCGGCACGTGCCGCCGCAATGGCGTTCGCCTGCTGGGTCGGGTCGGAAAGTGCCATCGCCGCGATCACAGCACGGTCATAGGCGGCGATCGCCTGGATCGCATCGACCCGGTTGTCGACCCGCTCGCTCAGCGCGTTGGCGCGGAGGTCGGCGCGCGCGACGATCTCTGCTGCCCGGGCATTGGCCTTGGAGACGAGGTCGACGGCGCGGGCTTCGAGCTTGGCCGGGTCCTTCGCCGTCGCTTCGCGAGCGCGAAGGTCGGCTGCCCTTGCTTCAGCCTTGGAGATGATATCCGCCGCGCGCCGGTCGGCCGCTGCCCTGATCTCCGCGGCCCGGATGTCGCCACGCGCATCGAGCGCAGCGGCGCGAGCGTCCAGCAGCGCCGGGTCTACCGGCACATTGCCGAAGCCGACACCGCGGCCAAGCCCCGCGCCGAGGCCCAGCCCGCCGCGGATGTCTTGCCCATGACGGCCATCGCGCCGGTCGTCCCGGGCATCCCGTCGATCGTCCCGCCGATCACCGCGGGCTTCACTCAAGTCGCGTCCGACCGCGGCGCCAGCGACGTCTTTGCCGCGATCGCTGTCCTTTCCGTCACGGCTGGCAACATCGCCCTTCCCGCCGTCACGGCTGCCGCCGCCGCTGGAGCTGCTGCCGTCATGGCCATTGCGGGCCAAGGCGCTGATCGCTGCCGGTCCCTCGACCGTCACGCCGATCGGCGCGATTGCGAAGATCGTTGCAAGAGCGGTCGCTCCCAGAAGGCGGGTTGCCGCAGATGCGATACGTGAAGACGTCATGGCTGGACTCCTTCTGCCCCCGGTTCTTCGGCGTACCCTTGCGCATGTAGGGGATTCGAAGAGATCGCAAAGGCGTGGCACGCGGCGTGGGGGTGACGAGGCTGTTACCGTTCGAGGACCCGTTCAGTGGTCCAACATTCGATCACAAGATTGTCACGCGGAAAGAAGCGCCTGCCGCGAGCGACCACCCGATCGAGGGCTTGGCACGAGCTAGGTCCGGCTAGGCGAGCGTGTCGCAATCTTGCGTTTGACGTGACTGTGCCCGGGCGGCTGGCGGCCGACCGGGCACAGGAACTCGGACTGGTTTCTGCCGGTCCTATTTCACGACGACAGAGCCCTTCACTCCGCAGCTCACCCTGAGATCCGCAGGGTCACAGAGTCCGGCGGCCGGCCTGACCGTCGGCGCGACGGCTACGCTGGGTGCGGTCGCGATTCCTGAGGTTCCAGGAACCACGGAGCCACCCGGTGCCGTCGTTTGACCCGGCGGGACCGCGATGCCGGTGGAGCCAGTGCTCCCCGCGGCGCCGGGAATGCCCGCCGCGCCAGTCGCTCCAGCAATACCGGACGTCCCGGCGGTGCCAGTCGCACCCGGGGCTCCGGGAGCGCCAGTCGCGCCGGCAACGCCAGCCGTCCCGGCGGTGCCAGTCGCACCCGGGGTGCCGGGGGTTCCGATAACGCCGGCCACTCCGGGAGCGCCGGGCGCACCGGGGGTGCCAGCCGCACCAGCAACACCAGGAGTGCCTGCTGCGCCAGGGGTGCCAGCAGCGCCAGGGGTACCGGCTGCGCCAGGTGTACCGGCTGCGCCCGGAGCGCCAGCAGCGCCCGTCGCACCGGTAGACCCATTGCTACCGTTGGAGCCGTTCGACCCGTTGCTGCCGTTCGAGCCGTTCGACCCGTTGCTGCCATTCGAGCCATTCGACCCGTTGCTGCCATGGCTGCCGCCAGCATTTCCATTGCTGCCAGTGTTGCCCTGATTGCCTTCGGTGCCGGATGGATTGCTGCCGCCGGAGCTACTGCCGTTGCCGCCGGCCTTTCCGTTGTCAGAGCCGTCGGTGGATCCACCGCTGCTCCCGCTCCCGGTTGCAAAGGCCTGGGACAGGCTGAACGGTGACGTCATCCCGATCGGTGCCGCGGCGAGCGCCACCGACATGGCGGCGATGAGTTTCCAGTGACTGTTCGGCTTAGAGGTGAGGTTCCGGAACGAGGGCATTGTCGACTCCTAGTTAACAGGAGCGACTGAGGCTCCCATCGGTTTGCTGAAGGACTGATGGGGAGATGGATCCGCATTCGAAAACGGCAAGCGACCGTTCTGGCAATTGATTTACTCACCAGTCGGTAATATAGACGACATCCGGTGCCAAGAAGAATGAGCGGACAAGCCACGGCGCTTTCTTGATGGCGGCCAGTTGCGCCTCGATCTTATCCCGCAGTTTTTCGCCCTTGCGCAGGGGCG
>CAXNIC010000262.1:0-7377 GCA_964201945.1 Alphaproteobacteria bacterium
CCGTCGGCATCGAGCACATTGAGGTTGAGCGGAACCTTGACCTCGAGATCGGTCTGCCGGAACAAGGATTCCATCAGCATCTCGGGCTCGACCGTCCGCGCCTTCGGCTCGAGCACGAGGCGCACCGCCTCGGTCGACTCGTCCCGCACATCGGCCAGCAGCGTCAGCTTCTTCTCGGTCAGCAGCTCGGCCATCTTCTCGATCAGGCGCGACTTCTGCACCTGATAGGGAATCTCCGTCACCACCACCTGGTACTGGCCGTGGCTCAGCTTCTCGACCTCCCAGCGGGCGCGGAGGCGGAAGCTGCCGCGGCCGGTCCGGTAGGCCTCGGCCACGCTCGCCTGCGGCTCGACCAGCACGCCGCCGGTCGGGAAGTCCGGCCCCTTCACCTTCTGCAGCAGGGTCTCGATGCTGGCGTTCGGATGGCGGATCAGATGGACCAGCGCATCGCAGAGTTCGGAGACGTTGTGCGGCGGGATCGAGGTCGCCATGCCGACGGCGATGCCCTGGGCGCCGTTGGCGAGCAGGTTCGGGAAGGCCGCCGGCAGCACCACCGGCTCGCTGCCGTCGCCGTCATAGGTGGAGCGGAAGTCGACCGCGTCCTCGTCGATGCCCTGCAGCAGCAGCTCGGCGACGACGGTCAGCTTCGCCTCGGTGTAGCGCATCGCTGCGGCGTTATCGCCGTCGATGTTGCCGAAGTTCCCCTGGCCATCGACCAGCGGGTAGCGCTGGGCGAAGTCCTGGGCGAGGCGGACCAGCGCCTCGTAGACGGCGACGTCGCCGTGCGGGTGATACTTGCCGATGACGTCGCCGACGACGCGGGCGGATTTCTTCGGCCCGCCGGTGGACGCCAGACCCAGCTCGCGCATGGCGAACAGCAGGCGGCGATGCACGGGCTTCAGGCCGTCGCGCACGTCCGGCAGCGAGCGCGCCATGATCGTCGACAGGGCGTAGGACAGGTAGCGCTCGCTCAACGCATCGGCGAGCGGCGTCGGGCGGATATCGCCGTCGGGTGCCGCGGTCATCTCGAAACCTCAGAGGATAGGCGTACCAGATATAGTAGCGGATCGCTGCAAGCGGTCAACAAATCGCGTCCTGGCTGACGGAAGGCCCCGGTTATGCGGGGCAAAGGCGTGCCGGTCGAGGAAATGCCCGGTAAGCGCCAGGCCGGCCAGGATCTGGTCCGGGCCGGCATCGCCGCGGCCGATGAGGAAGCCCGGGAGCGTCAGCAGCCGCTCGCGGTAGGGCTCGCCCGCCGAGAGCGACACCGCCTTGCCGGTGCGGGGCGAGACATAGGCGAGGTCGTCGTTGACCCCGGTCGCCGCGCATTGCGTCAAGTCGAGGCCGTATCCCAGTTCGGTCAGGAGGCCGAGCTCCCAACCGACATAGGCGGCGGCAAAGACCTCGGACTCAAGCAGCGAGACGAAGGCGAGGAATCCGTCATACGCGCGCGGATGCGGTTCGCGCTCGGGCATCGCCTGGTCGGCGACGGCAGCGGCCGAGGCGAGCGCCGAGAGACGTACGGGATCGTCGATGAAGCGCGCGGACGCGGTATCCGAAAGCTCGCACTGCCAGGATCCGAGATGCTCGGTGAGTCTCGCCCGCCACGTGGCGACCACCTGGTTGCCGGGCTCGTACAGCGGCCGCTTGCCGCGCGAGAGACCGCCCTGGACGATGCCGGCGTGCCGGCCGCGCTCGCGCGTCAGCATCGAGACGATGAGCGCATTCTCGCCGTGCGGCCGCGCCGCCAGCACGAAGGCATCGTCGGTCCATTCCATCAGCGGGTCATCCGCCGCCGGAGTGCCTTGACCTCACCCGCGATCGCCTGCCCGGCGAGTGACTCCATGCGCCGGTAGCGCTCCAGCACCTCGGTGCCGAGCGGAGAGAGACGGGCGCCGCCACCCTTAGGCCCGCCCTTCGCCGCCTCGACCAGCGGCGCCTGGAAGCAGCGGTTCATCGTCTCGACCAGGAGCCAGGCACGGCGATAGCTCATGTCGAGCCGGCGTCCGGCGGCCGCGATCGAACCGGTCTCGGCAATCGCCGAGAGCAGGTCGGCCTTGCCCGGCCCGATCGCGATGTCCTCACCAGCCATCAGCCTGAGACGAAGGCGGGCGCCGATCACGTCGTCGCCGGCCGGGAGGTCGCGCCCTCGAACACGCCGTAGCGTCGTCCCGCGGCTTCCCTCATTCTGGTGCCCATGTCCCGACTAGCTCCGAGACAGGTGTCCACCAGCATGAGATCGGTGCGCGTGAATTTGCGGAAGATGGACATCGGTGCCTCCTTGGCCCCTCCGACGATGTTTAGCCCGGCAAGCCGGGGGCGGCCAGCCTTCGAATGACCGGACCGAGCCTGGCCGAGGCCGTCGCCCATCACGCCGCCGGGCGGCTTGCCGAAGCCGTCCGCATCTATCAGGCGATTCTTGCGCGATCCCCCGCCGACGCCGATGCCATGGCCGGGCTCGGCGTCGCCGCTCTCGACGGCGGCAGGCCCGAGGTCGCGCGCCCGCTGCTGGCCGAAGCCGTCCGCCGGAAGCCCGGCGATGCCTTCATCCACAACAACCTCGCCAACGCGGCGAAGGCCGCGGGCGACGCGGCCGCCGCCCTCTCATCATATCGCCGTGCGGTCGCCCTGCTTCCCGCGCGGGCCGAGCTGGTCGCGAACCTCGCCGGCGGTCTCACCGGAGTGGCGGCGATCGGCTGGGGCCGGCGCGCGGTCGGGCTCGCCCCCACCGATGCGGATGCCTGGTTCGTGCTCGCCCAGGCAGCCAGCGGAGAAGGCCGGCTCGGCACCGCGATCGCAGCCCTCGGCCGCAGCCTGGTGCTGGACCCGGCCCGTGCCGCCTCCTGGTTCAACCGCGCCAATGCGCTTCGCGATCTCGGCGAGGTCGAGGCCGGGGTGGCGCATTATCGCCGCGCCGTCGCGCTCGATCCGGCGGACGACGGCGCCGCCTCCAATCTGCTCTTCGCGCTGTCCTTCGTCGCCGACGATACGGCGATCGGCGCCGCCAATCGCGCCTGGGGCCGGCGCGTCGAGGCCGGCGCAGCCGCGGCAGCACCGTTCGCCAACGACCGCGATCCCGAGCGCCGGCTGACCGTCGGCTACCTGTCGCCCGATTTCCGCAAGCACCAGTTCCTGATGCAGCTCCGGCCGCTCCTCGAGGCCCATGACCGCGAGCGCGTGCGGCTGGTCGGCTATGCGGACGTGCTGAAGCCGGATGCGGAGACCGAACGGCTGAAACCGCTGTTCGAGACCTGGCGCGATGTCAGCACGCTCGGCGACGCTGCCCTCGACCACCGGATCCGCGCCGACGGCGTCGACGTGCTGGTCTGCGTCACCGGCTATCTCGCGGCCTATCGCCGGCGCTTCGTGCCGCGGAAGGCGCCGGTCCAGGTCGCCGCCATCAACCAGGTGTCGAGCCCCGGCCTCACCGCCTTCGACGCAAGGATCACCGACCAGTGGCTCGATCCGCCGGAGCTCGGCGATCCTGGACCGGAGCGCCTCGTCCGCCTCGACGCCGGCTTCGCCGCCTTCGCGATGCCGTCCGATCCCCCGGCGGTGACCCCGCTCCCCGCGCTCGCCGCCGGTCACCTCACCTTCGGCTGCTTCAACAACCTCGCCAAAGTGACCGATACCGCGCTTGCCCTCTTCCGCCAGGTGCTCGACGCGGTGCCGACCAGCCGGCTCCTGTTCAAGGCGATGTCGCTCTCCGACGAGGAGCCGCGCCGGCACTTCCTCGCCCGCCTCGCCCGCACCGGCCACGACCCTCGGCGGGTCGACCTCTTGGGACGCGTGCTTGGCGACTCGGCAAATCTTGCCGCCATCGCCCGCGCCGACATCGCCCTCGACCCCACCCCGTTCTCGGGCGGCCTTTCCTCCGCGGATGCGCTGTGGATGGGGGTGCCGCTGGTCTCGCTGAAGGGATCTAGCCTGGTCGGGCGGATCGGCTCCTCCATGCTCGCGCGGGCAGGACTCGTTGAATTGATTGCGGAATCTCCCGCCGACTACGTCCGGATCGCCGCCGGTCTCGCCGGCGACCTCCCTCGCCTCGCGGCCCTTCGTGACGGTATGCGCCAACGGCTCGCAGCCTCGACCCTCGCTGACGGCAAGATTCTTGCTAGAGAAACGGAGCAGACTTACCGCGACCTCTGGCGCCGCTGGTGCCAGACGTAGACGGACTGCCGGAGGTAGGCTACATTTGAGGTGGATTTTCAGGCTGCCTAAGGCAGCCGAGCCCTGCCTCGGGGCCGCCCTCTAGAAAGGAGGCGCACTGTGACTGGTTCAATCGGCTCGACGAACGCTCTCAGCGCCTATCTGCAGCTGGAGAAGAACCGCGACCTCTATGTCGACCGGTTCAAGAACTCGGCGACGATCAAGAAGGACGTCGAGTACTTCCAGAAGAAGGCCGGCCAGATCAAGACGGTCGACGAGTTCGTCAACGATCCGAAGCTCCTCGCCTTTGCCGCCACCGCCTTCGGCCTCGAAGCCGACATCAAGTATCCGGCGCGCCTCAAGAAGGTGCTGAAGGAGAGCCTCGACGACCGGAACGCCCTCGCCAACAAGCTGATCGATCCGCGCTACAAGGAGATGGCGAAGTTCTTCAGCTTCGGCGACACCCAGCTCACCAAGGTGCAGCTCAGCTTCACCCAGAAGGAGCTGATCGACAAATACACCACCGCAGCCTTCGAGAAGGCCCAGGGGCAGACCAACCCCGCGCTCCGTGACGCGCTCTACTTCGAGCGCAACGCCGGCAAGATCAAGAATGCCTACGACATCCTCGGCGACAACGTTCTGCGCTCCGTCGTCACCTACACGCTCGGACTGCCGCCGGAGATCGCCCGCCAGTCGGTCGAGAAGCAGAAGTCGCTGATCGAGCAGAAGCTCGACCTCAAGAAATTCGAGAACACCAGCCTCAGCGGCGCTTCGCAGAAGATCACCGACGCGACCAACGACCTGAAGAAGCTGGAACCCCTGAGCAAGGCGCTGGCCGCGGCTCAGACGAAGGTGACCGAGATCGTCGATCGCCTGCAGGCCCTGCGCGACTCCTATGACCGGCTGGCGAACGAGATCAGTCCAACCGGTCCCTATGCCGCCGAGATTCCGACGCAGCAGGCCGCCGCCGCCGGCCTCGGCCGCCAGCAGGGACTGCTGGGATCTGCCGGCCAGGCGACCAGCGGGCTTGCCGGCATCGAAGCCAACCTCAGCGCCTACATCACCGAGGCGCAGGATCCGCTGACCACGCCGGCCCGCCTGGCCGAGCTCAAGACGCTGTTCCAGACCGCGGTCAACGACGCGAACCAGCTGGTCACGGACGCCACCTACGGCTCCGAGAACCTGCTCGACGGCTCGGTGGCCGGCCCGATCACGGTCACCATCAAGTCGAACGGGCAAGGCATCACGCTTCGCTCCCACGACGTCAACAACGGCGTCCTCGACAACCTCGCCGCCGCGAACGCCGCCTTCCAGGCCGACAATTTCGGCGCCGCCTTCACCTCGCAGCAGGCGGCCAGCACGGCGCTTGCCGACGTCCGGCTCCAGATCAACCAGGATGCGCAGATCTTCTCGACCGGCGTCAGCTCGGTCACGAGATGGGTCCCGGCGCTCGATACCGCCAACGTCTACACTGCCCAGCAGACGGTGGTGGAGGCTCAGGACGCGACGGGTACCGCGTCCGGCCTGGCGAGCCAGATCCGCTCGCTCGCCATTCAGGCGACGGACGCCGGCCTGACCGCGCCCGAACGTACTGCCCTCAACGACCAGTACATCGTGCTCCGCGACCAGCTGCGCGACGCGATCGCGAATGGCGGCTATGCGGGCAACAACCTGCTGGACGGCTCGACGGTGAGCATCGGCGGCGGCGCCGGCCCCAATCAGGTCGACATCGACGGCGCCGGCACGACGCTCGAGATCGGAGGGCGCAACCTCCAGCGCTTCGCCGACGACACCGCCCCGCCGCCGGAGAGCCTCTACAATCTCGATCTGACCTCGGTCGTCAACGCGCAGGCCGTGGTCGACAGCGTCGAGGACCAGATCAACCCGGAGATCCAGCGTACCTTCCGCACGCTCTCCACCTATAGCGGCGTCTACGGCCTCGAAGCGGAAACGCTCGATCCGCGCGGCTCGATCGATGCGCAGTACCGTCAGCTCGTCGAGGACATGGACGCCCTGATCAAGGCGGCAGGGGCCGACAAGGCCAATCTCCTGGAATCGAACGCCACCGACACCACCGTCCGCTCGCTCATCACCGGCGCCGCGGTCACCGCACACGCTCAGAGCACCTTCCGTTCCTTCGTCGAGACGACGCTGTCGAACGGCGGCAACATCCTCCTGACCGACTTCACCGGCGCACGGCGCGCACTCGACGATGCCGCCTTCTTCGCCCGCCGGTTCCAGAGCAACCTCAAGACCGACACCACGGTCATCAACAACCAGAAAGCTCAGGTCAACCAGGCGAAGACGGATGCAGAGACCGCGCAGACGGTCACGCCGGACAACGCGTTCATCGACAAGTTCATCCAGCGCTATCTGCTGAAGAAGGACGCCGAGGCGGCCAACGCGCTGACCGGCGGCGGCAACGGCAACGCCTATCTGCTGAGCCTCCTCACCTGACGTGAGCGTCGCTCGCCTGAGAGATCAGGCGAGCATCCCGAGAAGGGCGTCCTCGAAGATCCGCGTGTAGCCGGGCGCGTCGCAGAGCGGTGATGCGGCGAGCGTCGGCCGCAGCGTCCGCCTCAGCAAGGCGAGCCGAGTGCGATCCTCCGCCAGAGCGACGGCCCGCTGGATATAGTCCGCCTCGTCGGTCGCGATCAGCGCCTCCTGGCCCAGCGCCGTCAGCACGCTCGCTCCCACCCGGCCGACGAAGCGTTCGCCCGCCAGCGTCACCACCGGCACCCCCATCCACAGCGCCTCGAAGCTCGTCGTCGAGCCGTTGAACGGAAACGGATCCAGCGCCACATCCGCCTCGCTCAGCAGCGCCAGCTGGTCCGAACGCCGGAGATCGCGGCCGCGGAAGTCCAGGCGGTCGGGAGCAACGCCGTTCTCTCCGAACAACCGGACGAACCGGCCGCGCACCGCCGGATCGGAGAACCAGCCGACATATTTCAGCATGAGGCGAGAGCCGGGAACGGCGGCGAGAACGCGCGACCACAGCCGCACCACCTCGGGCGTCAGCTTCGCCGGGTTGTTGCACGAGACGAACGTCACCCCTCCCCGCTCCTCGCATGGCAGCCCACCCACCTCCGGCGCCTCATCCGGCGGACGGTGCAGGTAGAAATGCGGAAGCCGCCACAGGCGCTCGCTGAACCGCTCCCGCGTCCCTTCCGGATGCAGCGCTGCGTCCGTCACCCACCAGTCCATCGCTTCCAGACCCGACGTCGTCAG
>CAXNIC010000263.1:0-7369 GCA_964201945.1 Alphaproteobacteria bacterium
TCCCGCGCCATGCGGTAACCGGTCTCCCGGTCGATCAGGCAGAAGGGATTGAGCCGCGGCTGCTCGGCGTCGAGCCGCTTCAGCGAGGCGTCCAGCACCTCGACCGGCGACAGCGTCTTCGCGCGGAAGCCCTGAAGCAGCTCGGCCACGGTCAGGAAGGCGGGATCGGTCGCGGTCATGGTCTTCCTCTCTAGGCCGGTCTAGGCCGGCAGGATCTCCGACAGCGCCGAGATCAGCCGGTCGACCTCGGCATCGTCGTTGTAGTGAGCGAAGCTGATGCGGATGACGCCTTCGAGCCCGAGGGCGTCGACGCAGCGCTTGGCATAGAAGTGTCCGTGGCCGACCGCGATCTTGCGGGCGAACAGCGCCTTCGCCACCTCGGTCGAGGTCTTGCCTTCGACCGAGAAGCAGATGATCGGTGCGCGGGCGCCGTCCTCGCCGATCAGACGGACGGACTTCCGGCTCTTCAGGAAGTCGACGATGCGCTTCCCCAGCTTCGCCTCATGCGCCTCGATCATCTTGAAGACGCGGGCGTAGCGGGCGCGGGGCGAATTCTCGCCCGAGCCGAAGTGGTGGCGATAGAGGAGGTCGAGATAGTCGCCGGTGCCACCCAATCCTGCGACCAGCTCGTAGGAGAGGCCGCCCGGGTTGAGGGTCGCCGGCGTGGCGGTGATGAACTCGTGGTTCTGCGGCCGTGCCCGCTTCGCCAGATCGGGGCGGACCCAGAGGATGCCGAGATGGGTCCCGAAGATCTTGTAGGCCGAGCAGGCATAGGCATCGACGCCGAGGGCGCGCACGTCGATCAGATGGTGCGGCGCATAGCCGACGCCGTCGACGATGGTGAGCGCGCCGACCGCCTTCGCCCGCGCCGCGACCGCGGCAACGTCGTTGACGGTACCGACCACGTTCGAGCAATGGGTGACACAGACCAGCCTGGTCTTCGGCGACAGGAGCCGGTCGAGGTCGGCCAGGCGCAGCTCGCCGCTGGCCTTGTCGATCTGCCACTCGCGGATCACCAGGCCGAACTCGGCGAGGCGGCGCCAGGAGCCGACATTGGCCTCGTGGTCCTGGTCGGTGACGATGATCTCGTCGCCGGGCTGGAACAGTGGCCTGAGCGCCTGGGCGAGGACGTAGAAGTTGAGCGTGGTCGAGGGGCCGAGGACGATCTCCTCCGGCTCGACGCCCAAGAGGTCGGCTGCCAGCCGCTTGCCGTCGGCCATGCGCTGGCGAGAGATCAGCGAGGGCTCGGAATCGTAGGAGGGCTGGGCGAAGCTCTGGCCGGTGAAGTCGGCGAGGCGCTTCCTCACCGCTTCCGGCACCAGGCTGCCGCCGGCGTTCTCGAAGAAGGCAGTGCCGTCGCCAAGTTGCGGGAACTGGCGCCGCACGAAGGCGACGTCGAGGGTCGAGGAGGTCATGAGACGGGAACTCACGTGAGCGGGGGCGGACGTCCCGCCCCCGACGCGCGCGCCCGAACCGTCAGTACGGGTGCTTGGCGTGGAAGGCGTGAACGCCCTTCTCGTACACGCGATACACCATCGGCTCGAACGTCTCCAGCGGCAGGTAGTCGTAAACGCCGAAGCAGTTCATGTCGTAGTGCTCGCAAAAGCGCATCGCCTCCTCGAAGTACTGGTGGCCGCGGTACTTCTCGCAGGCGGTCTTGTCGAACTTCGAATGGTCGCGGAAGGAGAGCTGGAAGATCTGGTGGTTCTGCACCACCCAATGCAGCTCCTCGGAGACGTGATAGCGCAGCACGTCGCCGGCCAGCTTGTCATGATTATAAGGGTTGAGGTCCTGGCAGACGTCGTGCAGCAGCGCCGCGACGATGTATTCCTCGGTCTCGCCGTTCTTCAGCGCGCGCGTCGCACACTGCAGCGAATGCTCGTAGTTGTTCACCTGCCAGCCATGCTTCGGCACGTCCTTCTGCGAGCGCAGCAGGTCGATCACCGGGCGCCCGGCGTTCTTCTCGATCGACTCGCGGCCGAGCCTGGTGACCAGGTCCCAGTCCTCGGCGGTCGCTTCGCGGAAGCTGGTCGCCTTGACCGTGGGGGTGCCGATGATGGTGTCCATGGACCTCGAAGCTCCTGCTGGATGGCATTTCTTATCGGAAAGCTAGCGGGTCCGCGGCGCTTTGGCTAGGCGGCGGCGTCCTCGACCGGGTGGAAGCTCTCGATCCGGAGTTCCTGGAGCGTGATGTCCTCGGCCGTGCCGAGCGTGGCGATAGTTGAGAGCAGGCGCTGGGTTCCGGCCGGGCCGCGGATCTCGACCGGGACGATCAGGCCGACCTGGGCGCCGTCCAGCTCGCGCGGATCCGGCCCGGGAACGCCGGGATAGCCCATGACTTCCGCCAGCAGCGCCCGGCGGCCGGCATCGCCGTCGCGCAGCACCTCGCGCCGCGCCCGCGCCATCACCGCCCGCGTCGTCTCCTCCCAGTTGGCGATCAGGTTCCGCGCGCCCTCCGGGCGGCAGAGCATCCGGAGGATGTTGGGGCGCGGCTTGTCCACCAGCGTGAGGGTGGGGAGCAGGGCATGACCGGGGGGCAGCAGCGCGTTGACCATCCCGGCATAGGCGGTGTTGGCCATCACGACGTCCCAGCCGGCATTGAAGGCGACGGCCGGATAGGGCTCGTGGCGGCGAAGGATCATGCGGACGGCGGAGAGGATCTCCGCCATCTCGGGCGCGTCCAGGGCGGTCTCGCGGTAGACCGGGGCGAACCCCGCGGCCAGCAGCAGGTTGTTGCGATCGCGCAAAGGCACCGCCAGCACGCCGCAGAGCCGGAGCACCATGTCGCGGCTGGGCCGGGTGCGCCCGGTCTCGATGAAGCTGAGATGGCGGGAGGAGATGCCGCTTTCCAGCGCGAGGTCGAGCTGGCTCAGTCGGCGGCCCTTGCGCCAGTGGGAGATCAGGCCGCCGATGGTCGGCGGCTGGTTGATCCGGGTCTGGGTGGTGGTCGGGGTCATGCCGCTCAAGGTAGTCGCCCGGTCGCGGCTCGACCATTACCTCCGGGGTAGGCAAAGTCCTGCTCGTTGCCGGGGCCGGCCGGGCGCGGTATGACCCTGCCGACCATGCCGATCGATGAACCCACATTCGAGCGTCTCGCCGACGAGACGCTGAAGTACCTCCTCGCCACCATCGAGGCGGCGCTCGGCGCCCATATGGATGTCGACATCGAAGGCGGCGTCCTGACCATCCGGCTGGACGCGGGCGGCGTCTACGTCGTCAACAAGCAGGCGCCGAACCGGCAGATCTGGCTGGCCTCGCCCGCCTCCGGTGCCTGGCATTTCGACTTCCACGACGCTCCGGCCAAGGCCGGGCGCTGGGTCGCGACCAGGGGCGGGGTGTCGCTTGCGGCGATTCTCGCAAGCGAGCTCTCGGCGGTCGCCGGCACCCCTCTCACCCTCGACTGACCTCAAGTTAGTGGCCGCCAATACCGATCGCATGCCGAGCAAGAACCTGGGGGCGCTTGGTCCGCTCTGGGGGTTCCTCTCGCCCTATCTGCCGCAGCTCGTCGGAGCCGGTTTTTTTCTGCTGGTGGCGGCGGCGACCGTGCTCGGCCTCGGCTGGGCGCTCCGCCACCTGATCGACGACGGTCTCGCCAGCGGCAATGCGGCGCTTCTGGATCGCACGGTCGTGGCGCTGCTGGGCGTCGTCGTGGTGGCCGCGCTCTCCACCTTCGGGCGCTACTACCTCGTCACCTGGATCGGCGAGCGCGTCGTCGCCGATCTCCGCCGCGCCGTCTATGCCCGGGTTCTCGCCTTGAGCCCGGGCTTCTACGAGGTGACGCGGACCGCCGAGATCATCACCCGCCTCACCACCGACACCACGCTGGTGCAGGCGGTGGTGGGGTCCTCGGCCTCGGTCACGCTCCGCAACATCCTGATCCTCTCGGGCGCCGTCGCGATGATGGCCATCACCAGCGTCAAGCTGACGCTGATGGCGTTCGCCATCATTCCCCTGGTGCTGGTGCCGATCCTCACCTTCGGCCGCCAGGTCCGGCGCCTGAGCCGCGAGAGCCAGGACCGGGTCGCCGATGTCGGCGCCTATGTCGACGAGAGCCTGGGCGCGATCCGCACGGTCCAGGCCTTCACCCACGAAGACCTCGACCGCCGGCGCTTCACCGAGCGGGTCGAGGACGCCTTCCGCGTCGCCATCAGGCGGACGCGGATGCGGGCGTTCCTGACCGCGGTCGTCATCCTGCTGGTCTTCGGCGCCGTGGCCCTCGTCCTCTGGGCCGGCGGCCATGACATGCTGGCGGGCGCGATCACGCCGGGCGCGCTCTCATCCTTCGTCTTCTATGCGATCCTCGCTGCCTCCTCGGCCGGCGCCATCTCCGAAGTGATGGGCGACCTCCAGCGTGCCGCCGGCGCGATGGAGCGGATCATCGAGCTGCTGTCGATCGAGCCCGCGGTGCAGGCGCCGGCCGTGCCGACATCCCTGCCGGTGCCGCCACGAGGCCATATCGCCTTCGAGAATGTCCGCTTCCACTATCCGTCCCGGCCCGATCGCGCGGCGCTGGAGGGTCTCTCGCTTGAGGTCAAGCCGGGTGAGCGGGTGGCGCTGGTCGGCCCCTCCGGCGCCGGCAAGACCACTGTCTTCCAGCTGCTGCTCCGTTTCTATGACCCTGATGCGGGCGTCGTGCGCCTTGATGGCGTGCCGCTGACCGAGACCGATCCGCAGGACGCCCGCCGGCGCGTCGGCCTGGTGCCGCAGGAGCCGGTGATCTTCTCGGCCGATGCCTGGGAGAACATCCGCTATGGCCGGCCGGATGCCTCCGACGCCGAGGTCCGCGCCGCCGCCGAGGCGGCCCATGCGGCCGAGTTCCTGGATCGCCTGCCCGATGGGTTCAAGACGTTTCTCGGCGAGAAGGGCGTGCGTCTTTCCGGTGGCCAGCGCCAGCGCCTGGCGATCGCTCGTGCCGTGCTGCGCGATGCCCCCATCCTCCTGCTCGACGAGGCGACCAGCGCGCTCGACGCCGAGAGCGAGCGCACGGTGCAGGACGCGCTCGATCGCCTGATGCAGGGGCGCACCACCCTGGTGATCGCGCACCGGCTTGCCACCGTGCAGAAGGCGAGCCGCATCGTCGTCATCGACCAGGGCCGCGTCGTCTCGACCGGGACCCATGACGAGCTGGTGCGTGAAGGCGGGCTCTATGCGCGGCTCGCGGCCCTGCAGTTCGACCGCCCGAGGCTGGAAGCGACGACGGCGAGCTAGAAACCCGCGACCGTCTCCGCGATCAGCCACTCGACGACTTTTCTCAGCGCTTCCGGAGGCGTCGCTCCCTCGGCGATCGCTGCGCGGTAGACCTCGGTCTGCCGGTCGGCCGAGGTGCCGCGTTCGAGGATGGTGCGGGCATGCGCGACTTCGGCCTGGCAGCCGAAGACCTCGATGTCCGGGGCCACCAGCTCGAAGATCTCCTCCAAGAGATCGCGGTAGGGCACGACGGCGCCCTTGCCGAAATCGACCAGGCCTTCGCCGATGCCGTAGCGCTGGGCGCGCCAGCGATTCTCGTCGACCAGCATGCGCGCATAGTTCCGCCAGCGCTGGTTCGACCGCCGGAGCCGCCAGAGCATGCGCAGCAGGCAGCGGTAGAGGGCGGCGACGGCGATGCCGTCGTCGAGCCGGGTGCAGACATCGGTGATCCGCATCTCCAGCGTCGGGAAGCGGGCCGAAGCGCGGATATCCCACCAGAGCTTGGAGGCGTCCTCGATCAGGCCGGCAGCGACCAGGACGCCGATGTGACGCTGGTACTCGCCCCAGCTGGCGAAAGTCTCCGGCAGGCCGGTGCGCGGCAAACCCTGGAAGACGCTGATGCGGTAGGACTTGAGCCCGGTGTCCTCGCCCCGCCAGAACGGCGAGGATGTCGAGAGCGCCAGAAGGTGCGGCAGGAAATAAGCGACCTGGCTCATCAGATCGATGCGGAGGTCCGGATCCTCGATGCCGACATGGACGTGCATGCCGCAGATGACCAGCCGGCGGGCGACGCCCTGGAGGTCGCGGGCGAGCTGGACATAGCGTTCCCGCTCGCTGTGCTTGACCTGGTCCCATTCGGCGAAGGGATGGGTCGAGGCCGCGATCGGCGCGAGATCATGGTCTCCGGCAAGCTCGGCGACCGTGCGCCGGAGCTCGACCAGCTCACCCCTGGCCTCGGCAAGGCTGGTGCATTTCCGGGTCGCGACCTCGATCTGCGATTTCAGGAACTCCGGCATCGCCCGCTCGCCGAGCCGGGCCTGAGCCGCCTGGAGCATCGCCGGGGGCGGCTCGACCGCAAGCCCGCCGCCGCGGCGCTCGACCAGGTGGTACTCTTCCTCGATGCCGAGGGTGAAGCTGGGTTCGCCGGCAGCCATGCCGACGACGCTATCAGAACCCCGGCAGCCGTCGCCACGGGCGGCCTGGACGTGTCGTTAACCCTTTGTTAATCACCACCGGACACCCTTCTTGGAAAGGAAAAGGCCGCTCCACCGTGCGAATCGCAGACTGGATCGACCGCCGCCTGGCCGGCCGGCAGCGGATGACGTTGAGCGTCATCGGCCTGGTGACGGTGCTGGCCGTGCTCATCGGCGCGGTCGCGACGGCGTGGTGGCTGCGCGAAGGGTCGCTCACCGACCAGCGGGTCCGTCTCGACGATGTGGCGGCCGTCCTGGCGCAGCACGCCGGGCGGACCATCGAGAGCATCGACCTAGCGCTCAGTGTCGTGGCCGAACGGATCGCCGCCGCGACGCCCGGCGACCGTGACGACGCCGCGGGCCTGCGTCGCCTCCTCCACGACCACATCGTCGGCCTGCCGCATGTCCGCAGCATCCTCTATCTCGACGCCGAGGGGATCGGCCGGGGCGATTCCGAAGCCGACCCGCCCAGGCCCATCAACGCCTCCGACCGGCCCAATTTCCAGCATCATCGCCAGCAGGCCGGCCGCACCCTCTATGTCGGCGTGCCGGTCTGGAGCCGGGTCTCCGGCCAATGGACGATCACCTTCAGCCGTCGCATCCAGGCGGCCGACGGTACCTTCCTCGGTATCGTCGCCGCCGACGTCGATCCTGGTGTCTTCTCGCAGATCTACCAGGGCCTCGCCATCGGCATGAGCAGCAGGATGTCGCTAGTCCGCGCCGACGGCATCCTGATGGCACGCCATACGCCTGCAAGCCGCGGGCTCGCCGAGCCGATCGATGCGTCGGAGACCGATGGGAACGAAGTGGTATCGGCGATGCGCGCCGTCGACCGCTACCCGATCTCGGTGCTGATCGCGATGCCGTTCGCGGCCGCGCTGGTCGGCTGGGAGCATCAGGTCGCGGTCATCGGCGGCGCCACCGTCGTGGCGCTGACGTTCGTCGGCCTGATCGGCTTCTTTCTTCTCGATCAGTCCGACCGCCTGGAA
>CAXNIC010000264.1:0-7317 GCA_964201945.1 Alphaproteobacteria bacterium
TCCCAAATCCAGCCATGACCCGCATCGCCTATCTGGGCCAGCCCGGCTCCTATTCCGACCTCGCCTGCCGAACGGCGTTTCCGGGCGAGGAGACGATCGGCTGCGTCAGTTTTCCCGAGGTCTTCGCCGCGGCGTCGGACGGGCGCGCAGGCCTGGCGATGATCCCGGTCGACAACTCGCTGGCCGGCCGCATCGCCGACGTCCACCACCTGCTGCCGGAATCCGACCTGCATATCGTCGGCGAGCATTTCCAGCGGATCGAGCATCACCTGCTGGCGCCGAAGGGCGCGACGCTCCAGACCATCAAGACGGTCAAGAGCCACGTCCAGCCGATCGGCCAGTGCCGGCGCTACCTGCAGAAGATGGGCTACACGCCGATCGTCGCCGGCGACTCCGCGACTGCCGCCAAGGAAGTGGCGGAGGCGGGCGATCCCACCGTCGCCGCCATCTCGTCCTCGCTCTCGGGCGAGATCTACGGCCTCGCCTCGCTGGCGCAGAACATCGAGGACGAGGAGCACAACACCACCCGCTTCCTGATGATGGCGCGCGAGGCGGCCTGGCCCAAGGACGACGGCCGGAAGTTCATCACCTCGTTCCTCTACCGGGTGCGCAGCGTGCCGGCGTCGCTCTACAAGTCGCTCGGCGGCTTCGCCACCAACGGGATCAACCTGACCAAGCTCGAGAGCTACATGGTCGGCGGCTTCTTCGAGGCGGCGCAGTTCTATGTCGAGGCCGAGGGTCATCCCGACCAGCGGCCGATGAAGCTGGCGCTCGAGGAACTCGCCTTCTTCAGCCGCAAGGGCACCTTCAAGATCCTCGGCGTCTACCCGGCGCACCGCTTCCGCCTGGAGACGGCGGAGCCGGCCGACGACTGAGCGGCCTCGGGCCGCCGCCGGTTGAGCCTCCCGATCCTGCATCATTGAGGCAAGCCGTTCCGTGATCGCAGCCGACCAGATTCTCGACGCTCTCGACCGCCGCGGCTTCGATGCCGTCACCGGCGTCCCGTGCTCTTTCCTGACCGCGTTCATCGACCAGGTGATCCATCGCGGCGGCAGCCGATATGTCGCGGCCACCAGCGAGGGCGAGGCGGTGGCGATCGCCGCCGGCGCCTGGCTCGCCGGGCGGAAGCCGATGGTGCTTTGCCAGAACTCTGGCCTCGGCAACATGGTGAACCCGATCACCTCGTTGCTGCATCCGTTCCGGATCCCGCTGCTGCTCGGCGTCACCTGGCGCGGCGAGCCCGGGCTCAAGGACGAGCCCCAACACGAGCTGATGGGCGAGATCACCCACGGCCTCCTCGGGTTGATGCGCGTGCCGTTCCGGCCGTTCCCGTCGACGCCGGAGGCGATCGGGCCGGCGCTCGACGCGGCGGAGGCGGCGCTGGCCGAGGATCGGTCCTTCGCCTTCGTCATCGGCCACGGCTCGGTTGCCGAGGGCACGGTGCCGCCCCCGGCGCTGATGGCCGCGCTGCCTCCGGCTGTGCATGCCGATCTCTGCCGGGACAAGGAACGGCCGACCCGATTCGCCGCTCTGGAGGCATTGATGCCGGTCCTGCCCGACGCAGCGGCCGTCATTGCCACGACCGGGAAGTGCGGGCGCGAGCTCTTCACCCTGGCCGATCGCCCCCAGCATCTCTACCTGGTCGGCTCGATGGGCGGTGCCAGCGCGCTCGGCCTCGGCGTCGCCCTCAACGCGACGCGTCCCGTGGTCGTGCTCGACGGCGACGGGGCCGCGCTGATGAAGCTCGGCAACATGGCGACCATCGGCGCGCGCCGGCCGGCGAACCTGCTGCACATCGTGCTCGACAACGGTGTTCATGATTCGACCGGCGGGCAGGCGACCGTCTCCGCCGGCGTCGATTTCGCCAGGGTCGCCGGCGCCTGCGGCTATGCCCGGACCTGGACGGTCGACGATGCGGCAGGCTTGGCCGAGGCGTCCCGCGCAGCGCTGGCCGGCGCCGGGCCGGCCCTGGTTCATGCCCGTATCCAGCCTGGATCGCTCACCCGGCTCGGCCGGCCGACGATCAAGCCGCCTGAGGTCGCCCGCCGCTTCCGCCGCTTCGTGACCGAATTTAAATAGGGATTGCTTCCTAAATTCGGTGCGCTAGAACGAGGCCCCGTTGCCGACAGGGCCTTCAGCCGTGACCGATGCCGAGACCAGCCGCTGGAGCGATCTGTTCGAGCGCCGCAACGCGGCGCCGTTGATCACGCTCAGCCTCGGCGTGGCGCTTCACGCCTTCAACGGCTTCCTGGTCGCGACCGCGCTGCCGGCGGCCGTCATCGACATCGGCGGCGTCGAGCTGATGAGCTGGTCCTTCACCGTCTATTCGGTGCTGTCGATCGTCGGCGGCGCCGGCGCCGCGCGCCTGAAGCAGATGGTCGGCGGCCGGCGCGCGATGATCCTGCCGGCGCTGGTCTTCCTTGTCGGAACGCTGATCGCCGGCATGGCGCCGACGATGCCGATCTTCCTTGCCGGCCGGGCGCTGCAGGGCGTGGGCGAGGGGATCATCTCGGCGCTCTGCTACATCTTCATTCCCGTGCTGTTCCCCTCGCGCCTGATCGCACGCGTCTTCGGCGTCGAGGCGATGGTCTGGGCGCTGGGTTCGTTCGGCGGCCCGCTGATCGCCGGCGTGCTGACCGAGACCGTGTCGTGGCGCATGGCCTTCTTCGTCAACGTGCCGGTAACCTTTCTTTTCCTGGCGCTGGTCATGCGGGTCGTGCCCGCTGATGCGGGCAATGCCGATTCCAAGGCCAGGAGTGTCCCTCTCGGCCGTCTCGGCGGCATCGGCTTCGGCATCATGCTGGTCGCGGTCGCCGCGATCAGCCACGAGGTCGCCTCGGCGACGCTCCTGATTTTCGGGGCGGCCGCGTTCCTGGTCGGTGTCTTCGCCTTCGATCGCCGCCGCTCCGACCGGCTTTTCCCCAGCGACGCGTTCTCGTTCACCACGACTGTCGGCGCCGGCCTGTGGATGATCCTGCTGATGCCTGTCGCCCATGCCTCGGCCTCGGTCTATCTCAACATCACCGCCCAGAATCTCTGGGGATACGGGCCGACGGTCGCCGGCCTCATCCACGCGACGATGGCGATGTCCTGGAGCGGTTCGGCGCTGATCTTCGCCAGCATCGACGATTCGAAACGCCGCCTCGTCCTGATCCGGCTGGGGCCGGCGCTGGTGGCAACCGGCCTTGCCGGCATCGGCCTCGCCGTCCGCTACGACATGCCCTGGATGCTGGTGCCCTGCCAGATTCTGATCGGCACCGGATTCGGCGGCTGCTGGGCATTCCTCAGCCAGGCGATCATGGAGTCGGCCCGGCCGGGCGAGCGGGATGTTGCCACCACCATGCTGCAGACGGTCCTCGCCAGCGGCTACGCGCTCGGGGCGGCCGTCGCCGGTCTCGGCGTCAACATGGCCGGATTCGCCCCGACGCTGGGGGCGGAAGGAATCGTCCATCCGGTGACCCGCGCCATCGCCGTCGGCGTTTGCATCTGTGTGCTGGCGATCCTGGCCGGCTTCGGCGTGCGCCTGAAGCCGAAGCCGGAGAGTTCATCGGCCACGCCCGGCCGTTGACGGCCTACCCCGAGCGGGTCTATCTCAAGGGATATCAAGGATTTCCGGGCGCGCGGGGGCGCGCCTCCTTCCCCGGGGGAACTCATGGCATCCGCCCAGCGGCCGCTCTCGCCGCATCTCCAGGTCTACAAGCCGCAGATCACCACGATCATGTCGATCACCCACCGGGCGACCGGCGTCGCCCTGACGGGTGGCGCGGTGGCGCTGGTCTTCTGGCTGCTGGCCCTGGCGAGCGGCCCTGAGTCCTTCGAGGTGGCCCAGGCCGTCGCCGGCTCGTGGTTCGGCTATCTCTGCCTGTTCGTCTGGTCCTTCTGCCTCTTCTACCACCTCGCCAACGGCATCCGACACCTGGTCTGGGATATGGGTTACGGTTTTGAAATTCCTCAGTTTTACGCCTCCGGCTGGATCACGGTCGGCGCCTCCGTCGGGCTTACGATTCTTGCCTGGGTCGTGGGCCTGATGGGCCTCGGCGGCCACTGAGGAAGGAGACACGCCATGGCCATGCGCACCGCGATCGCCCGTGTCAGAGGCCTCGGATCGGCCAAGACCGGCACCGAGCATTGGTGGATGCAGCGCGTCACCGCCGTCGGCCTGATTCCGCTGACGCTGTGGTTCGTGGCATCCCTGGTCTCGCTGGCCGGGGCGGATTTCGAAACCGCCTATCTCTGGGTCGCCTCGCCGACCGGCTCGGTGCCGATGATCCTTTTGCTGCTGGCCGGGCTCTGGCACGGCAAGCTCGGGCTCCAGGTGGTGGTGGAGGACTACATTCACGCTGAGGGCGTCAAGGTGGCGATCCTCATGCTGCTGTCGCTGGCGACGGTGGCGCTGGGCGTCGCCGGCGTCTTCGCCGTCTGCAAGATCTCCTTCGGAGAGTAGGTCATGCCCCAGGCTTACAACATCGTCGACCACACCTATGACGTGGTGGTGGTCGGCGCCGGCGGTGCCGGCCTTCGCGCGACGCTCGGCATGACCGCGGCCGGCCTCAAGACCGCCTGCGTCACCAAGGTCTTCCCGACCCGCAGCCACACGGTCGCGGCTCAGGGCGGCGTCGGCGCCGCGCTCGGCAACATGGGCGACGGCGACAACTGGCGCTACCACATGTACGACACGGTCAAGGGCTCCGACTGGCTCGGCGACCAGGACGCGATCGAGTACATGTGCCGGAACGCCATCCCGGCGGTGATCGAGCTCGAGCATTTCGGCGTGCCGTTTTCGCGCACGCCCGAGGGCAAGATCTACCAGCGCCCCTTCGGCGGCCACACGCTGGAAGGCGGCAAGGGCCTGGCCAAGCGCGCCTGCGCCGCCGCCGACCGCACCGGCCACGCCATCCTGCACACGCTCTATCAGCAGTCGCTTCGCCATGGCGCCGAGTTCTTCATCGAGTATTTCGCCCTCGACCTGATCATCGACGAGGAAGGCGCCTGTCGCGGCGTGATGGCCTGGAACCTCGACGACGGCACGCTGCATCGCTTCCGCGCGCACCAGACAGTGCTGGCGACCGGCGGCTACGGCCGCGCCTACCAGACCTGCACCTCGGCGCACACCTGCACCGGCGACGGCAACGCCATGGCGCTCCGTGCCGGCGTGCCGTTGCAGGACATGGAGTTCGTGCAGTTCCACCCGACCGGGATCTACGGCGCCGGCTGCCTGATCACCGAGGGAGCCCGCGGCGAGGGCGGCTATCTCACCAACTCCGAGGGCGAGCGCTTCATGGAGCGCTATGCGCCGTCGGCGAAGGACCTCGCCAGCCGCGACGTGGTCAGCCGCGCCATGACCATCGAGGCCAACGAAGGCCGCGGCTGCGGGCCTGAGAAGGACCACATCATGCTCCATCTGGAGCATCTCGATCCCAAGGTGCTGCACGAGCGCCTGCCCGGCATCTCGGAGACGGCGCGCATCTTCGCCGGGGTCGACGTGACGCGTGAGCCGATCCCGGTGCAGCCGACCGTTCACTACAACATGGGCGGCGTGCCGACGAACTATCACGGCGAGGCGATCCGCCCGACCAAGGACAACCCGGACGCCGTCTGCCGCGGCCTGATGGCGATCGGCGAGGCGGCCTGCGTCTCGGTCCACGGCGCCAACCGCCTCGGCACCAATTCGCTGCTCGACCTCGTCGTCTTCGGCCGGGCCGCCGCCCACCGCGCGGCGGAGCTGGTGAAGCCCGGCGAGTCCCACAAGCCGCTCTCGGCCTCCGCCGGCGATCAGGCGATCGCCCGCCTCGACCGCATCCGCAACGCCAAGGGCGGGCGCCCGACCGGCCAGCTCCGCCTCGAGATGCAGAAGGCGATGCAGCAGCATGCGGCGGTCTTCCGCGATCAGACGACCCTGGAAACGGGAATCCGGAAGATCGACGGCGTCTATGCCGCGATGGCCGATCTCGGCATCTCCGATCGCTCGATGATCTGGAACTCCGATCTGGTCGAGGCGCTGGAGCTCGACAACCTGATCGTCCAGTCGATCGTGACGCTGGCCTCGGGCGAGGCGCGCAAGGAGAGCCGCGGCGCCCATGCCCGCGACGACTTCCAGGATCGCGACGACGTCAACTGGATGAAGCACTCGCTCGCCTGGCTCGACGACAAGGGCAAGGCGCGGCTGGGCTACCGCGACGTCCACATGTACACGCTGTCGAACGAGATCCAGGTCATCCCGCCCAAGGCGCGGGTCTATTAAGAGGCTCCGCCATGGCTGAATTCACCCTGCCCGCGAACTCGAAGGTCACCGAGGGCAAGACCCACAAGGCGCCGGCCGGCACCAAGCGGGTCGCCACGTTCCGCATCTATCGCTGGGATCCGGATACCGGCGCCAATCCCCGGCTCGACACCTTCGAGATCGACCGCGACCAGTGCGCGCCGATGGTTCTCGACGCGCTGATCAAGATCAAGTCGGAGATCGACTCGACGGTGACTTTCCGCCGTTCCTGCCGCGAGGGCATCTGCGGCTCATGCGCGATGAACATCGACGGCACCAACACGCTGGCCTGCCTGAAGCCGATCGACGAAGTCGACGGAACCGTCGACATCTACCCGCTGCCGCACATGCCGGTGGTCAAGGACCTGGTGCCGGACCTCTCCGTGCCTTACGCGCAGTACACCTCGATCAAGCCCTGGCTGCAGACCGAGACGCCGCCGCCGCCGGATTCCGAGCGCCGGCAGAGCACCGAAGAGCGCGCCAAGATCGACGGTCTTTGGGAGTGCGTGTTGTGCTTCTGCTGCACGACCAGCTGTCCCAGCTACTGGTGGAACGGCGACCGCTATCTCGGCCCGGCGATCCTGCTGCAGGCCTATCGCTGGATCGCGGATTCGCGCGACGAGGCCACGGGCGAGCGCCTGGACGCACTCGAGGATCCGTTCCGGCTCTATCGTTGTCACACCATCATGAACTGCACGCGCACCTGCCCGAAGAACCTGAACCCGGCGAAGGCGATCGCCGAGATCAAGAAGCTGATGGTGGCGCGGCGCTAGGCTTATCCAGAGGGGAGACGAGACGGTGGCGGGTACTGGAAAATGGATCCTCGGCGGACTGATCGGTGCGACGGCGCTCTACGCCCTGTTCGCCGCGTCGCATGCGCATAGCCAGGGCGGCTATCTCGCCGGGCTGCTCTACGCCGGCTTTGCCGTCCTGTTCATCATGGGCCTGATCCGCCGAAGCTACGACAAGCTCGAATCCGGGCACTGATGCCGAGCTGGGATCCAGCCCAGTACGCCAAGTTCGGCGACTATCGGCTGAGACCCGCGCTCGACCTGATC
>CAXNIC010000265.1:0-7307 GCA_964201945.1 Alphaproteobacteria bacterium
ACCGGGCGCGTGGAAGCGCATGATTATCTTAGGTCTCTGGGCGCAGCCACTATTCTAAGCCGCGCCGAGACCATGGCTCCTCCCGGCAAGCCGCTGGTCAGCGAGCGCTGGGCCGGATGTATCGACACCGTTGGCGGTGCGATGTTGGCAGGAGTGCTGCCGGCAATGAAATACGGAGCCTCAGTCGCTGCCTGCGGAAATGCCGGCGGCAACGATGTGCCGGCGAGTATCCTGCCATTCCTGCTGCGCGGAATTAACCTGCTTGGCATCGATTCCGTCGCGAAATCCATACCGGAGCGCCGCGAGGCTTGGGCCCGGCTAGTTCGCGACCTGCCGCTCGACCGGCTCGACGCCATGACCTCGGTCATCGGCCTTGCCGACCTGCCAGCGGAAGGGCAGCGCATCCTCAAGGGCCAGGTGCGCGGTCGCGTCGTCGTCGATCTCGCGCGCTGAGACACGCCATGACCGAGCAGACGATCACCCGCGCGCATCTGATCGAGGCCGTCTACCAGGAAGTCGGCCTGTCCAGGCACGAGTGAGCCGGCCTGGTCGTTTCCGTCCTCGGCGAGATCTCCGATGCGTTGGCGCGGGGAGAGATGGTGAAGATCTCCTCGTTCGGGAGCTTCTCGGTGCGCCAGAAGGGTCAGCGCGTCGGTCGCAATCCCAAGACCGGCGAAAAGGTGCCTATACTGCCCAGACGTGTCCTCGTCTTCCGCGCCTCGCTCTCAATGAAGGCTCGCATCAACAGCGCGTTGACGGCGTCCGGCTCTGGGGCTTCGGATTAGCGTAGGCGTAGTGGCCGGACGATTATCGTGGTGTCGGACGATAGCGAGGAATTCCGCTCCTTCCCCCACCGCCGTAAATGACACTGTTAAGGTTGATGCGGTCGGTGGCGAGGACGTCCAGAGAGCAGACGGGGTCGATTAGCACTGGAAACGCTAGTGCGTAATTTCAACTGGCCCAATCGATGGGGACCGGTCGGGAGCCTGAGGCGCTATCGCGGAGATCAACATGACGTTCTTCAAGAGGACCCAGGACATCCTTAAACGAGCGCGGGAGACGCTGCAGCGGACTCCCGAAATGCTGGCGCAACAAATGTCGCAGCGGGCGGACATCGCCGTCACCGGACTCAGGCGGGCCGGCAAGACGGTCTTCATCACCTCGACCATCCACAACCTACTGAGCTCGGCGAAAAACAGGGATGCCTTGCGCGGACTCGGGGCCGCCGAAGAGAAGCGGATCGTCGGCGTGAGGGAGGTCGAGGCGTCGGCGGCTGACATGCCTCTCTTTCCGACGAGATTATACCTGCAGGCCTTGACCGCCGAAGAACCCCAGTGGCCCCAACCGACCGCCTCCGTCACGAGGACCGAGCTCGAGATCCGCTACAAGAGAAAATCGTTCAAGCGACATCTGCCGACCTTCGCCGAGGGCGTCCTGACGTTGGGGTTCATCGACTATCCAGGCGAGTGGCTTCTCGATCTTCCGATGGTCACCCAGAGCTATGCACAATGGTCGCGGGCGACAATGGAGCTACTGCGGTCGGAGCCGCGCGCGCCGGTCGCCAGGGAGTTTCTCGACTTTGTGGCCGCAAGCGATGGCGGTCAGTCCGTCGACACGGCATCCGAGATCTCGCGGAAGGGACACGCGCTCTATTGCGATGTCCTGCGCCGGGCCAGGGACGAACTCTCCCTTTCCTTCCTACAACCCGGCCGCTTTATCATGCCCGACGACAAGGGCGACCGCCCGGTGCTGTGGTTCTATCCGACCGACGTGAGATCCGGTGATGCCCCGAAGCAAGGTAGCCTCGACGCCCTCCTGGCCGAGCGATACGACACCTACTGCCAGAAGATCGTGAAGCCCTTTTTCGCCGAGACTTTCGGCCGTACCAACCGGCAGGTCGTCCTTGTCGATCTCCTCTCGGCGCTGAATGCCGGCCGCCACGCCTTCGAGGACACCTGCCATGCCATCGACACCGCCCTCGACGCGCTTCAGGTTCGCCGCACCGGCCTGATCGGGCAGATCTTGCCGCGTCGGTTTGACAAGGTGCTCTTTGCGGTCACCAAGGCCGACCACGTCCCCGACGTGCAGCGCGACCGGATGGGCGATTTGCTGGAGCAGATCACCGGCATCCAGTCCAACCGAGCGCGCGTGGCGGGCGCCAAGGAGTTGAGCCTCCAGATCGCCTCGATCTGCTGCACAGTCGACGAGAAGGTCAGCTTGGACATCGGCGAGGTCGATGTCGTTGTCGGGACGCCGGTCGGGCAGGCGACGCGGGTGAAGGTATATCCCGGCACGATCCCGAAGGAGCCACCGCCGGCGAGCTTCTGGTCAGATCGCCGGATCGTGTTTCCGCTCTTCAAGCCGCCACCGTTCTCCGCCCTCCCCGGTCGCGGTCTTCCACACATCAACCTCGACCTGGCCCTCGAATTCCTGCTGGAGGATCTCCTCCAATGAGCAATCCCCTCGATCGGCCTTTCGTTATTCCCGAGGAGCCCAAACTTCGGGAGGCCGGCGAGCAGCCGCAAGCGGCCGTAATCATCGAGACCGAAGACGCGCGTCCCATCGTACCGGAGACGCATAGCGCGCCGCCCTTAAGGAGCCGGCCAGTTCAGACGATGCCCGGGCCCAGCACGACGCGGCGAACTCCTTGGATTGCGCTTTCTGCCGTCGGCCTCTTCGGCCTTCTGATCGTGGCGGCGGTCGACTGGCTGCTAGCACTGTACGCCTCGAATCCCGCTCTTGGCCTTGCAGGGTCCCTGTTTCTTGTTCTCTCGCTCGGAGGGGCGCTCGCCTGGAGCACACGCGAGTTGCGAGCGATCGCCAGGCTCAAGGACGTCGCCGCCATCCAGGCCCTCCTCGACTGGACGGCCGTGCCACCGGACCGCCTCGCCACGCGGCGAAGGATCGATGGTGCGATCGGTCTAATATCTCATCTCGCGGGCTACGGCCCAGGCATCGCCGCGTGGCGGGACGCGCCCGCCGTAGACGCGCCGCCGGCCCAAATGTTGCGCATGTTCGAAACGAAGGTCCTTGAGACAGCGGATTCGACGGCGCTCCGGGCGGTTCGGCGAGCCTCGCGGGATGCGTTCGGACTGGTTGCGCTGAGCCCGACGGCCATCACTGACACGGCCCTCTTCACTGGGCGGGCCATCCGAATGATGCGCGAGGTTGCCGAGGCCTACGGGCATCGGCCGACGAACGGGTCGGTGGTTATCCTGGCGCGGCGCGTGCTGGCGGATGCGGCGATCGTCTCGATGGCTGACTTCGCCGGCGACGTGATTGCCAATTTCTTCGGCGGGACGCTCGTCGACAAAGTATCCGCGGTCGCAGCCGAGGGCAGCGTTGCAGCCCAGAGGATGGCCAAGCTCGGCCTACTGACGATCGAGTGCTGTAGGCCGATCCGGTTTCATCCGGATAGAAGGCAGGGGCTGGGCGCTATTATTAATGGGTAGGGGCAAGCCGGCCCAGATCGTGATCGAAGCATGGCGGCATCACTACAACACCGTTCGCCCGCACTCATCGCTCGGATATCGCCCACCGGCACCGGAGGTCTTCATCCCCGCGCGCCCGCCTTCGCAATCTGCGCCAGCTACGCCGGGCGCGCTCCCGCTGGTGTCAACGCCAGTTCCAAACTAACATTCCAACTGGACCACTCGATGGGGGCTGGTCAGCCCAATGACGCAGCATTCTGTCGCCCTCGATCTTCTACGACGTGCGCTTGACGATAAGACGGCGACGTTCCGTGACGGGCAATGGGATGCCATAGATGCGTTGGTCAATCGAAGAGAGCGATTGCTCGTGGTGCAGCGCACCGGCTGGGGGAAGAGCTCAGTCTACTTCATCGCGACGCGAATCCTCAGAGATCGTGGCCTTGGGCCAACACTGATCGTGTCTCCCCTCCTTGCTCTGATGAGAAATCAAATTGGTGCAGCAGAACGGCTCGGCATCCGTGCGTTGAGTATCAATTCGACAAACCGTGACGAATGGCCGGCCTTGAAGCGCCAAATTCTCGGCAATCAAGCTGACGCACTGCTTATTTCTCCTGAACGATTGTCAAACGATGGTTTCGTCCAGGATGTACTTCTCCCGGTAGCGAACAGCATAGGCATGCTTGTGGTCGATGAAGCTCATTGCATTTCGGACTGGGGTCATGATTTCCGACCCGACTACAGGCGCCTCGTGAATATTCTCCAACGAATGCCCGCTACCTTGCCGATCCTCGGCACCACCGCGACCGCAAATGATCGTGTTATTGCTGACGTCCAAGCCCAGTTGGGAAACATCAAAATTCACCGTGGATCGCTTATCCGGGAATCTCTGGCGCTTCAGGTCATGAAGCTTCCTTCGCAAGCCGCAAGACTTGCTTGGCTGACTGATCATCTCCCAGCGCTACCCGGAACTGGAATCGTCTACACCCTAACCAAACGGGATGCTGATCAGGTCTCGACGTGGCTGAGCAACAAAGGAATTGTTGCCCGCGCCTACTACAGCGACGTCACTGGAGATGGGTTTCCCGACTCGAATTCTTATCGACAGCACCTCGAAGAGCAGCTTCTAAACAACGAATTAAAGGCTCTCGTTGCCACAACCGCGCTTGGAATGGGATATGACAAGCCAGATTTGGGTTTCGTAATCCACTACCAAACGCCCGGCTCCATTGTCGCTTATTACCAGCAGGTTGGACGTGCGGGACGAGCGATCGATCTTGCATATGGCATTCTGATGTCTGGCGATGAAGACGACGACATTCACGAGTACTTCCGCAAAAGCGCATTCCCTCGGGAAAAGTCTGTCACGTCAATCCTGCAGGCACTCGAAGACTCAGATGGCCTAACGACGGCTCAGATAGAGGAAGCTGTCAATCTGAGACACGGCCAGATTAAGCAAGTTATGAAGTATCTGTCCGTGGATAGCCCAGCACCAATCATAAAAGTTGGTGCCCGCTGGAAGCGCACCCCGATCCCGTACCGCATGGATCACGAGCGGATACGTCGCCTGACCGCGCAACGCGAAACGGAATGGGGCGAGATCCAAGGATACCTAACTGCGCCTGGGTGCCTGATGGAGTATTTGGCTGATTCTCTCGACGACGAGAATGCTGAGCCCTGCGGCAAGTGTTCCAATTGCCTTGGAAGGCCAATCGTCGAGCCGAGCTTTTCCCGAAAGCAAGCGATCGATGCCTCGCGCTTTCTGCGACATTCCGAATCACCGCTTGAGTGCAACAAGCAGGTCGCGCGTGACGCATTTGTTGAGTATGACCTGCAAGACAATCTTCCACAGAGGCTAAGAGCTGAGACTGGCCGCGTCCTATCGCGATGGGGAGATGCCGGCTGGGGGCAATTGGTTGCTGACGATAAGCACTCGGGCCGTTTTCGCGACGAACTCGTCGAAGCGGTCGCGGAGATGTTAACTGCGAGATGGGAGCCGAACCCGGGACCCCAATGGGTCACCTGCGTTCCGTCGAGGAACCACCCCACGCTCGTGCCTGACTTTGCGGGCCGGCTTGCCAAACGACTAGGAATTCCTTTCATAGCGTCTGTGACGAAGGTAAGGGTGAACGAGCCGCAGAAAGAACAGCAAAACCGCTTTCATCAGTGCCGGAATCTCGATGGGGTATTCGCTATCACTGGCACCATTTCTCGTGAGCCGGTTCTGCTTGTCGATGATGTCGTCGACTCGGGTTGGACCATGACCATTATCGCGGCACTGCTCCGGCGGTCGGGGAGCGGCGCCGTTTGGCCCGTTGCGCTGGCGACATCAAGCGTAGGGGGCTGACATGCATATCGGTAGTCAGACACAAGCCGTCCTGCTCCTCACGGTCCATTTCGGGAAGGACGAGAAGCACGGTGCAAAGCCCCTCACAACCAGCGAATGGGCACGGTTTGCCATCTGGCTTAAAGAGCACAACCTCCAACCTGCCTCGCTGCTATCCGGGGACGCTTCGTCGTACCTTTCCGGGTTGATTGACCGATCAATCACCGCGCGCCGTGTAGAGCGCCTGCTTGAGAGAGGGGGCGCGCTTGGGCTGTCACTCGAACGCTGGGAGCGCGCCGGATTATGGGTTTTGACGCGGTCTGACCCTGATTATCCTGATCGCCTGAAGCGTCAACTGCGACAGGATTCCCCGGCTGTCATCTTCGGCTGCGGCAACAATGCTTTGCTGAATTCTGGAGGAGTTGCGGTAGTCGGGTCACGCGATGCCACGGATGCCGACATGTCATTTGCCGGTGGCATCGGGCGCGATGCTGCGACGCAAGGCACTTCCATTATCTCCGGCGGGGCGAGAGGCATCGACCAGAGCGCGATGCTTGGCGCTCTTCAGAGTGAAGGGACCGCTGTGGGAGTCTTGGCGGATAGCCTCTTGCGGTCCGCCACTTCATCTGCGTACCGCAAGCATCTCATGGCAAATGATCTAGTCCTTATTTCCCCCTTCAGCCCAGAAGCAGGTTTCAACGTCGGCAATGCGATGGCACGAAATAAATACATCTACTGTCTCGCCGACGCCGCGATTGTCGTTTCATGCACGAGGGAAAAAGGAGGGACGTGGGCTGGCGCTATCGAGGATCTGAAGGCGGGCTGGGTTCCATTGTGGGTGAAGCGCTCAAGCGAGCGATCGAGTGGGAACGAAGATCTTGTTCAGCAAGGCGCGCAGTATCTTCCGGCCCCGCCCCTGCAGCTGAAGGACCTGAATAGCGCAACTGGACTTCGGCAAGCGGCCTCCGATATTCCACTTTTGACGCACGATGCGGAACCATCACATGCGCGCGAACCGGAGGAATGTGTCGCCTCCTCAGTCCGCGTTGAGCAGGAGATTGTCAACGCCGACGACGCGACCCGCACCGACATCATGGCAAGCGACCAGCATGCGGGATCGGCTATTGGTACGCAGGCCCAACCCTCCAAGAGCCTTTACGATACGTTCCTCGAAAGTCTGATCGCCGCCACGAAAGATAGGCCGCTGAGCGCTGACGAACTCGCGCAAGAGCTCGAACTCACCAAGCAGCAAGTTGCAGCATGGCTAAAGCGGGCTGTCGCGGACAACTCGGTAACTAAGAAGGGGCGTCCGGTTCGCTACCAGGTGGCGAGTCGCGCAAGACGGCAGCCGTCCCTTTTCGGCGAAGCCTGATAATGGGTGCCGGCGGCATTGTCACGGCGCTCCGAGTGTAGAGGTCCCTCTGGCGGAGTGGTAGCCACCTGGATGAACAAGATCAGCTACGCCGGCTACCGGTTCCCGCCTGAGATCATTCACCGAGCGATCTGGCTCTATCTCCGGTTCACCCTGAGCCTCCGCGACGTCGAAGATCTGT
>CAXNIC010000266.1:0-7299 GCA_964201945.1 Alphaproteobacteria bacterium
TTCGAGGCCGCCAAGGACAAGGTCATGATGGGCGCCGAGCGGCGCTCCATGGTCATGACCGAGGAAGAGAAGAAGCTCACCGCCTATCACGAGTCCGGCCACGCCGTGGTGGCGCTGCACTCGCCGGCGTCCGATCCGATCCACAAGGCGACGATCATCCCGCGCGGCCGTGCGCTCGGCATGGTCATGCGCCTGCCCGAGACCGATCGTATCTCCTATTCCAAGGACAAGCTGATGGCCGACCTGTCGGTCGCCGCCGGCGGCCGCCTGGCGGAGGAGATGATCTTCGGCGAGGAGAAGATCACCACCGGCGCCTCCTCCGACATCAAGATGGTGTCTGAGATGGCGCGGCGCATGGTCACCGAATGGGGCATGAGCGAGAAGCTCGGCTTCCTGGCCTATGGCGCGCCCGAGCAGGAGGTCTTCCTCGGCCACTCGGTCACCCAGCGGAAGGACGTGTCGGATGCGACCGCCAAGCTGATCGACGAGGAGATCCGCCAGATCGTCGACCGCTCGTACAACCACGCGCGCGACATCCTGACCAAGCACATCGACCAGCTCCATCGCCTGGCCAAGGGCCTCCTCGAGTTCGAGACGCTCTCGGGCGACGAGGTCCGCGCCATTGCCCAGGGCGAGCCGGTCAACCGCGACAAGGTCGAGGACGATCCGTCCAAGACCGGCGGCCGCCGCGCCTCGGTGCCGACCACCGGGCCTGGTACCGACGCACCGGGCGGCATCGCGCCGGAGCCGCAGCCGGGCGTCTAGACGCCAGCTCTACCAGGTTGAAACGGCCCGTCCGGGTATCCCGGGCGGGCCGTTTTCATTTGCGCCCCGTCTTGCCGTTGTGCGCGGCCATCGCGGCCTTCCTCTGACCGATGGCGGCCCAGAGGCCCTGGAAGAAGCACGCGGCGTTGGTGCCCAATGTCCGCGTCCGGTAGCCGCCTTCCTGCACGGCGAGGATCGCCGGCCCCGCTTCGCCGATCATCTCGCCGAGGCGGCGAAAGTCCTGAGGACGGTTCCGCCATGAGCCAGTCGGATCGCCGGCTGCGGTGTCGAAGCCGATGGCGAGGACGAGGAAGTCCGGCGCATGCCGGCGGATGCGGCGAAGCGCGCGCTCGAGCGCCTTCCGCTGGTCGGCCGGTTGGGCTTTCTCGGCAAGCGGGATGTTGAGGTTGAAGCCGCGGCCGGCGCCCTCCCCGATCTCGTCGCGGAATCCCGAGAAGTACGGATAGGCGATCGCCGGATCGCCGTGGATCGAGACCGTGAGCACGTCGTCGCGGGTCCAGAAGATGTCCTGGGTGCCGTTGCCGTGGTGATAGTCGATGTCGAGCACAGCGACCTTGCCGTAGCGGCTGAGGTAATGCGCGGCGATGGCGGCGTTGTTGAGATAGCAGAAGCCGCCGAACACCCGGCGCTCGGCATGATGCCCGGGAGGCCGGACCAGCGCATAGGCAAGTGGCGCCCCCTCGACGACTTCCGACGCGGCGGTGAGCGTGCAGTCGACGGCGCGCCTGGCCGCCAGCCAGGCATTGGCGTTCAGCGGCGTGAAGGTGTCGATGCAGAAATATCCCGCCCTGAGCGGCAGATCCTTGGGCAGCCGGTCGGGGCGGCGGACGGGAAAGACATAGGGATAGATCGAGCGGTTGGCCGGGACCTTGGCGCAGGCCCGCCTGATGAACTCGACCAGCGTCCGGTCATGGACGGCGCGGATGTGCCGTTCGGCGAAAGGCTCCACCGGGATGCGCCGGAACAGCGTCGTCCCTTCCAGGTCCTTCAGGATCGAGGCGATGCGGACCGGCGCCTCGACATAGCCCCGGTCGCGGACATGGTGGATGTCGTGGCGATCGTTGACGACGAGGGGAATGGACTCGCGCCGATCGGCATTCGTGGCGCGCCGCGGCTCGGCGCGATGATAGCGGAGCGGCCGGAGCCGGACCGGATCGTCCCTGATCGACTCCACCACTGCATCGATGTATCCGGGCGGCGAGACCCGGGCGTATTTCAGATCGAGGATCGCCCGCACGATGGCGCGGGCGCCGGCGCGCGACAGCGGCTCGTCGCGCCCGAGGCCGTCGAACACCAGATAGGGCGGGCAGTCCGCTCCTTCGAAGATCGGCGTCTCATAGGCGGTGCCGATGATCGGTCGGCCCCCGAAAGATTCGTAGAAGCGTAGCCGGGCGGCATTTCCCGGCAGCAAAGCCTCGTTCCGACAGAGAGCCGGATCGTCGGGCAGGCATTCCATGAGGATGCCGACGGCGCCGAGTTCCTTGGCGGTGTCGCGGACCCGGTCGTAGAGCGCGCCGCCGATCCCGCTTCCGGTCAGCTTGCTGCCGGCGGCGAGATAATCGAGGAAGACGAAGGCGAGGTCCGGCGCGTAGTGCACCAGGGCGAAGCCCTGGACGCGGTCGTCGGCGCGCTCGGCGACATAGACCAGGGTGCGGAAGCGCTTGCGGAACGAATTGCGCAGCTGGTCGGGAAGGCTGTCGGCATCGCTCAGCGACTTGGGGAATTGCTGGCGGAGGATCGCCTGGACCTCGGCGATCGCCTCGGCGTTCCGCGGAGCCAGGTCGTCCGGAATGCGGCGGATGCGGAACACGGAGGCCTCTCGAGCTGAGATCCCCACTCTGGGCCATGCCGGCCGGCCCGCCAAGCAACCCCTTCAGTGGAAGTCGCGGCTCTTGACGTCGATCTGCGTGCGCACGCGGGGAGGTCGCTTGGTCTCCTGGGCATACGCGAGGGTGCGGGCGAAGGGCTGGGGCGGCTGTGGAACCCCGTCGTCGGCGACGAGATCGGACAGCCAGTGTGTGAGATTGAAGAGTCTGTGGGCCTTCACATGAACGACGACTTCCTTTCGATCGACGACCCCTTCGCACGCAAGCAGCATGGAACCGAGAACTTTGGCGCGGTTCGCCTCGTAAATGTCGGGATAGAGGACGAGATTGGCGATGCCGCTCTCGTCCTCCATCGTCACGAAGACGATGCCGTTGGCGCTTTCCGGATGCTGGCGCACCAGGACGAGGCCGGCGACGCGGACGAGCTGACCCGGCGGCGCATCGTCGAGCAGGGCCGCCTGGTTCCAGCCACCCCGGTGCAGGCGCGGCCGGATCAGCGCCAGCGGATGGCGCTTTAGCGTCAGCCCCGTCGTGACGTAGTCCTGGACGACCTCTGCTCCGGTACCGAGCGCGACCAGGTTCACCTTGGGCTCTGCCCTGAGTGTGTCCCTGGCCTCCGCAGCGGCGAAGAGCGGCAATGGCATCTCGCCAAGACCCTTCACCGCCCATATCGCATCACGTCGCTGCAATCCCAAGGACCGGAAGGCATCGGCTTCCGCCAGCTTTTCGATAGACACGGTCTTAAGCCCGGAGCGAAGCCAAAGATCGCGGACGCTTTGATAGCCGGGACCACGCATCTCCATCAGCTTACCAACCACCTCTTTCTCGCTCATGCCGCAGATCTGCCGCAGACCGAGACGCAATGCGAAGCCACCATCGGATCGCGGCTCCAGGGTGCAGTCCCAGTCGCTGGCGTTGACATCCGCAGGACGGACTTCGACACCGTGCTCGACCGCATCGCGCACGATCTGCGCCGGCTGATAGAAGCCCATGGGCTGGGCGTTCAGAAGCGCGGCCGCGAAAACTTCCGGGTGATGGCATTTCAGCCAGGACGACACATAGACCAGAATGGCGAAGGAAGCGGCATGGCTTTCCGGGAACCCGTAGTTGCTGAAGCCCTCGATCTGCTTGAAGCAGCGCTCGGCAAAGGCGCGCGGATAATCGTTCGCGATCATGCCGCTGATGAACTTGTCCTCGAATTTCTTGATCTGGCCATTGCTCTTGAACGTCGCCATGGCACGACGAAGCCGATCGGCCTCGGCCGGAGTAAAGCCGGCCGCATCGATGGCCATGCGCATCGCTTGTTCCTGAAACAGAGGGACCCCGAGGGTCTTGTCGAGCACGTCCTTCAGCTTGTCATTGAGAGGCTCTCTCTTTTCCGTCCCTTCCCGGCGCCGAAGATAGGGGTGGACCATGTTGCCTTGGATGGGACCGGGACGAACGATCGCGACTTCGATGACCAGATCGTAGAAGGTCTTGGGCTTGAGCCTGGGCAGCATCGCCATCTGCCCGCGGCTTTCGACCTGAAAGACGCCAAGAGAGTCGCCACGCTGCAACATCTCGTAGACCGCCGGATCCTCCGCCGGAACCCCCGCAAGAGTGAGGTTCATTCCCTTTCGCAGCGACATCAGCTCGAAAGCCTTGCGAATGCAGGTCAGCATCCCGAGAGCGAGGACGTCGACCTTGAGGATACGGAGGGTGGCCAGGTCGTCCTTGTCCCATTCGATGCAGGTGCGGTCTTCCATGGCGGCATCCATTACCGGCACCAGCTCATCGAGACGCCCCGCAGTGATGACGAAGCCACCGACATGCTGGGAGAGATGGCGCGGGAAGCCACGGAGCTCGAGCGTCAGCTCGAGCGTGTGCCGCAGGACCGGCTCATGCGGATCTAAGCCTACGGCCTTGATCGCTTTTTCATTGATCCTCGGCTTCGCGTCTCTCTCGTTTTTTTGCCTCTCCCTTTTGTTTTCTCTTTCGTCCGGCTTTCCTTCTTCCGGTAAGCGCCACTCGATGTCGTTCAGGATGTCGACCACATCCGGCGTGAGACCCATGGCCTTCGAAACATCCCGCAAGGCGCCGCGAGTCCGATAGCTGATGACGGTGGCGGCGATGGCAGCCTTCTCGCGGCCGTAATGATCGTAGACGTGCTGGATCACCTCCTCGCGCCGTTCGTGCTCGAAATCGACGTCGATATCCGGCGGCTCGTTGCGCTCGCTGGAGACGAAGCGCTCGAACAGAAGGCCACGCTCCAGCGGATCGACCGAGGTGATCCACAGGCAATAGCAGACCAGAGAATTGGCAGCCGATCCCCGTCCTTGACAGAGGATGTTCTTGCCACGCGCGTACTGGACGATGTTGTCGACGGTGAGGAAGTAGGGGGCATAGCCCTTCTCCCGGATCAGGCTGAGCTCATGCGTCAGGATCCCCCGCGCCTTGTCGGCGAGGCCTTCAGGAAAACGCTTGGCCGCCCCTTTCCAGGCGCGATCCTCAAGCTCCTCCTGCGCGGTGCGACCGGGGGGCGCCTCGCTGGGGTAGTCGTATTTGAGATCAGCGAGCGAGAAGCGGCAGCGCTCCGCGACCTGGACGCTGCGGGCGACGACGTCCGGATAATCGCGGAAGAGCCGCGCCATCTCGGTCGGCGTCTTGAGATGACGCTCGGCATTGGCGGCGAGGCGCGTGCCGGCTTGGCCGATGGTGGTCTTCAGGCGGACGCAGGCCAGCACGTCGGCGAGCGGGCGGCGAGCGGCCACGTGATAGCGGACGTCGTTGGTGGCGACCAGCGGCGTGCGCGCGGCAGCCGCCAGCTCGGAGAGGCGCGTCAGCCGCCGGCGGTCGTCGCCGTCATAGCGCCAGGTCGCCGCCTGGAACACGTTGCCGGGAAAGCGCCGGGCGAGCGCGAGCGTGCGCTCCCCATGCGCCGGGTCCGGCTGCTCCGGCTGGCAGGCGATGAAGACCTGGCCTTCGCCGAACTCCAGCACATCGGGAAGACCGAGGAAGCACTCGCCCTTGGGCGCGCGGCGCTTGCCGACAGTCAGCAGACGCGAGAGCCGGCCATAGGCGGCACGGTCGGTCGGATAGCAGAGGATCTCGAACTCGTCGTGAAGCACCAGCCGCGCGCCCACCAGCAGCTGGAATCCTCGATACACCTCGGGTTCGTCCGTAACCACGTGATGCGCGCGCACCACGCCGGCCAGCGTGTTGCGGTCGGCGATGCCGATCCCGGCATGCCCCAGCGCCCGCGCCGTTACGACCAGCTCCTCGGCATGCGCGGCGCCGTCGAGGAAGCTGAAATTGGTCGCGGTTTCGAGTTCGAGGTAGGGCGGCATGGTGGAGAATTGTTCGTGATTTGTTCTTTTAATCTCTTGCGGCCCTCCAGTCAAACCGGGCATCGTTTCGGCCCGGTCTCTAGGTCGAGCTCGCCGCGAACAGAAGCGCATATATCGCATCCATGCTGACCTCTCCCGCCCGCAGATCGCAGACGTCGGCAAAGACATTGACGGCTCGATCCCTGAAGAATTCAGGCAGGCAGTAACAGTTCTCATCCAGAGCTTAAGGAGGTCGCCGAGAGACAGCGATCCCGGATCGGATGATGTACAGGGCCGTCCTCGCCTCCGACCCCACGGTGCCGTATGGGATACGCGCAAGCTCTTCCAAGACCGCCTCCGTTTCAGCCGGAGCAATTTCCCTGCAGTTCGCAGCAGAAAAGTAGCGAACCCAGGGGTTCTCGTGCCGAATACCGGGCAACAGCGCATCAATTGCCGATCGAGCCCAAAGCTCATCGACAATGCTTTGCTTTTCCTTGAACCGGCGGTTGTATGAGCGCGTCGACAAATTATCAGAGTCATACCCCATAAGCAGCGCCACCTCGTTGTAGCGCTCGCGGAGTTCCTCCAGCGACAGCGTCTTGAGATCCTTCTTCATTTGAGCACTCCCGCATGTCGAGCCGCCATCATACCGACCCTGCGATGCTCTTCGATCGGTTTCCCACGTAGCCATTGTCGCCACGAGAGCCCGCCGAGATGCTCCCGATGCGTCGTCATGTAACTCGTGATCTGCCAGTGCCTGCCGCGCGGCACACGAATGATGTTTTCCGTGTTGTTTATTTCTCTCTGAGAGAAGCCTGACTCCTGCTCCACCAAATGATGCCAATCGTGGAAAGCGCCAGCCGATCCGTAAATGTCCTGGAAGTCATCGTAAGAGTCGAATACGCGTAAATCCTGATCAGCAACGAGTTCCTCCCACGCCTTCGGCGGCGTCAGGTAGCTTTCGAATTCCGGCATCAGAGTGTTGATCGCGTTGAACCAATCAACGACATCGAACCAGACAGGGGAGTTGCGCCCTTCGAATGCCCTTTGGGCCATCATGCGTCCTAGGAATTCAGTGAAGAATGCAAGCGCCCCCCACCTCGACCGCGGAAGCTTCGGTGGCTTTTCGCCACCCGCGGCAAGGACGACGAGGGAGTCGGAATCTCCGCCATCAGCGAGAATTCGCCTCGCCCGTTCGGCCAGCCGACCGACTTCTTGTTGTTCTTCGTCGGTGAGCAGTTCTCCGGCCGGATAGGCGTCATCACCTCCAGTGCCAACACCATCCGTCCACTGGCCGCCGTCGGGATGGCCCCGCGGCACGCGCGGTTGATCGGGTCGTATTTACGTTCCCAGGCCTTGCGTTCGAGCCAGGCGTCGACGTC
>CAXNIC010000267.1:0-7261 GCA_964201945.1 Alphaproteobacteria bacterium
GATACCGAGGCGGCCGAGGGCCGGATCCGTCAGGCCCGCGACTCGGCGATGGCGAGCCTGACGCAGATGGCGGTCGAGATCACCAAGGCCGCGGCCGAGAAGCTGATCGGGCAACCGGTCAACGACGCGGCGGCGACGGCGGCGGTCACGGCCGCGGCGAAGGAGCGCGCCTGATGTTCTCGACGCCCGAATTCTGGGTGCTGGCGGCGTTCGTCGCCTTCTTCGTACTGCTCGGCAAGAAGCTGGTGGTGCTGATCGGCGGCGCGCTCGACGGGCGCGCGGCGCAGATCAAGGCGCAGCTCGACGATGCCGAGCGGCTCCGGAAGGACGCCGAGGCGGCTTTGGCCGAGTACAAGCGGAAGCACGCCGACGCGATCAAGGAGGCCGAAGGCATCCTGGCGCTGGCGCGGTCCGAGGCGCAGGCGCTCGAAGCCGAGCAGAAGATCCAGCTGGAGCAGCGCCTGAAGCGCCGCGAGGCCCAGGCGGTCGAGAAGATCGCGCAGGCCGAGGCGCAGGCAGTGGCCCAGGTCCGCGACGCCGCGGTCGAGCTGGCCCTGGCCGCGACCCAGCGCGTGCTGATGGAGAAGGTCGATGGCGCCATCGCCTCCGGCCTGGTCGATTCCTCGATCAAGGAGCTGCCGCGCCGGCTCAGCGCGTAAGGTCCGCACTCGAACGACACGAAGGGCCTCGTCCGCGGACGGGGCCTTTTTCGTTTCAGGGCGAGACGGTCGAGGCGATCATCCGCCTGGCGTCCGCGATCAGCGCCGGCGTCGCGTCGGCACGGTTCAGGAAATCCGCCCAGGCGGTGAGATCGCCGATCCGCGCGAGATTCCGCCAGTCCGCCGGCATGGAGGCTCCCGCCTTGCGGTAGCCGTCGGCGACCGCGTCCGCGAAGCCATCCAGATCGCCGAGCGGCGGTCTCAGCAGGTTGCCGAAGTCGAAGAAGGGAGCGCCGGCGAAGGCGAACTCCCAGTCGAGCACGGCGGCAACCCGCCAGCCGGCGCCGGTCTCGCGTACCAGCACGTTCGAGCCGTTGAAGTCGGCATGGGTGAGGCGGGGCGGTGAGGTCCAGGCGTCGAGCCGCGGCCCCTCGCGCTCGGCGAAGGCCAGCGCCGCCTGGGTGAGTTCCGGGCCGAGCCGGCCGCCGCCCCGTCCATCGACCAGGCAGAGCCGGAGAAATCCCGAGAGCCCCTCCTTGCCGGCATCGAGCGGCTGGGCGACCTGCAGGTCGGCATCGAGGAAGCCGGCGGTCGGAAAGGTCACATTGTGGATCGCCGCCAGCACGCGGCCGATGTCCTGGCCGAGGTCCCGCCGGGTGTCGGAGGCGAGGGTGGGGACGATTCGGCCGAGATGGACGCCCTCGATCCATTCGACCACCGCATAAGGCCCGTCGGTGATGGCGTTGTCGTCGGCGGCGTGCAGGATCGCCGGCACCGGCACCGAGCCTGAGAGGCGGCGATGCAGCGCCCACTCCTTCCGCGCCTGGGCGGGGTCGCGCTGGTAGAGGCGGAGCAGCAGCGGCGAGTCGCGGCCCGCGAGCGTCAGCCTGAGATTGGTGTTGGCGAGCCCGCCCTCGATCGCGAAGACCTCGGTCACGCGGGCGCCGGGGACGGCGGGGGTGATCAGGGCCTCGGCGGCGGCGGCATCGAGCGCCAGGACGGGTGTGCCCCGGGTCCAGCCGTCCCGCATTGCTTCCGCCTCCCCCGGTCCTGCCTCGTCGCGGGCGCGACCCTAACACGCCTCCCGCTTATACTGCGGCCATGCGTCTGCCGTTCCTCGACCGCTTCTTGCGGAAGGATCCTCCGAAGGATCCGGGCAAGCCGAAATATGCGCCGCGTCGCCGCCGTGTGCTGGTGACCGACGACGAGGACGACGAATCGCCTCCGCCTCACCGGGGATTCCTCTCCGACCCCAAGAGCCGCTTCACGCTCATCGCCGCGGTCGTCGCCATCCTGGTGACCGGCGCCGTCATGCTGGTCGAGAAGCGCCTCGCCTCGACCGCGACAGATGCCGATCCCGAACGGCCGGCCCAGGTCGCGCTGGGCCGCGTCCTCTACCGCCAGCATTGTTCCTATTGCCACGGCATCGACCGCGAAGGGCATGAGGACTGGCGGCCGGGAATGGCCGCCGCTTCCGGCCTCGCTCCGTCGCTGGACGAGCGGTCGCCCTCGGTCGAGCGTTCCGACCGCGAGATCTTCGAGCGGGTGAAGTTCGGCGGCCAGCCGTTCCTGCCGGCGACGGTCCGCAGCCAGATGCCCGCCTTCGAGTTCAACCTGACCGACGCCCAGATCTGGGCGCTGGTCGCCTATCTCAAGAACCGCTGGCCGGAAGAAGCACTGGTCCGGCATGAGCGGGCGAACCGGAGCGAGCCATGAGCGAGGCCTGGCTCGCGGCCGTCCTTTTCGCCGCCACGCTGACGCTGAGCTGGATCGCCACCGGCCGGACGCTGGCCTGGCTTCGCCGGCGCCAGATCGTCGACACGCCGAACCATCGATCCTCGCATACGCAGGCGACGCCGCGTGGCGGCGGAATCGGGCTTCTCACCGCGGCGCTGTCGGCACTGCTCGCCTTCGCGCTCGCGACCTCGACGCCGATGCCCTGGCTCGTGCTGATTGCCGCCGCGACCGCGCTGGCGGTCGTCTCGTGGCGCGACGACCTCGGCCATGTGCCGGCTCGTTGGCGGCTCCTCGCCCAGGCGGCTGCGGTCGCCGCCGGTCTCGCCGTCCTCGACGGCGGCCCGGTGTTCCAGGGGCTGCTCCCCGGCGGGCTCGATCTGCTGGCGGCGGGGCTCGCCTGGGTGTGGCTCGTGAACCTCACCAACTTCATGGACGGCATCGACGGCATCACCGGGGTCGAGGCGGCGTCGATCGGCATCGGCCTCGCGCTGGTCGGCGCGCCGGCGGCTCCGGCGCTGATCGTCGCGGCCGCGGCTCTGGGATTCCTCCGCTGGAACTGGCATCCGGCGCGGCTCTTCATGGGCGATGTCGGCAGCGTGCCTCTCGGCTACCTGCTCGGCGCGCTGCTGATCCTGCTTGCCAAGGACGGGCACTGGGCGCCGGCGCTGATCCTTCCCGGCTACTACCTGGCGGATGCGACCTGGACCTTGGGCCGCCGCCTGCTGAGGGGCCAGCGCGTCTGGGAAGCCCATCGCGAGCATTTCTACCAGCAGGCGGTGCAGCGGGGTTGGAGCCACGGCCGGGTCGCGCTCGCCGTCGGCCTGGTCAATGTCGGGCTCGTCCTGCTGGCGCTGGCGGCGCTCAGCCATCCCTGGCCGGCGCTGGCGGGTGCCGCTGTCCTGGTCGCCCTGGCCATGCTGCGCTTCGCCCGCGCGTGACGTCGATGTGCTATAGGCGCGACCCATGACCTCCCGCCGCTGGCCGGTGCGCCGCGCGCTCGTGGTCGCGCTCTTCGACGCGACGCTTTGCGGGCTCGCCTATCTCGTCTCGTTCTATCTCCGGGTGGGCGACGACATCCTGACCTGGCCGCCGCTGGCGTTGTGGGGCGGGCTGGCGCTGTTCGTCGCCGTTGCCGCGCTTGTCTGCCAGGCCTTCGGGCTCCCCCGCCGGGTCTGGCGCTATGCCGGGCTCGACGACGTCGCCACCATCGGCAAGGCGGTGGTGCTGACCCATCTGGTCTTCCTGCCCGTGCTCTTCCTGGTGACCCGGCTCGAGGATTTCCCGCGTTCGGTGCTGGTCATCGACGTCTTCGTCATGACCGCGTTCCTGGCCGCCCCCCGGCTGCTCACCCGCATCCTGCGCGAACGCCGCTTCGGCGGCGTACTCGAGCGCGACGGACGCCGCGTGCCGGTGCTGCTGGTCGGCTGGGGCGATGCGGCCGAGACCTTCGTCCGCAATCTCGCGCGCGGCGACGGCGCGCCCTATCGCGTCGTCGGCGTGGTCGACGACCGTCCCGACTGGCAGGGCCGCCAGGTGCTGGGCGTCGAGGTACTGGGCACGGAAGCGGCGCTCGAAGAGGTGGTCGAGCGGCTCGCCGTCCGCGACCAGCGGCCCGAACGCCTGGTGCTGGGGCGGGCCGAGGATGACGGCGCGCATGTGCGGGTTCTCCTGGAGGCCGCCAGCCGCCTCGCGCTTCCTTTGAGCCGGCTTCCCGATCCGCGCCGCCTCGAACGTGCCGGCGCCGCCAAGTCGGAGATCCGGCCGATCGAGGTCGAGGACCTGCTCGGCCGGCCGCAGCGGGTGCTGGATCGCTCCGGCCTCGAACGCATGGTCGCTGGCCGCCGCGTTCTGGTCACCGGCGCCGGCGGCACCATCGGCGGCGAGCTCGTCCGCCAGCTCGCCGCGCTGGGGCCGAGCTACCTGGCGCTTCTCGACAATGCCGAGTACCAGCTCTACCTGATCGACCACGAGATGGCGGAACGCTGGCCCGACCTGCCGCGTGTCGCGATCCTGGGCGACGTCCGCGACCGCTTGCGCATCGACCAGGTGCTGGCGCGCGAGCGTCCCGACCTCGTCTTCCACGCCGCCGCCTTCAAGCACGTGCCGCTGGTCGAGGCGAATCCGAACGAGGGCGTGCTCACCAACGTCGCCGGTACCCGCGTCGTCGCCGATGCGGCGGCCGCAGCCGGCGTCGCCGCCATGGTGCTGATCTCGACCGACAAGGCGGTGAACCCGTCCAGCCTGATGGGCGTGAGCAAGCGGGTGGCCGAAAGCTACTGCCAGGCGCTCGACGTCGCGGCGCTGGCGCGCGGCGGCACCCGCTTCGTCACCGTCCGCTTCGGCAACGTGCTGGGCTCGACCGGATCGGTGGTGCCGCTGTTCCAGCGCCAGATCGCCGCCGGCGGTCCGCTCACCGTCACCGATCCGGAGATGACGCGCTACTTCATGACCGTGCGCGAGGCGGTCGAGCTGGTGCTGCAGGCCTGCGACCTCGCGCTCTCAGGCCCCAAGGACGAGTCCGGCGCCATCCACGTGCTGGAGATGGGGCAGCCGGTGAAGATCCTCGATCTTGCCCGCCAGATGATCCGGCTCGCGGGGCTCCGGCCCGGCGACGACATCAAGATCACCTTCACCGGGCTCAGGCCCGGCGAGAAGCTCTACGAGGAGCTGTTCCACGACCAGGAGAACCTGGTGGCGACCGGGCGGCCCGGCATCCTGCTGGCGCGCCCGCGCACCGCCGACCTCGCGATCCTCGCCCGCGCCCTCGACGAGATCGAGGAGGCGGCGCGCAACCGGCGGACCGACGACACGCTGGCCGCCCTTCTCCGCCTGGTGCCCGAGTATCAGGGTTCGCTGCGCAGCGAAGGGCGCCGCGTCGGCAACGCCTGACGGCTGAAGCCTAGAGCTCCGACTTCTCGATCACCCAGGGCTCGCGCCTCGCGCCCTCGACCCAGGCGGCCACCGCCGGATCGGCCCACATCGTGTTCACATAGGCCTTCGCATCGGCGTCGAGATCGACCTGGTATGTGACGAAGCGCGACACCACCGGCCCATACATCGCGTCGGCGATGCTGAAGGCGCCGAAGAGATAGGGGCCGCTCGCTCCGAACCGGGCGCGGCAGTCGCGCCAGATCGCCGAGATGCGGTTGATGTCCTCCTGCACGCCGGGCGCGCGGCCCTTGCCCGGCAAGTTGCCGCGGCAGTTCATCGGCATGTTGGTGCGAAGCGCCGAGAACCCCGCATGCATCTCGGCCGAGACCGAGCGGGCGACGGCGCGCGCCGACGGATCCTGGGGCCAGAGCCCGGCATCGGGAAAGCGCTCGGCCAGGTACTCGCAGATCGCCAGCGACTCCCAGATCGTCAGCTCGTCGTCCTTCAGCGTCGGCACGAAGCCGCTCGGCGAATGCCTGAAGATCTCGGCCCGCGTCTCCGGCCGGTCGAGCGCGATGACGACCTCCTCGAAGGCGACGCCGGCCTTCTTCAACGCCAGCCATGGCCGCATCGACCAGGAGGAATAGTTCTTGTTGCCGATGACCAGGGTGAGGGGCATGGAACGTGTCCGTGCTGTGAGATGTTGCTTCCGGTAGTTAGCCCTCGGACCGGTCCCGTGCAACCCGCAGGATTTTCCTCCCGCCCTGGCATCGGACGCGGCATTGCCGTAACCCTTTCCTCATGCCTGCTTCCGTCCCGTCGCCCTGCATCGGGCTCTGCGTCCTCGATCCGGAGTCCGGATTCTGCAAGGGCTGCTTCCGCAGCATCGAGGAGATCGGCGCCTGGATCGGTCTCGACGATGACGGCCGGCGCCAGGTCCTCGACCGCGTCGCCGAGCGGCGGCGCTCGAACGGTGCCTGACAGGCTGGGGGAACGGCTGGGAGAGCGACGACCGATCCTCGCCGACGGCGGCATCGCGACCAGCCTGCAGGCGCTGGGGCTTCCGGTCGGCGAACCGCCCGAGGCGTGGTGCCTCGATCGCCCGGAGGCGGTGAGGGAAGTCCACCGGTCCTTCGCCGCTGCCGGGGCCGAGCTCGTCACCACCAACAGCTTCGGCGCCAATCATTCCCGCTACGGCGACGAGGCCGAGGCGATCGCGGTCGCGTCGGTTCGTCTCGCCCGCGACGCCGCGCCGGAGGCGATCGTCGCCGGCTCGATCGGCCCGGTCGGATCGAAGTTCGAGCGGCGCTTCCTCTTCGCCGGTCATGCCGCCGCCCTGGCCGGCGCCGGCGTCGACGTACTCTGGTTCGAGACGCTGGCCGATGCGGCCGATGCCGAGGCAGCGCTGGCGGCGGCTCGGCCGAGCGGGCTTCCCTACGCGCTGACCTTCGATCCCTCGTCGGTCGCCGGAGGGCATGACGCTGCTGTCAGATTCGTCGAGCTCGTCGGCCGGGCCTGCCGATTCGATCCGGCGCCCGCCGCGGTCGGCGTCAATTGCGGGCTCGGGCCCGAGCAGGCGCTGAAGGCGATCGCCGCCATCGGCGCGATCGAGCGGCCGCTCGTCGTCCGCGCCAATGCCGGCCTGCCGGCGCTCAAGGACGGCACCGTCGCCTATCCTTTCGGCGTCGAGGAAATGGCGGGCTTCGCCATCGCCGCCAGGCGGCTCGGCGCCCGCATCGTCGGCGGCTGTTGCGGCGTCGACGCGGCGATGATCGGCGCCATGGCGGAGACGCTCTAAGTCATCGTGACGGTTTTTTTTGCGCGGGGGGAATTTCCTCTTGCAAAGGGGGGGCACTTGCCCCAAATACCGCCCTCGTTTTCCTAGGGTCCACTCTTAGTTTGGAGGGTCCGATGGCCAAATCCATCGCTCTTGCCAAAGTGGGGATGGACTCGGGGACCCAGGCCAGCGAGGCATTGCCGAACAGCCGGGCGAC
>CAXNIC010000268.1:0-7224 GCA_964201945.1 Alphaproteobacteria bacterium
TGCGTCCGCGCTCGGCCGGCAACAGGTCTTTCAGCAACCGCCATTCCGCTTCGCTCAGATCGCCTCGGCTCACGAATCCCTCCTCCAAGAGGAATCCTTGAATCAAGGTTCGAGTCACACGTCAATCACTTTGTAAACACCGCCTAGACTTCCGGTCAGTCCAGGGAGGACACAGATCAGGAGCTCGGCAGATGGCGACGGTCACCACAAAGGACGGCACGCGCATCTTCTACAAGGACTGGGGCAAGGGTCAGCCCGTCGTCTTCTCCCATGGCTGGCCGCTCACCGCCGATGCCTGGGACGGCCAGATGGCGTTCCTAGGCTCGAAAGGCTACCGGGTCATCGCCCATGACCGCCGCAGCCATGGCCGCTCCGACCAGACCTGGGACGGCAACGACATGGACACCTACGCCGACGACCTGGCGGCGGTGTTCGAGGCGCTGGACCTCAAGGACGCGGTCATGGTCGGGCACTCGACCGGCGGCGGCGAGGTCTCACACTACATCGGCCGCCACGGCACCAAGCGGGTGAAGAAGGCGGTGCTGGTCGGCGCCGTGCCGCCCCTGATGCTGAAGACCGCGGCCAATCCGGGCGGCCTGCCGATGGAGGTGTTCGACGGCATCCGCAAGGGCACCTTCGACAACCGCTCGCAGTTCTTCAAGGACCTGGCGGTGCCCTTCTACGGCTTCAACCGGCCGGGCGCGAAGGTCTCGCAAGGCTTGGTCGATTCCTTCTGGATGCAGGGGATGATGGGCGGCATCAAAGGCCTGCTCGACTGCATCAAGCAGTTCTCCGAGGTCGACTACACGCCCGACCTGAAGAAGATCGACGTGCCGACCCTCATCATCCACGGCGACGACGACCAGATCGTGCCGATCGACGCCTCGGGCAAGGCGGCGGCCAAGATCGTCAAGGGCTCGACCCTGAAGGTCTATCCCGGCGGCTCGCACGGCCTGGCGCAGACCGAGCAGGACAAGTTCAACGCCGACCTGCTGGCCTTCATCAAGGCGTGAAGATCAGATCCGCCGCCGGCGCCTCGGGCTCGTTCGCGCTCGAGTCGCCGCCGGCGGCCTCGTGCATTGCGCTCAATCAGGGGGACTCTCATGCCTAAAGTCGCGAAGCGGCCGAAGCTCAGCGAGAAAGGACTGCTGACCCCGGACAACTGCGTCGTCGCGGTCATCGACCTGCAGCCGCAGATGCTGTTCGGCGTCGCCAACTTCGACCGGCAGTCGGTCATCAACAACAACCTCGTCCTGGCCAAGGCGGCCCGCGTGTTCGATGTGCCGGTGGTGCTCTCGACGGTCGAGACCAAGGCGTTCAGCGGCAACATGTGGCCGCAGATCCAGGCGGTCTTTCCGGGCCAGGCGCCGATCGAGCGGACGACCATGAATTCCTGGGACGACCGCACCTTCGTCGCCGCGATCAGGAAGAGCGGTCGGAAGAAGATCGTGCTGTCCGGCCTCTGGACCGAGACCTGCGTCGCGCTGCCGACCATCCAGGCGATCCACGACGGCTACGAAGTCTACGTCGTCGAGGACTGCTGCGGCGACGTCAGCCAGCTCGCGCATGACAACGCCATGAAGCGGGTGATCCAGGCCGGCGCCAGGCCTGTGACGGCGCTCTCCGTGATGCTGGAATGGCAGCGCGACTGGGCCGCCCGCGGCACCTATGACGCGGTTATGGACATCGTGAAGACCCATTGCGGCGCCTATGGCGTCGGCGTCGAGTACGCCTACACCATGGTGCATGGCGCGCCGGCAACGAAGTTCCAGGACTACGTGATCCCGGTCCCTGTTCCGCACAAGTCCTAGACGCCATGCCCCCCGACGTGATCCTGACCAACGGCAGGTTCACGACGCTCGACCGCGCCAACCCGAATCCGGAAGCGGTGGCGATCGAGGGCGGTCGGTTCAGCGCCGTCGGCGACGCCCGCGACATCGTTCCGACCGCGGGCCCGAAGACACAGGTCATCGATCTCGGCGGCCGGCGGGCCATCCCCGGCCTGATCGACAGCCACATCCACGTCATCCGCGGCGGGCTCAACTACAACATGGAGCTGCGCTGGGACGGCGTGCCGACGCTGGCCGATGCCATGGCGATGCTGAAGCGCCAGGCCCAGGCGACGCCGCCGCTGCAATGGCTGCGCGTGGTCGGCGGCTTCTCGCTCCACCAGTTCGCCGAGAAGCGGCTGCCGACGCTGGACGAGCTGAACGCGGCGGCGCCGGAGACGCCGGTCTTCGTCCTGCATCTTTACGACCGCGCCCTGCTCAACCGCGCCGCGCTCAGGGCAGTCGGCTACACCAGGGCGACTCCGGACCCGCCGGGTGGCGAGATCCAGCGCGACGCCGCGGGCGAGCCGACCGGGCTGCTTCTGGCGAAGCCCAACGCGGCCATCCTCTACGCGACGCTGGCCCGGGGGCCGAAGCTGCCGCCCGACCAGCAGCTGAACTCGACCCGCCATTTCATGCGCGAGCTGAACCGGCTCGGCGTCACCAGCGTCATCGATGCCGGCGGCGGCTTTCAGAATTACCCCGACGACTATGCGATCATCGAGAAGCTGCATGGCGACGGCGAGCTGACTCTGCGCATCGCCTACAACCTCTTCACCCAGAAGCCGGGCGAGGAGGCTGCCGACTTCACCCGCTGGGCCGGCATGGTGACACCGGGCCGGGGCGACGACAGCTATCGGGCCAACGGCGCCGGCGAGATGCTGGTGTTCTCCGCCGCCGACTTCGAGGACTTCCGCGAGCCGCGGCCGGACCTGCCGGCGAAGATGGAAGCCGACCTCGAGCGCGTCGTCCGCATCCTGGCGGAGAACCGCTGGCCCTGGCGGATGCACGCCACATATGACGAGACCATCGGCCGGGCGCTCGATGTCTTCGAAAAAGTCGACCGGGAAATTCCGCTGAAGGGCCTCAACTGGCTCTTCGACCATGCCGAGACCATCAGTCCCCGCAACATCGACCGGGTGGCGGCGCTGGGCGGCGGCATCGCCGTACAGCACCGCATGGCTTATCAGGGCGAGGCTTTCATCGAGCGCTACGGCGTCGCTGCGGCCGAAGCATCGCCGCCGATCGCGCGCATCCTGGCCGCGGGCGTCCCCCTCGGCGCCGGCACCGATGCGACGCGTGTCGCCAGCTACAACCCCTGGGTCTCGCTCGCCTGGCTGGTCACCGGCCGGACGGTCGGCGGCACGCGGCTATACCCGCAGTCGAACCGCCTCGATCGCGAGCAGGCGCTGCGCCTGTGGACCGACGCCAACGCCTGGTTCTCCAGCGAGACCGGCAAGAAGGGTCGCATCGCCGTCGGCCAGCTCGCCGATCTCGCCGTGCTCACGGACGACTATTTCAGCGTTCCGGAGGACCGTATCGCCGGGCTCGGCTCCGTCCTGACGCTGCTCGGCGGCAAGGTGGTGCATGGCGAGGGCGACTTCGCAAACCTGGCTCCGCCCTTACCGCCGCCGACGCCGGACTGGTCGCCGGTCAGGGCTTTCGGCGGATACCAGAGGCGGAAGCTGTCGAGCGACCTCTTCGCCGCCGCCTGCCGGTGCGCGACCGGTTGCGCCGTTCATGGTCACGACCATGCTGCGGCCTATGCCCGTGCCGTGCCGGCGGCGGATGAGTCCGGATTCTGGGGGGCGCTCGGCTGCGGCTGCTGGGCGGTCTGAGGAGGGAGGCCGGGACGATGACCACGCCGACCGTCAATCGCCCTGTGCTGGACGGCGCGGCGCTGGCCTTCGCCGCCGGCTTCGTCGACAGCGTCGGCTTCATCGCCCTGTTCGGCCTCTTCACCGCCCATGTCACCGGCAACTTCGTCACCATCGGCGCCGCCCTGGTGGCACCGGACGCGGCTCTGATGGCCAAGCTCTTGGCGCTGCCGGTGTTCATCCTGGTGGTGGCGGCGACGCGGCTCTGGACGGTTCGCCGCGCGCGAGCGGGGCGAGGCGTCCGCACGCCGCTTCTGCTGGCGCAGTTGCTGCTGCTCGCCGGCTTCATGGCGGCAGGCATGGCGGCCTCGCCGATCACCAACGCCGATGCGCCGCTGGCGATCCTGGCCGGCCTCGTCGGCGTCGCCGCGATGGCGGTCCAGAACGCCGCCGCGCGCATTGCCTTCGCCAGCCTGGCGCCCACTACGGTGATGACCGGCAACGTCACCCAGTCGGTGATCGACGCCGTCGATCTCCTGAGCAACCCCTCGGCGGAGACGTCGGTGGAGGCCGGCGCGCGCTTCCGCAAGATGTGGCCGCCGGTCCTCGCCTTCGCCGCCGGCGCGATCGCGGGCGCGTTCGGCTATGTCGGAGCAGGCTTCCTCTGTCTCGCCGCCCCGATCCTCATCCTCGGCGGCCTCGTCGTTCTGCCTGGGCCCGCGCCGCGTCCAGCGTGACGTCGGCCTTGGTCCGCGGCAGCCCGGCCTTGCGGGTCAGGCGAGCTTCGGCAGCCAGTCGTCGAGTTCGCGGGCCAGCGCTGCGCTGATGGTACCGAGCGGCAGCCGACACTCCGGCGAGGCGATGAGGCCCTGGCGCCAGAGGCAATGCTTGACCGGCATCGGGTTCGCCTCCTGGAACAGCTTCGGGATGATCGAGGCGAGCGGCATCCAGAGCGCGCGGGCGCCTTGATGGTCGTTGGCGGCGATCAGGCGCGCGATCTCGACGAAGCGCTCGGTCGCGAGATGGGCTGAGGCCAGGATGCCGCCATCGGCGCCGCTGGCCAGCAGGGCGAAGAACAGCGCGTCCTCGCCGGTGAGGACCGAGAACCCCTCCGGCCTCCTGGCCAGGAGGTCGAGCGACTGGGCGATGTTGCCGGAGCTGTCCTTCACGCCGACGATGGTCGGCAGGCGCGCGAGAGCGCGCAGGGTCTCGGTCTCGAGATTGACCGAGGTGCGGTAGGGGACGTTGTAGACCAGGATCGGGCGGTCGGTCGCTTCGGCCAGGGCGGTGAAGTGCCGGCGCAAACCGTCCTGGGTCGGGCGGTTGTAGTAGGGGCAGACCGACAGGATGCCGGCGAAGGCATGGCGCTCCAGCCGCTTCAGCGTCTTCACCACCTTGTGCGTGGCATTGCCGCCGATGCCGGCGAAGACCGGAACGCGGCCGGCCGCGACCTCGACGGTCGCCGCCACGATCGCCTCGGCCTCGTCGTCGTCGAGGGTCGGCGCCTCGCCGGTGGTGCCGAGCGGAATGAGGCCGCTCACGCCCTTGCCGACGTAGTGCTCGACCAGGCGGCGATAGCCTGAGAGGTCGACGTCGCCGCCGACGAACGGCGTGATCAGCGGAATCCAGACGCCTGTGAGTCTCTGCATCGCTCTGTCTCCGTTAAGCGCGATGCGCTGGATACGCTTTCAGGTAAATTATGATATCTAATGTGTTTGAAGGTCCCGTTTACATATCCTAATAGTCGAGCCATGCAGAGAAATGTCGATACGGCGATCCTGCGCGCCTTCCTGACCGTCGCCGAGACCGGCAGCGTGACCCGGGCGGCGCGTCTGCTGAACCTCACCCAGGGAGCGATCAGCCAGCAGATCCGGCGGCTGGAGGATCTCTCCGCGCATCCGCTCTTCGTCCGCCAGGGCGGCCGGCTGATCCTGGCGCCGGAGGGTCGCAACCTGCTCGCCCCGGCCGAGCGCTGCCTTTCGGCGAATGACGACCTGGTCGCCGCGTTGCGGCTGCCGGCGGTGCAGGGCGAGGTCAGGTTCGGCGCGCCCTACGACATCATCGGCAGCTATACGCCGGCGATTCTCCGGCGCTTCAGCCGGATGTTCCCGACGATCCGGGTGACGCTGGTGTGCAAGGACACGGTGCTGCTGCTGGCGGACCTGAAGGCGGGCGACATCGACCTCGCGCTCACCACCGAGACCGGCTGCGGCAGGGGCGGCGAGACCTTGCGGCGGGATCGCCTGGTCTGGGTCGGCGCCAAGGGAGGCGAGGCGCATACGCGGACGCCGCTGCCTTTGTCCCTGGGTGCCGAAACCTGCATCTTCCGGCCGATCGCGGTGGCGGCGCTGCGGAAGGCGCGCCGCGAGTGGCAGGCGATCTGCACGATCAGCAACATGGAGCCGGTACGCGCGACCCTGGAGGCAGACCTCGCGATCGCCCCGCTGCTCGAGCACTCGGTGCCGGAGACCCTCGCGGTCCTGCCCGACGACAGGCGCCTGCCGCGGCTTCCGGCCTTCCGCATCAACCTCTATGGCGGGGCACAGCGGACCCCGGTTGTCGAAGCCTTCGCCGATCAGGCAAGGCGCTGCGTCGCCGCCGGCCTCACGCCCTGAGGTCGGGGCAGGTTCAATCGAGCAGAGGCGCTGCGGCCAGCAGCAGGTTCAAGACCGCGGCGAGGGGCGGGATGAGCCTTGGAACGCGGAAGCCTTCCGAACGCGGCCGCGATTGCTGGAGGCGCCACAGGGCGAGATTGACGCCGGCGAAGACCAGCAGGGTGATGGTGCTCGTCGCGGCGACCAGCGAGGCGAACGGCACGGCTACGGTGATGGCGAATACGATGCCGCCGCCGAGGAGGGTGGCACGGATCGGGATATGCCGCGGGCTGGTGGCGCCGAGGCCGGCGGGCAGCCAGCCGCGCCGGGCCATGCCGAAGAGCAGGCGTCCCAGCATGATGAGCTCGAGCAGTACGCCGTTCACGACGGCGACGATCGCGATCCCGGCGAAGGCTTCCGGAGAAAACCACCCCGCTCCGGCCGTGACGTCGAGCAGGGGAGTCTGCGAGGCAGCCAGCATGTCCGGCCGCAGCGTCAGGACGACGACCAGCGCAATGACCGTATAGAGCAAGGTGCAGATGCCGAGGCTGAGGAGGATGGCGCGCGGCAGGCTGCGCTCGGGTGCCCGCGCTTCTTCGGCCATGTTCGCGAGATTCTCGAAGCCGATGAAGGCGAAGAACGCGAGGAACGCCCCGATCCCGATCGGGCCCCAGCCGGCCGGCCAGGGCGTCAGCTCGCCGGCGCGCTCCGTCAGCGACAGTAGTCCCTCTGTTCCCGCAGCGATGACCAGCAGCAGCCCGCCGATCTCGATCAGCGTCATCGCGGCACCGACGCCGACGCTCTCGCGGACGCCGAGGCAGGCGACGAGGGTGAACAGCGCGACGACGCCGCCGGCGATCAGGGGGCCTGGCACGGACACGAAGACCTGAACGTAGCCGATGCTGCCGCGCGCGATCGAGGCGGTGCTGACCACGACCACGGCGGCGACGGCGAACCCGGCGAGCCGCGACAGCCGGTCCGAGC
>CAXNIC010000269.1:0-7172 GCA_964201945.1 Alphaproteobacteria bacterium
TCGGTGGCCGGTACCGCCAAGAGGGCGGGCGCGTAGCTCAGCGGGAGAGCACTACCTTGACATGGTAGGGGTCACAGGTTCAATCCCTGTCGCGCCCACCACCGAGCTCTCACAACCCGTCGGTCCTTCTGAAATGGCCAACCGCCCGACGTCGAGGTAGAGGGCGGCATGGACGAGAGATCGCTGCGTCGGATCCTCGCCGAGCACCCGGCAGATGCCCAGGCGTGGTGCGATCTCGCCCAGCTCGGGAAGATAAGCGCGCAGCATGATCTGACGCTCGCCGCCTATGACCGCGCTTATGCGATCCGGCCCTGGGATCCGGTCGTCTCGGGCCTGCGGCGGGTCGCGATCTCGTATGTCGTTCCGCGCTGGCACTTTCCCATGCTGCACGACAAGCCGAGGAACGACGCCTATGCCGCGGCGATACGGCGGGCCGTGAGCGCCGATCACCACGTGCTCGAGATCGGCACGGGCTCGGGCCTGCTGGCGATGCTCGCGGCGCGTTCGGGCGCGCGACGGGTCACGACCTGCGAGATGGTGCCGATCATCGCCACGGCCGCCCGCAAGGTCATCGCGGCCAACGGTCTTGCCGATCGCATCGAGGTGGTGACCGGAAAATCCCAGGATCTGGAGATCGGCCGTGACATCTCCGAGGCCGGGGACGTGCTGGTGTCGGAGATCATCGGCAACGACTTTCTGAGCGAGGGTGTACTCGCCGCCGTCGCCGATGCTCGCAAGCGGCTGCTCAATTCCGATGCGGTGATCATCCCAGCCGCGGCGAGCATCCGCATCGCCCTCGCCGGAGGCGTTCAGATCGAGCGGCTTCTCAGCGCCGGCGTCTATGACGGCCTGAACCTCGGCGCCTTCGACTTGTTCAGGCCAGTAAGCCTCTCGGTGCCGGAGACGTTCGCCCTGGCGCCGCTGTCCGAGGCCACCGACCTGTTCTCCTTCGACTTCACGCACGAAGCGAGGGTCGCTCCGGATCGACGTTCCGTCGCGCTGACGGCGACCAGCGCGGGCCGATGCCATGGCGTGGTGCAGTGGATCCGGCTTCAACTGGATGCCGCGACGGCGTTCGAGAACACGCCGTTCGGGCTTCACCGCTCGCATTGGGAGCCGATGCTTCACGTATTTCCTCGTCCGCTCGACGTGCGTGCCGGCGATGTCGTGCGCGTGCTCGCGATCCACGACGTCGGCAGCCTTATGATCTCGCTCGAGGCAGCCCCCGCCAGATAGACTCAATCGCGTGCGGTGAGCTGGGCCAGGACCGAGCAGCAGAGCGCGGCGAAGGTGAGGATCGCGCTCGCGGCGTGGGAGTATTCCCATTGGGCGCGGAGGTCGGCCCAGTTGGCCGGGATCACCGTCCAGTTGGCGGTGGCCTGGTTGGTCGGATAGGTCCAGACGAAGAACACAACGAGCATCGTCGCGATCAGGATCGAGGCGGCGGCGGCGAACCCGAATGGCATCCGCTGGCGACGCGCCAGGGCCGCGACGGCGATATTGGCGAGGAGGGCGCCGAAGAGGGCGATCCCGAACAAGGCCCAGCCCCGGTAGATCTGCTGGACGGTGAAGTAGGGCGCCTCGGCCAACCTCATCTTGGCCGTCATCTCGAACAAGTGTGCACCCCCCGGCACCAGAGCCACGGCGCCAAGGACGATAGCGAGAAAATGCGCGGTCTTCCGGGCCATGGCAGGAAAACAACTGGCATTTCCCCGCCGTTCCCTCGCTGTTGCCGCTCCGGGCGAAGCGAATTAGCGTTGCGCCATGAGCATCTCCGTCCGCCCCTGCGATCCCGTCTCCCGGCCCACCTTCGCTGGCGAGGTGAGCGGCATCGACCTGTCGAAGACCCTGACGCCCGAGGAGGTCGCCGCCATCCATGAGGGGATGACGCGTTTCGGCGTTCTGGTGTTCCATGACCAGCACCTGACCGACGAGCAGCAGGTCGCCTTCTCGCGCCAGCTTGGCCCTCTCGAGGATGCGATCAGCGATCTCCGGCCGGTCGAGGAACGCCGGATCAGCATGGACCTGAACGACATCTCGAACCTCGACCAGGACAACAAGATCATGGCGCGGGACGACCGCCGCCGCCTGTTCGGCCTCGGCAATCTGCTCTGGCACTCCGACAGCTCGTTCAAGAAAGTGCCGGCGAAGTACTCGCTGCTCTCGGCGCGGGTGATCCCGCCGAAGGGCGGCAACACCGAGTTCGCGGACATGCGGGCGGCCTACGACACGCTGGACGAGGAGACCAAGGCCCAGGTCCGTGACCTGATCTGCGAGCACAGCCAGATGTTCTCGCGGGCCATCTTAGGATTCACCGAGTTTACCGAGGCGGAGAAGCAACTCTGCATCCCCGTGCTGCAGCGGCTGGTGAGGCGACATCCGGTGACGGGCCGGCTGTCGCTCTATCTCTCGTCCCACATCGGCACCATCGTCGGCTGGCCGATGCCGGAGGCGCGCTCGTTCATCCGCGACCTGGCCGAGCATGCGACCCAGCGGCAGTTCGTCTATGGCCATGTCTGGCGGCCGTTCGACCTGGTGATCTGGGACAACCGCGTCACCATGCACCGGGCTCGGCGCTACGACCCGAACGAGGTCCGCGACATGCGGCGGACCACCGTGACCAACGAGGTCTCCAGCCTGGAGCAGGCGCCGCTCTAGCTAGCGGAAGAGATCCGCCATGCTGCGGCCGACCAGCCGGCTCGCACCCAGCACCAGGATCAAGGTCAGCACGATGGCGACGGTGCCCATGGCGCTGGCGTTGTGGAGCTCGTCCGAGATCACGTACTCGTAGATCGCGATCGAGATCGTCTTCCACTTGGCCGAGAACAAGAGGATGGTGACGCTGATCTCACCCAGCAGCGTGGCGAAGACCAGGATGGCGCCGGCCAGGATCGCCGGCGTGATCAGCGGCACGACGACACGGCGCATGGTGGTCGCCCAGTCGGCGCCGCAGAGCGTCGAAGCTTCCTCCAGCTTGCCGTCGATCTGGCCGACCGCCGCCTGCACCGAGCGGAAGATGTAGGCGACGCGGCGGGTGAAATAGGCCAGCACCAGGATCGTCGCCGTGCCGGTCAGGATGATCCAGCCGTCGTTGAAGCCGACCAGATAGGCGACGCCGACGACCAGGCCCGGCAGTACGAAGGGCAGCATGATGGTGAGGTCGAGCGCCCAGCGCCCGAAGAAGCGCTTCCGCGACACGTAATAGGCGGTGACCGTGCCGAAGACGACGCAGATGATCGTCGCGGTGCCGCCGAGGATCAGGCTGTTGATCACCGGCTGGCTCAAGGTGGTGAAGACGCGCTCGAAGTTGCGAAGGCCCCAGACGAGCGGGATGCGGTTGCCCGACCAGCGCTCGACGAATGAGGAGACCACCACGGTGATCTGCGGCAGCAGTGCCACGAACAGGACGGTGAAGACATAGAGGCTGGCGCCGAGCTTGGCACCGAAGCCGGTCGCGCGGCGGGACGCGCGGGCGACGCCGGTCAAGGTGGCGAAGGTACGCCGGCGGTTGACCCAGGCGAGCACGCCGAGCGCGCCGATGGTGAGCGCGACGTTGACCATGGCGATGGCGGCGGCGGCGTTCAGATTAAAGAAGCCGTGGATCTGGTAGTAGATCAGCGTCGGCAGCACCTGGTACTCGCCACCCAGGATCGAGGGCACGCCGAAGTCGCCCAGCACCTTGATGAAGACGATCAGCATGCCGGCCGCGATCGACGGCACCACCGAGGGGAAGGTGATGGTGCGGAGGATGCGCCAGCGCGACGCCCCCATCATCCTCGCTGCCTCCTCGACATAGGGATCGCTGGCGGCGAGCGCGCCCTGGACGATCAGGAAGACGTAGGGGAAGTATCCCAGCGCCAGCGCCGAGATGACGCCGAAGGGCCCGTAGATCGACGGCAGCTGCACGCCGGTGGTCTCGGCGATGGCGCGGGTGATCAGCCCGTTCCGGCCGAGCAGGATGATCCAGGAATAGGCCCCGATGAACGGCGGCGAGATCAGCGGCAGTACCGCGAGCGCCACGACGACACGGCGGAAGGGGATGTCGACGCGGGCAACCGCATAGGCCAGAGGCAGTGCCAGAAGCGTCGCAAGCGAGGTCGCGGCGAGGCCGACCACCAGCGAGTGCCAGAAGGCGCGCTTGTAGCTGGCCGAGGTGAAGAAGCGCTCGAAATTGGCCAGGGTCAGGTTCTCGATCGCGAGCGGATCGCCGTTCGCGACGAAGGCGCCGCCGATGGCGCGCAGCAGCGGATAGACCAGGAACAGCAGCGTGGTCACGATCGTGAGGACGCCGACCAGGATCGGGATCCAGTCGACGGATCGCCGCTCCGAGCCCGGTGCGAGTGAGACCGTGGTCATCGGGCGCCGCCATAGGCGATGGCGTCCGAGTCATCGAAGTCGAGGAAGGCGCCGGCGCCCTCGCCGGTGCCCACGAGGTCGCGGGGAGCGTCGATGGTCAGCGTCTGCTTGGTGCCTTCGGCCTCGACCGAATAGCGGATGATGCCGCCGAGGAACTGCCGGCGGAGGATCCGGCACGGCAGCTTGCCGTGCGTCGCATCCAGGCGGAGTCGCTCCGGCCGCAGCATGATCACCGTGTCGAATCCGGCGACGTCGGCCTCATCCGCCGGCATCTCGAAGTAGAGGCGCGGGCTGACGGCGACGCCGTTGGCGAGCACGAACGGGCCTTCGGCATGGGCGGCCGCCTTGAAGAAATTGGCCTTGCCGATGAAGTCGGCGACGAAGGGCGTCGCCGGGGCCGAATAGACCTCCTCGGCCCGGCCGACCTGGCGGAGCTTGCCCAAATTGAAGACGGCGATGCGGTCGGAGACCGACATCGCCTCCTCCTGGTCGTGCGTCACATAGAGCGACATGATGCCGAGCTCGCGCTGGATGCGGCGGATCTCTTCGCGCATCTGCACGCGCAGCTTGGCGTCGAGATTGGCCAGCGGCTCGTCCAGCAGCAGCATGCCGGGCTCGTAGACCAGCGCCCGCGCGATCGACACCCGCTGCTGCTGGCCGCCGGAAAGCCCGCCGGGATGGCGCTCGGCAAGCCCGCCCAGGCCCAGCAGATCGAGGATGCGCATGACGCGGGCGCGGATGTCGTCGTTGCTCATGCTGCGCACGCGAAGCCCGTAGGCGACGTTCTCGAAGATCGTCAGGTGTGGGAAGAGAGCATAGGACTGGAACACCATGCCGATGTTGCGATGGCGCGCATCGACCCGTGTGTAGTCCTGGCCGTTGAAGACGATGGTGCCGGTGCTGGGCTCTTCCAGGCCGGCGATCATGCGGAGCGTCGTCGTCTTGCCGCAGCCCGATGGGCCTAGCATGGTGAAGAACTCGGCTTCCTCCACCTTGAACGTCACGTTGTCGACCGCGACGACGTCGCCCCCGGGCAGCGCGAAGCGCTTGCTGAGGCCGCCGACGTCGAGGGTGCGGGCGGTCATGCCGGATCTCCGTTCGAGACGATGACGACGGTGCGGTCGTCGGCGCGGATGCGGCCGAACGAGCCCTTGGTCGAGGGATAGAGCGACACCTTGGCCGGATCGACGCGCTCGACCTCGTCGGCCTTGGCCTCCCAGGCGGCGATGGTCGGGCGGTCGGGGAGCGCGAAGTAGCCGTCGGTGTAGAGTTCGATGCTGGCGATGTCCGCCTTCGGCCGCTCGAAGGTCTCGACCGCCGAGGCGACGAGGCCGAAGCCGTCGAGGCAGGCATAGCCCAGCGGATGCTCGTAGCGGTTCTGGTAGTCGCCCTGGGCGCCGACGATGCCGTCGAGGGCGAGGCGGGTCATGTCGGCGACCGGGATGCCCGGAAGCTCGGCTACGAGCCGCGCCAGGGCCTCCTCGCGGATCGCCACGAGATCGGCCTCGCCGATCCAGGGTTTCGCTTCCGCCGGCAGCGTGCGCGTGCCGCGCCAGCAGAGCGCGCGGGAGGCAAGCTCGGTCGCATCGGGATCTGCGCCGGCCGCGGCGAGGCGGCGATAGGCGAAGCCCCGCAGCGTTGCGGTGATGTGGTCGAGGTCCTTGTCGTGGACGGTCAAGTCGCGGCCGTTGAGGCGGACGCCGCTGTCGCCGATCAGGAAGAAGGCAAGGCGGTCGCCGCGATCGACCGCGAGCGCCAGCGTGCTGCCGATGCGGTTGGCATCCGACCGGGCCGCCGCCTCCAGCACGCCGTGGCGGCGATAGGCGGCCTGGAAGCCGTCGGCCAGCCGCTGGACCAGGCCGGCGGCATCGATCGTCCGGCAGGCTTCGTCCTGGGCGAGGGCAAGGAGGGTGAGTTCGACGGTCTCCGCCGCCAGGCGGCCGCCGGCCCGGCCGTCATAGCGACGGCCGGTCCGGTCGGTGACGCCGTCGATGACGGCGTAGAGGCGGTCCTGGACGACGACGAAACGATCCTCGTTGGCCTCGGGCCGGTCGGGGTCCTTGGCCGCCGAGAACGCTGCGAGCTGCATCTCTCGGTGATTACTTCGCCGAGAAGATCTTGTCGAAGCGCTCGAGGTATTCCTTCTTCTTCCCGGCCGCGGCGACCGAGTCGTAGGGGACGACCTTGATCTCCGTGGTGGACGGCAGGCCGGGGGGCGCCGGTACGTCGGCGCGGACCGAGCGGCGGTTGTCGATCTTCACCAGGATCTCGTGCGCCGCCTTGGAGTTGGCGTAGTCGATGAACTTCTTGGCGTTCGCCAGGTTCGGCGCGCCCTTGATGATGCCGTTGCCGTCCATGGTGAGGCCGGTGCCCTCGCTCGGGTAGATGGCGGCGACCGGTTGGCCCTCTTCATTCATCGTCAGCACGTTGAACTCGCCGGTGATGCCGATCGGGAACTCGCCGGTGCCGACATTGGCGTAGGCGAGCTTGGAGGAAGTGACGAAGGTGCCGTTCGCGATCACCTTGGACATGACGTCCCAGCCGTGCAGGCCGACGATCTGGTACATCTGCGAATAGGCGGAGCCCGATTGCGCCGGCTGCGCCATCAGAACCTTGCCTTTGTATTCGGGCTTCGCGAGGTCGGCCCAGCTCTTCGGCGCCTTGTCGAGCGGCATCATCTTGGTGTTGATGACGAAGGCCTGCAGGGGCTGCGAGAAGCCGTAGTACTTGTTGTCCTTCTGCACGGTCTTCCGGTCGAAGGCGGCGTCCTCGGTCGACTTGTAGCTCTCGAAATTGTCGAGGGCGAAGTCGTAGGC
>CAXNIC010000270.1:0-7170 GCA_964201945.1 Alphaproteobacteria bacterium
CGCTGCGCTACGGGCGCGGGTCCCCCCTATGCACTACGCGGATAAGCCCATTCCTCCCCGCCCAGAGGGGTCGGAATTGGACGCGAAAAGGGGGTCACGGTTGGAAGCGATTTGACAGCGGAGAGGACGGAAGTCATTTCGGAACCCCAAGATCAACTTATGCCCACACAATAGGGCATTGGCTGGGGTCGTCAAGTGAAACATCGCCCCTTTATATCGCATAATGTATATTATGGAAAATTTATATCTTATCCTGCCTTGGTAGGAATCCGCCGCAAGATCGTGAACCCATTGCTTTTCGGGATATGGCGAAAGGCCCAGCCATTGGCGATGCCGGCCAGATAGCGTGTCTCGTCGAGGTCGCGTCCCAGCAGCTCCTCGATCGCCCGGATGACGCCGCGGCGGTTGTCCCAGCCGCCGCCGATGGAGCCGTCGCTGCGTACATAGGCGGCGGCCATGTGGGTGTCGTGGAAGATCAGCACGCCGCGCGGCGCGACCTTGGGCGCCCGCGTGCTCTCGCCGCCCCGTGTCCCGAGTTCGACGATGAGCCGGGGCCGGGCGGCGACGGCCTCGAAATAGAGGTCACCCAGATGGTCGCTGATGTCGCTCACCGGCGGCGTCCGGTCTCCGAACAGCGCTTCGAGCCGGCCGTCGAGAAAGAGCGGCGGGCCTTCGAGCGACGGCAGGCGCGGCACCGTTGCCCAGATGCCATTGGCCTCCGTCATCGCCTGCAACGCCTGCCGGAAGGCGGCTTCGTCCCGGGCATGGGCGGCGATCCAGACGGCGAGGATCGCCACCTGCGGATGCTTCGGATCGGCGGCGAGCACCTGCCGGCAGAAATGCCGGGCGCCCTCGATATTTCCATTGTCGAGATAGCCGATGGCGGCCAGGAGCGCGGTCTTGACCGGGCCGATCGCCGGATAGTCGGTCATCGGCCGGTCTCCCCAATGGACAGCGCGGCGTAGCCTCCATCCGGCAGTCCCCGGCGTCCCATCAGCCGCCCTGCCGGCACGTCCTCGAAGCCGAACTGGCTGTAGAGCGCCTGGGCATCGCGGGTGCCGAGCAGCCAGCGCCGGAGGCCCTGGAGCTGCGGATGGTCCAGCATCAGGCCGACCATCCATTTGGCGAGGCCTTTGCCCCGGTGCGCCTCGAGCACGAAGATGTCGCTGAGATAGGCGAAAGTCGCGAAGTCGGTGATCACCCGGCCGAATCCTGCCTGGGCGCCCGCGGGATCGAAGACCGAAAAGCAGAAGGCGCCGGAAATCGAGCGGCTGACCACGTCGCGCGGCACGTTCTCCGACCAATAGATGCGCGTGAGAAAGCCATGGACGACGTCGAGATCGATCCGGCCCTTGTCGGTCGAGATCTCGTAGCCATCGGCCCGCCGCCACGTCTCAGTCATAGGCTCTCCAATTGAAGGGGCGCTCTCGACAGCATCCGTCACGCGCCGGCATAGTCAACGGCACCGCTGAGGGAGATGTCACGATGATCCGCACCCTGCTCCTCATTCTCCTGACATTTGCCGTCGTCCCGGCGAGCTCCGCCGCCGAACGGGTGACCGCGCCGCTCGTCCTGGCCCAGGCCACGGCACCGGCACCGGCACCGGCCGCGCCCCAACCTCCGGCGCAGATCCAGGTGCAGATCCAGGCGCAGCGGAACTCGGTCTACGAGACCATCGCGATCGTCGCAATCGCCGGCGGCGCCGGCGCGCTCCTGGCGGTGATGGGCACCAGCACGCTGACGACGGCGCTGGTGGCGGGCGCCGCCGCCGGCATCGTCTATCTGGCGACGTCGGAGCCGCGCTAGACGCTCTCCAGAACCATGCCGTCATAGGCCGGCTCGACATGGGCCGGCAGCACGGACCTGAGCCAGGCATAGTCGAGCGCCGGACTCATATGGGTCAGCACGGCGCGCCTCGGCTTCACCCGGTCGATCCATTCCAGCGTGCGGTCGAGATGCGTGTGGGTCGCATGCGGCAGCTTGCGGAAAGCATCGACGATCCAGAGATCGACACCGGCAAGGATTTCAAAGGCTTGCTCGTCAAGCGTGACCACGTCCGTCGAATACGCCACGCTGCCGAAACGAAATCCGAGGGTTTTTGAGAAACCGTGATCCTGCCGGAACGATCTGATGGAAATGTCACGAACCCGGAACGGCCCCTCGATCGCGTGCGGCACCAGCGTCGGCTTGTAGTAATAGTCTCCCTTAAGCGGCTGGAAAACATAGCCGAAGCGCTGGTTGATGGTGTCCAGCGTTTCCGCGTCGGCATAGACGTCCAGCGGTCGCTTCAGCATCACGTTGATGGCGCGCACGTCGTCGATGCCGTGCAGGTGGTCGGCATGCGCATGCGTGTAAAGAACCGCGTCCAACCGATTGATCTTGGCCGCAAGAAGTTGTTCGCGGAGATCCGGCGAGGTATCGACCAGGAGGCGAGTCTCGCCCTCCTCCACCAGGATCGAGGCGCGGAGCCGCCGGTTCTTCGGCTCGTTCGGATCGCAGTCGCCCCACCCCTCGCCCACCCCCGGCACGCCCATCGAGCTGCCGCAGCCGAGGATGGTGATCTTCACGGGGCGGCGAAGGCTGCGTCCGGGATCTTCCTGAACAGGCGCCGGACATTGGCGGTGGTCGTTGAGGCAAGATCTTCGACGGTGGTGCCGCGCAGCGCCGCGACCTTGGCTGCCGTGTGGACGACGAAGGCCGGCTCGTTCCGCCGGCCCCGCATCGGGATCGGCGCCAGGTAAGGCGCATCGGTCTCGACCAGCAGCCGGTCGGCCGGGACCCAGGCCGCGGTCGCCTGCAGCGCCGCCGCGCTCTTGAAGGTGACGATTCCCGAGAGCGAAATCGTAAGGCCGAGATCGACAGCCTTTTCAGCCAATTGCTGAGTCGAGGTGAAGCAGTGGATGAGGCCCGGATAGGCGCCCTTCTCCATCTCCTCGGTCAGGATCGCCGCGGTGTCGTCGTCGGCGTCGCGGGTGTGCACGATCACCGGCAGGCCGGTCAGCCGCGCCGCGCCGACATGGGCGCGGAAGCTGCGGGCCTGGGCGTCCCTCGGGCTGTGGTCGTAGAAATAGTCGAGACCGGTCTCGCCGATGGCCACCACCTTCGGGTGCTCGGCCAGCCTGGCCAGACGCTCGGCGTCGGCTTCCGGCTCGGCGCCCGCCTCGTGCGGGTGGATGCCGACCGAGCAGTAGATGTCGTCATAGCGCTCGGCGATGGCGCGGACGCGGTCGAACTCGGTCAGCTTGGTACCGATGGTGATCATCAGCCCGATCCCGGCGCGGCGCGCCCGGGCGACGACCTCATCCAGCTCCGCCGACAGCTCGGGGAAGTCCAGGTGGCAATGGCTGTCGACCAGCATCAGCCGCCCGCCTTGCCGCCTGCCGCCTGCCCCTCTTCGACGTAGCGCGGGAAGATGCCTTCCGGCTTCGGCAGCGGCGTTCCCGCCGTCAGCGCACCGGACGGACCCAGGGCGGCGAAGCTCCGCGCATCCTCCGGCACCGCCAGCAGGTCCAGCATGCGGGCCGCCGATTGCGGCATCACCGGCTGGGCCAGCAGCGCCAGGTGCCGAATGGTCTCGGCCAGCACGTAGAGGACGGTCGCCATCCGCGCCGGATCGGTCTTCTTCAGGGCCCAGGGCGCCTGCTCGTCGACATAGCGGTTGGCCGCGCTCACCACCTCCCACTGGGCTTCCAGCGCCCGGTGGAACTGCTGTTCGTCATACTCGGCCCGTGCCTTGGCCAGTAGCCCATGCGCGGCGCCGAACAGCGTGTTGTCGGCGTCGGTCAGCGCGCCCGGCTCGGGCACCTTCGCCTCGCAGTTCTTGTTGATCTGGGTCAGCACGCGCTGCGCCAGGTTGCCGAAATCATTGGCGAGGTCGGTGTTCACTCGCCGAATGATCGCCGCATTGCTGAAATTGCCGTCTTGGCCGAAGGGCAATTCGCGCAGCAGGAAATAGCGCACGGGATCGAGCCCGTAACGCTCCACCAGGTCCTTGGGCGTGACGACGTTGCCGAGGGACTTCGACATCTTCTGGTCTTCGTTGGTCCACCAGCCGTGCGCGAAGACGCGCTTAGGCGGCTTCAGGCCCGCGGCCATCAGGAAGGCCGGCCAGTAGACCGTATGGAAGCGGATGATGTCCTTGCCGACCATGTGCAGGTCGGCCGGCCAGAACTTGGCGTAGTCGCCGCCCTCGTCCGGGAAGCCCGCCGCGCTCATGTAATTGGTCAGCGCGTCGATCCAGACGTACATGATGTGCTTGGTGTCGTCCGGGACCGGCACGCCCCAGGTGAAGGTCGTGCGCGAGACGGAGAGGTCGCGGAGCCCAGAGGAGACGAAACTGACGACCTCGTTACGCCGCGTCCGTGGCGCCAGGAAGCGCGGATTGGCCTCGTAGAAGTCGAGCAGCGGCTGCTGCCACTTCGAAAGATCGAAGAAGTAGTTCTCTTCCTCGAACCACTCGACTTCGGCGCCGGTCGGCGCCTTGCCGTCGACCAACTCGCTCTCGTCGTAGAAGGCCTCGTCGCGCACCGCGTACCAGCCGGCGAACTTGCCGAGATAGATATGGCCGTTGGCCTTGATGCGCCGCCACAACTCCTGGCAGGCGCGGATGTGGCGGGGCTCGGTGGTGCGGATGAAGTCGTCGTTAGACAGGTTCATCACCGGCGAGAGATCACGGAAGGTCTGGCTCACCCGGTCGGTGAAAGCCTGCGGATCGACGCCCGCATCGGCGGCGGCCTTGGCCACCTTCTGGCCGTGCTCGTCCGTGCCGGTCAGGAACTTGACCTCGTAGCCGTCCAGCCGCTTGAAGCGCGCCAGGGCGTCACAGGCGAGCGAGGTGTACGCGTGCCCGATATGGGGCGCGGCGTTCACGTAGTAGATCGGCGTCGTCAGGTAGTAACGCTTGGCCGCGGCCATCGGCCGGAACTCCTAGGACGGGGCGAGGAGGCGATCGTCGTCCAGGGCCAGAAGGAGGGTCAGCAGGACCTGCTTGCGGTCGATGTTGACGGCCTCGGAACGCTGGACCAGACGGCGGCTGTTCTCCCATAGCTCGCGCCAGCGATCAAGGCTGCGCCGGGCGGCCAGCCGCTTCAGCGCTGCCGCCTCGCCCGGCACCACCTCCGCCGGGGGCCTCGGATCGGCGGCGGCGCGGGCCAGCCTCGCCAGCAGATCGACATGCATGTCGACGGCGGCGAGGTACGAGGCCTCGGCGCCCTTCCGGGCCAGCTTGTCGGCGAAGCCCTGCATCTGGACGGCGTCCGGCTGGGTGGCGCTGGCGAGCTGGAACACCTGGCGGTAGAGGCCGAGGCCACCGGCCTCAATCAGGTCGAGCGCACGCGCAAGGCTGCCGCGGGCAAGCTGGGCCAAGGGCCCCCGCTCCTCCGCCGGCAGGTCCGGCGCCTGGGCCGCCAGCAGCCGGTCGAGCACGCCGGCCTCCAGCGGCTTCAGCACCAGGCGGCGGCAGCGGGACCGGATGGTCGGCAGGATGCGCCCGGCGCCGTGATAGATCAGCAGCAGCACGGCGCGCTTCGGCGGCTCCTCCAGGATCTTCAGGAGCGCGTTCATCGAGGTCGGGTTGAGGTCGTCGACGCTGTCGACGATGGCGACCCGCCAGCCGCCCTCGGCCGGCGTCAAATGCATGAAGTCGGCGACGCTGCGGGCCTCCTCGGCGGTGATCACCTTCCGGAGCCGCTTCGCCTTCTCGTCATAGCTGCGCTCGAGCGCCAGCAGGTCCGGATGGCTGCCGGCGGCGATCAGGCGCGAGGTCCGGTGCTCCGCGTCGACGTCGAGGCCGGGCGCGGTGTCACCGAACAGCCCCCCGCTTTCGCCGCCGTTGGCGCCCGACAGGAGAAAGCGGGCGAAGCGGAAGGCCAAGGTCGCCTTGCCGACGCCGCGCGGCCCTTCGATCAGCCAGGCATGGGCGAGCCGGCCCGAGCGCACCGCGTCCACCATCTGCGCCTCGGCCGCCTCGTGGCCCAGCAGCGGCGGGCAGAGGCGCGGATGCGGCCGCTCCCCGGTCTCGGCGGAGGCCTTCTTGCCGGTCACAGGACAATGCCGAGGCGTTGAGAAACGGCGGCTACAACGGCGCGATGAACCTCACTCTCGTTCTGGTGCGCGTTCACAACGACACAACGTTGAGGATCGGAGTGCGCAATCTTCAGAAAAGCCTGACGGAGACCCTTATGAAAATCAGCGTCCATACGCTCAAACCGATTTTCAGTTTGAGGCAATGCCGCGAGTCGATGACGATCGCGGCTATATGCGCGATCCAATCCTACTTCCGGCGGAATGTCGAAAATCAATGTTAGCTCTGGTCGGAGCTTGCCGATTGCAAATGTGTAGAGAGCTTCAAGGTGCTCGATCGCCACTCCGCCGCAATAACCCTGATATGCGACGGTGGAGTCTTGGAATCGGTCGCAGAGAACCCAACGACCGCTTTCCAGCGAAGGACCAATAAATCGACGCACATGATCGTGGCGGGCTGCCATCATCAGGAGAGTTTCCGAGATAGGATCCCAGCGCTCCTTGTCGCCTGAAACGACTAGATTTCTAATGGCCTCTGCACCGTGCGTTCCACCAGGCTCGCGCGTTGAAACGTGAGGAATTCCGGCGAGAGCTAGCCTTGCTCCGAGCAGCTTGATCTGGGTGGTCTTTCCGGCGCCTTCGCCCCCTTCGAAGGTGATAAAGCGAGCATTCGTTGTCGGTGTGGTCAAACAGGATCGCCTTCTTGTCCCCTCTCCCGCGCCTAGCGCGGGGGAGGGTTAGGGTGGGGGGCGAGCGCAGCGAGGAAGTGCGCACGGGGTAGGCGAAAAGGATACTCGGTGGCCGTTTCTGCCGCAGTAGCGCTGTTACGCCCTCGCTGCGCTCGGCCCCCACCCCATCCCTCCCCCGCTCCGCGGGAGAGGGGGAACGAGGGGCGCAGCAAGTGAATGAAAGGCGCTACTTCTTCGCGCCGAAGATCAGGTAGGAGACGGCGGCGCCGATGCGTCCGGCGGGGCCAAGCTGGCCCACGGACTCGCCGGCGATCAGCGGCAGTTCGCGCGTCGGCACGCCGGGGGCCGCGATCACCAGCTTGCCGACCTGCTGGCCCTTCTGGATCGGCGCCGGGATCGGTTCCTGATAGACCGCCGTCACCTTCATCCCCTGACGCGCCTTCCGCGGCAGCGTCACGAT
>CAXNIC010000271.1:0-7062 GCA_964201945.1 Alphaproteobacteria bacterium
ACCTATCTGTTCCAGGAAGGCGACGTCTACACCTTCATGGACGTCGAGACCTACGACCAGCTCCAGGTGCCGAAGGACGTCATCGGCGACCCGGCCGTCTTCCTCCAGGACGGCATGAAGGTCGACATGAAGCTGTATGACGGCAAGCCCGTCGGCATCTCGCTGCCGCAGAAGGTCGTCCTCGAGGTGGTCGAGGCCGATCCGGTGGTGAAAGGCCAGACCGCCGCCTCCTCCTACAAGCCGGCGATCATGTCCAACGGCGTCCGCGTCATGGTCCCCCCCTTCATCACCGCAGGCACCCGGATCGTGGTCAACACCGAGGAAGGGACCTACCTGGAGCGGGCCAAGGACTGACCCTCCAGCCGCCCGGCGCCCCTTGCCGCCGGGGAGTTACGGTACTATTTTAAGGGCTTAGGCTGTCGCCGGACCTCTTGGAGGACCACCGAATGGCCGCCCTTGCGACCGGACAAGCCCAAGCGACCCTGTTCAGCCCCGTCGGCCGTGGCGCGGGTGTGAGTTCGGGCGTGCGCCAGGCCCTGGCGCTGGTCGGCGGCGCAGTCGAGACCAACGACACCATCCGCCGCGAGGCCCGCTTCGTCGAGCGCCGGGCTCCGGTTCCCTTCAAGGACGACCGGGTCGATATCCGTGCCGCTGGGGCCAAGGACGAGGCGCCGGCGTCCGAGACGCCCAAGGCCGACGACGCCGAGATAAGGAAGCTCAGCCTGACCGGCCTTCCCGCCGCCGAGCAGCCCGTCACCGGGCGGGGCACCCTGGTCGACATCGAGACCTGACGCTTCCCCTTCGTCGCAGCCGCCATAGAAATGCCTTATGACGGGCCGATAGGGCCCGCGCAACACTCGCGCGGCCAAATCGCGCCTTCCTGCCGGAGCCCGTCATGCCCCAGTCCCGTACCCGCTTCCTCGCCGCGTTCTGGCGGCTCGCCGGTCCCTATTGGTGGTCGGAGGACAAATGGGCCGGGCGCGGCCTGCTCGCCGTGGTCGTGACGCTGAACCTCAGCCTGGTCGCGATCAACGTCCGCTTCAACGCCTGGAACAACGACTTCTACAACACGCTCCAGACGCTCGACCAAGCCGAGTTCTACAAGCAGCTCGGCATTTTCTCCGGCCTGGCCGCGGCTCTCATCATCATCGCCGTCTACCAGCTCTACCTGAACCAGATGCTGCAGATCCGCTGGCGGCGCTGGCTCACCGAGCGCTACCTCGAGACCTGGCTCGCGGAGAACCGCTTCTACCGGATGCAGGTCGGCTCCACCGGCGCCGACAATCCCGATCAGCGCATCAGCGAGGACGTGCAGTGGTTCGTCGAGAAAACTCTCGGCATCGGACTTGGGTTGATGAACGCGGTGGTGACGCTGGTCTCGTTCGTCACCATCCTCTGGACGCTCTCCGGAACGCTGACCGTGCCGCTGCCCGGCGGCGGCGAGATCAGCATCCCCGGCTATATGTGCTGGGTCGCGCTCGTCTACGCCGCCCTCGGTACCTGGCTCACGGGCAAGATCGGCGCGCCCCTGGTCGGACTCAACTTCAACCAGCAGCGCCTCGAAGCCGATTTCCGATTCCGCATGGTGCGTTTGCGGGAAAACAGCGAGCCCGTCGCGCTCTGGCAGGGCCAGGAGTCCGAGCGGCTGTCGCTCCGGGACTCCTTCCTCCTCGTCGTCGGAAACTTCCGCGCCATCATGACCCGGCAGAAGAGCCTGACCTGGTTCACCGCCTCGTACAACCAGATCGCCATCATCTTTCCCTTCGTGGTGGCGGCGCCGCGCTTCTTCGCCAAGGAGATTCAGCTCGGCGGCCTGATGCAGACCGCCTCCGCCTTCGGCCAGGTGCAGAGCTCGCTCTCATTCATCGTCAACTCCTTCTCGACCATTGCCGAATGGAAAGCCGTGGTCGACCGCCTGACGGGCTTCACCGACTCCCTCGACCGGGTCGATGCGATGCAGGCCCAGGCCGGCATCGACCGTGCCGAGACCGACCAGTCCGGCATCGAGGTCAAGGATCTCGCCGTCGACATTCCCGGCGGCCGCCGGCTGTTCGAGCGGCTGAGCCTCTCCTTCCAGCCGCGCACGTCCGTGCTGATCACCGGCGCCACCGGATCCGGCAAGTCCAGCCTGATGCGCGCCATCGCCGGCATCTGGTCGTTCGGTGCCGGAAATATCCGGCTACCGCGCGGCAAGCGCCTGCTCTTCCTGTCGCAGAAGCCCTACCTGCCGATCGGGACCCTGCGCCAGGCGCTCTTGTTCCCGGGTGGGGTCGAGGCCGACGACAAGGCCCTTGCTCAAACTTTGGGCGACGTCGGCCTCCCCCGCCTCGCCGACCAGCTCGACCGCAGCGAGAACTGGCAGCAGCTGCTGTCCGGCGGCGAGCAACAGCGCGTCGCGCTCGCGCGCGCGCTTCTGCATCGACCGGACTTCCTCTTCCTCGACGAAGCGACCTCGGCGCTGGACGAACCGAGCGAACAGGCTCTCTATGAATTGATCCGCGAGCGCCTGCCGGAGGCCGGCATCGTCAGCATCGGCCATCGATCGACCCTCAAGGCGCTTCACGATCAGGAGATCGGCCTGACCGGCCAAGCCATTCCAGTGCCTGCGTGAGGGCGGATCGCCGAAAAGCAACCAGCCGTTCATGAACTTCCCGTAGGGGGAAGGCGTTGTTCCAGCCGGCACATCTTCATTTCCGGTGCCAACGGAGCAACGCATGGGTTGGCCTCGTCTCGCTTTTTTCGCCGCCCTGTGGCGCCTCGCCGGTCCCTACTGGTGGTCGGAGGACAGGTGGAAGGCGCGCGCGCTTCTGGCGTCGGTCATCTGCCTCAATCTCAGCCTCGTCGCCATCAACGTCGGCTTCAACAACTGGAACAACTCCTTCTACAACGCGGTCCAGGAGTTTAACGAGCCCGAGTTCTACCGGCAGATCCTGATCTTCACCGGGCTGGCACTCGCCTTCGTGCTGATCTCGGTCTACCAGCTGTTCCTGAACCAGATGCTGCAGATCCGCTGGCGCCGCTGGCTCACGCGGAAATATCTCGGCGTCTGGCTCGGTGAGCAGCGCTTCTATCGCCTGCAGGTCTCCAACGGGGAGATGGACAACCCCGACCAGCGCATCGGCGAGGACATCCATCTCTTCGTCGAGAAGACCATGACGCTCGGCATCGGGCTGATGAACGCGGTGGTGACGCTGGCCTCCTTCGTCACCATCCTGTGGACGCTCTCGGGAGTCCTCAGAATTCCGCTGCCGGGCGGCGATACGCTCTCGATTCCGGGTTATCTCTGCTGGGCGGCGCTGATCTATGCGCTGATCGGGAGCTTTCTGACCGCGAAGATCGGCGCCCCGCTGGTGCCGCTCAATTTCAGCCAGCAGCGCGTCGAGGCCGACTTCCGCTACCGCATGGCGCGGCTGCGCGAGAACGCCGAGTCGGTGGCGCTCTGGAAAGGCGAAGAAGCGGAGCGGGCTTCCCTCTCCGGTGCATTCGACGAGGTGGTCAAGAACTACCGGCAGGTCATGTACCAGCGGAAGAACCTGACCTGGTTCACCTCCGCCTACAATCAGATCGCGATCATCTTCCCGCTGGTGGTGGCGGCGCCGCGCTTCTTCGCCAAGGAGATCCAGCTCGGCGGCCTGATGCAGATCGCCTCCGCCTTCGCCCAGGTGCAGAGCGCGCTCTCGTTCCTGGTCGACTCCTTCTATCTGATCGCCGAATGGAACGCCGTCGTCCAGCGGCTGACGGGTTTCAGCCAGGCGCTTGCCGACGTCGATACGGCGGCTCAGGAGTCCAAGGTCAAACGCGAGGAAACGGACAAGGAAGAGCTCGTCCTCGACCAGCTCACGATCGCGCTTCCGGGTGAGAAGCGGCTGTTCGAGAACATCAACCTGACTTTCCCGCCGAAGAAGTCGGTTCTCATCACCGGGCCGACCGGATCAGGCAAGTCGAGCCTGTTCAAGACCATCGCCGACATCTGGCCCTACGGCCGCGGCCGCATCGGCTTCCCGCAGGGGAAGCGGCTGCTGTTCCTGTCGCAGAAGCCGTATATGCCGGTCGGCTCCCTCCGCTCGGTGATGCTGTTCCCCGGCAACATCGAGGCCGACGACGAGACGCTGGACAAGCTCCTCGGCGAATGCGGCCTGCCGAAGCTCGTCGGCCAGCTCGACCGCGACGAGAACTGGCAGCTGTTTCTCTCAGGCGGCGAGCAGCAGCGTCTCGCCATCGCGCGCTGCCTGCTGAACGAGCCGGACTTCATCTTCCTCGACGAGAGCACCTCGGCGCTCGACGAGGACAGCGAGCGCGATCTCTACCTGCTCCTCCGGAAGCGCCTTCCCGACGTCGCCATCGTCAGCATCGGCCATCGCTCGAGTCTCGATGCACTGCATGACGAGCGGGTGGAGCTGGTGGTCCCGGCCCCGCCCGAGCCCGCAAACGCGCCCTCGCAAGCCGCCGCGGACTGAGCCCTCGAAAACAAAAGGGCCGCCCCTTCAAGGGGCGGCCCTCGATTTCTACCTCTGTGTCTTGCAGCCGATTAGGCGGCCTTGGACTCGAGGATCTGCTTCGGCGCCGCCGAGCCGACCTTGATCGTGCGCGGCTTCATCGCCTCGGGAACCTCGCGGACGAGATCCACATGCAGGACGCCGTTCGCGAGCTCCGCGCCGGTCACCTTGATGTGGTCGGCGAGCTGGAAGCGACGCTCGAAGGCGCGGCCGGCGATACCCCGGTAGAGGTACTCCGACTTCTTCTCCTCGCGCTTCTGCTTGCCCGCGATCAGGAGGGCGTTGCCCTGCGCGGTGATCGTCAGGTCGTCCTCGCCGAAGCCGGCGACCGCCATGGTGATGCGGTAGGCGTCCTCGCCGACCTTCTCGATGTTGTACGGAGGATAGGCCTGCTCATCCGAGCGGCCAGCCGCATCGAGCAGCGACATCATCCGGTCGAAGCCGACGGTGGAGCGGAACAGGGGGGTGAGATCGAAGGTGGACATATCCGAGTTCTCCTTTGAGCAACTTGGGAGCGGGATCCGCCTCGTGGCCGGATACCGCGGGGTTGAAACTCGCCGGACCCGCTAGGCGGCGTCCGACACCGTTGAGATGGGCAGGCTCCCCCGGATGTCAAGTCGCCTTGACGGGGAGAATCGCGAGGTCCACTTTGCCCCTATGGGCTTGGTGATTCCTCCTCTCGCTCACCTGCCGCAGGCGCAGCCGCAGCAGGTCGTTCAGCCGAAGCCTGAAGTCGTCCAGGTCTCGCAGACGCGCCCCATCGCCGCACAGACCCAGCGCGCCATCGCCGGCCCAAGCCGGGGACGCGAAGCCGACGGAAAGAAGTCCGAGGAAAAGCGCGGCGCAGCCGAGGGGGCGGAAGAGAAGGCGGGCGAGACCGGCCGGGCCCAGCCTCAGCGCAAGCGCGACGGCGGCGTCAGCATCGACGTCTGACGCGCGTCAGTCGGCCGCCTCTATCTGTCCCGGAGCAGGGTCCATGGCCAAGGGCGGCCACGGCAAGCGGCGACGATCCAGCACACGTTCGATGACCTCACGAGCCGTCAGCAGGCTGGCGCGGGACCGCGGCGTCAGCCAGGCGCTGGTGCTGTTCAGGGTCCGATCGATGTCGGCGAGCACGGTGTTGAGATCGTCTTCTGTGTACATTGGGTCTGCCCTGGAGACGACGATAGTGACGGATAATTTAGGTTAAATTTTATGAAATCAAAGCGCGATTCCCGCCCAACTGCAAGCGTCTCCCGCAGCCTGGGGATAACCCGCGCCCGCGACTTGTTAAATCAAGCGTTTAGCCTGCATCAGGGTGGCCGTCTCGAAGAGGCCGAGCGCCTTTATCGGCAGTCGCTCAGGGCCGACGCGCTCCCCGATTCCCACCATATGCTCGGGCTCCTGCTGCACCAGCAGGGCCGGTCGGGCGATGCCTTGCCGCAGATCGAGACCGCCCTTCGTCTCGCTCCCCACGCCGCCAATTTCCATCTCAGCTACGGCGCCGTCCTTGCCGCGCTCGGCCATATCGGGCCGGCGGCGGCAGCCTTCCGGCGGGCGCTCGCCGGGCGCCCATCCGACCAGCTCGCGTTCCGCAACCTCGCAACCGCCGAGATCGGCCTCGACCGGGCGGGGCCGGGCCTGGCCGCGGCGGCACGCGCCTGTGCCCTCGATCGCAAGGACGCCATCGCCTGGACCGCGCATGCGCATGCGGCGCGCCGGCTAGGCCGGCTGGAGGCCGCCGCGGGCGCCTGTCGTGCCGCGCTCGCCGTCGACCCCACCTCCGACGAGGCTCGCTTCATTCTGGCCAGCATCGAAGGCGATCCGAGCCGGCCTCCACCCGCCTATGTCCGCGACGTCTTCGATAAATATGCCGGCCACTTCGATCGCGATCTCGGACGACTCGGCTACTGCACGCCGGAGATGCTGGCGGAGATGGCGGTCCGGCATCTGAGGCCCGAGGCGAAGAGCCTGTCGGTGCTCGACCTCGGCTGCGGCACCGGTCTGGCCGGTGTCGTCCTGGCGGGGCAAGCTCGCCGAATGGTGGGCCTCGACCTCTCGCCCGCGATGCTCGCCGAGGCACGGAAGCGCGGCCTCTACGCCGACCTGGTCGAGAGCGACATCGAGTCGATGGCGTTCGGCGAGCGGTTCGATCTCGTCGTCGCCGCCGACGTCCTGAACTATCTCGGCGATCTCGGCCCGGCCTTCGAGGCGATCGACCGTGCGCTTGCGAGCGGCGGCGCGATCCTCTTCTCGGTCGAGGAGCTGACCGACGGCGACCGGTTCAGGCTCACCGGTGACCTTCGCTACGCTCATGCCGGCGATCATCTCCGCCGGCTGGCATCGGCGCGGGGCTGGATCGAAGTCGCAAGCGACCGGGCGGAGCTGAGGCGGCAGGGCGGCAAGGCTGTGGACGGCCTGCTTTTCCTGTTCAGGAGGGACTAGGCGGTGTTTACAAAGTGATTGACGTGTGACTCGAACCTTGATTCAAGGATTCCTCTTGGAGGAGGGATTCGTGAGCCGAGGCGATCTGAGCGAAGCGGAATGGCGGTTGCTGAAAGACCTGTTGCCGGCCGAGCGCGGACGC
>CAXNIC010000272.1:0-7054 GCA_964201945.1 Alphaproteobacteria bacterium
GAAGGTCGAATGCGTCAGGCTGAGCCAGCCGACATAGAGGGCGGGCACGAAGATGAATGCCAGCAGCAGCAGATGGACCGGCGCGACCATCAGGTAGTGGACGGGACGCAGGGTCCACATGCCGCGATGCCTTCGTGACGGAGGGAGCCAAGACGAAACCGGCGGGCGCTTAAGGCGCCCGCCGGAAAGCGTAGCCGCTTTCGGGTTACTTCGGCAGCAGCGGCTCGACCCGCTTCTTCAGGTCGGCCATCGCCTGCTCCGGCGTCTTGGTGCCGAGCATCGCCTGCTGGATCTCCTCCATGAAGAAGTCCATGGCCTTCTGGGTGTTCTCGAAGCCGGGAACGGTCGACCGGGCGTTCTGCAGCACCGCGGCCTCGTCATCGGCATAGGGCACCAGCTTCCGCACGCCCTCGTCCTTGTAGGTCGAGACGCGCACCGGGCCGTTGCCGTTGATCGCCTGGGCGATCGTCGCCTTCTTCGACGACAGCTCCTTGATCAGGGTCCAGGCGAGCTGCTTGTTCTTGGAGTTCGCCGGGATCGCCATGCCCCAGACCGAGGTCTTGGCCGGCGCGATGCCGCCGCCCGCGGACGGGATGGTGGTCACCTTGAACTCGCCCGGAAACTTGCTCTGCTTGGCGTCGTTGTAGTTGAAGAAGCGACCGAAGGGCTGGTTGGTCATCGCCGCCCGCCCCTGCTGCATCATGGTGATGACTTCTTCGGTTTTGAAGGTGAAGACGTTCTTCGGAAGGATGCCCTTCTGGAAGAAGTTGCGGAGCAGCGTCACCACCTTGATCGAACCGGGGCTGTCGGCGACGAACTTGTAGTCCGACGTGATGAAGTCGCCGCCGAAGGCGCGCATCAGGTCGACGACGCCGGACGGGTCGTCGAAGCTGGTGATGTAGCCATGGACCACGGTGCCGTCGGCCCGCGTGTAGTTCAGCTTCTCGGCGAGCTCGAGCAGCGCCTCCATGGTCTTCGGCGGCGCATCGACGCCGCGCTCCTTGAAGTAGACCTGGTTGTAGAGAAGCCCGTGGGTCGCGTGCCGGAACGGGATCGCGATCAGCTTGCCCTTGTGGGTGTGCGCCGTGCGCATGCCGGACGAGATTTCCTCGAAGTCCTCGATTCCGTCCCGCTTCTGGTATTCGCCGAGGTCCTCGAACAGACGCGCCACCTGCGGGCCGGAATAGCGCTCGAGGATGAAGGCGATATCGACCGTCCCGCTGGAGAGGCTGGCCTCGCGGTAAACCCGCTCATGCACCGCCTCGACGCCGAAGGTCAGCCATTCGGTGCCGACGCCGTTCTTCTTCGACCATTCGGCGGAGCTGTCGCCGCCCTTCTCGCCGGTCACCGCGCCCTTGTGGACGGCGTGGCTCATGATGACCAGCTTGTCGGCCTTCGCCTGGGCGAAGGCCGGGGTCGAGCCGATGAGAGCCGCGACGGCGAGCGAGCCGAGCAGCGACAAGGTCAGTCTGCGCATTGATTTCCTCCCGAAAATCCCGGTCCTAAGGGGTTATCCCCTCAATTCCTGCCTTCTTTCCGGGACTTTGACAAATTTGTCAATACAAACGACAAACTATTCAGCGCCTGGGGCGGGCTCAGCCGATGTCCTGCCGCTGGAAGATGTACTGACGCGCATTGCCGATATGGGCTTCCATCTCGGCCCTGGCCCTGGATCCGTCCCTGGCGGCGATGGCGCGGTAGATGCTCTCGTGCTCGAGCCAGACCGAACGCAGCCGCTGGATCGGATCGTCGAGGCCGTTGTTGCGGACGGCGATGCGCCCGCCGCCGATCAGGTTCGGGATCGCTTCCAGCGTGGTGACGAAGTACGGGTTGTGGGTCGCGCGCGCCACCGCCCGGTGGAAGGCGAAGTTGAGGTCGGCGCCGATATGGGCGGCCGCTGACTCGGCGGCAGCGATCATCGTCTCGGCCTCGGCCAGCGACTTCTCGATGTCGGCCAGCGTCTCCTTGGTGTGCCGCTCAGCCGCCATATAGGCCGACTGGCCCTCGACGACGATGCGGAACTCATAGACCCATTGCATGTCGGCGACGCTGCGAACCGGCGGGTAGACCAGCGACCCCGCCTCAGGTCCACGCTCGACGAAGGTTCCGGACCCCTGCTGGGAACGGACCACGCCCTCGTCGCGAAGCCGCGCCAGCGCTTCGCGGATCACCGGACGGGAGACACCGAAGCGCGTCCCCAGCTCGTTCTCGGTCGGCAGCTTGCAGTGGCGCGGATACTCGCCCCGCGCGATCAGGCGGAGGATCTGACCGTAGACGACGTCGCTCAGCTTCGAACGGCCACGTCCCTCAGCTTGCGGCAGGTCGATGGGAGAGACGGTTGTCATCCGGCGATCGGGTTTCGGCTCTCGGACCGGTGACCGCCGCCGACACGGCGGAGCAGCGAAACCGGTGCCCCTCCTCTAGCACGAGCGCCGCCGGCTCGCCACCGGCGGACTCGCGGATCGCCCCCGAATCAGCGGCTTTCGCTTATTCCGGGCGGGTGCCGCGGGTGCAGAGCCGGTGCATGCGCCGGCGGCCGAGGCCGGTGAAGGCATCGCGGCGGTGCATGGTGCAGCGGTTGTCCCAGATGATCAGGTCGCCGACCTGCCATTCCTGGCCCCAGGTGTTCTCAGGCCTGGCGGCATAGGTCCAGAGCTCGTCGCAGAGCGCCTCGCTCTTCGCCAGCGGCAGGCCTGGTATGTAGGCGCCGAAGCGGCGGCCGAGGAACAGCGCCTTCCGTCCGCTCACCGGATGCGTGCGCACGATCGGGTGGATCGGACCGGGCATCTCGCGCACGTCGTTGGTCTCGATGTCCTTGTATCCCGGCCGCGTGCCGCCCTGGGCGTTGTGGCTCGCCTGATGCTTCATCTTCAGCTTGGCGACCCGCTGCTTCAGGTCTTCCGGCATCGCCTCATAGGCCGCATACATGTTGGCGAACCAGGTGTTGCCGCCGCTCGGCGGAACCTCGCGCGCCATCAGCATGGTGTATTCGGAGGGATAGTCGGTGAAGGCGAGATCCGTGTGCCAGTTGAGTTCGCCGTCGCCGTGCTCGCCGATGGCCTCGCCGTTCTCCTTGACGTTTGAGATGATGGTCATCATCGGCGACTCCGCCGTATAGACCTTGCGCGACTTGGCGTAGTCGGGGGATCCCTGAAGCTCGCCCAGGCGCTCGGCCATCCGGGTGAACTGCAGGTCGTCCAGCGTGTAACCGCGAAGGCGTACCACCAGATGATCGCGGATCGCCTGCTTGAGCGTCGCCTCGTCGGCCGGCGCCAGGGGATCGAGCACGCCGCCCGTGACCTCCGCGCCGAGGACGCCGAGAGAACGGATGCGGAGGCGGGTCGCTTCGCTGACAGCGGTCATGGCTCGGGCGCTTTCGGTTGACGCGTGCCTCTTCTGGCATCCGCTCAGAAAATTGTCAACCTTGTAAACTTCCCGAACAAATATGGCCTTGGGTCAGGCGGCCAGGAAGCCTCCGTCGGTGCAGAGATTATGCCCGACCACTAAGGAGGCCGCATCAGAGGCGAGCCACGTCACCGCCTCCGCCACCTCTTCCGGCGTCCCCATGCGGCGGATCGGCAGGCCGGCAGCGACCGCCGCCATGTCGGCGATGCCCGATCCCAGCATCATCGGCGTGACCACGCGGCCGGGCGAGACCGCGTTGATGCGGATGCCGAGCGGCGCGTACTCCATCGCCGCCGAGCGGGTCAGCGACAGCGCCGCCGCCTTTGAGGCGGAATAGAGCGAGAGACCTGGATTGGGATTGCGCACGCCGCTGACCGAGGCGTTGTTGACGATGACGCCGCCCCGGCCGCCGGCCAGCATCGCCTGGATCTCCGCCTTCATCGCCTGGAACAGCGCCCGGAGGTTGGTGTCGATCACGACGTCGAAGACCTCGTCCGGCTGTTCGGCCAAGGGCGCCCGCTTCTCCTGATGGCCGGCATTGTTGAAGGCGATGTCGAGGCCGCCGAACTTCTCGACGGCGAAGGCGACCGCCGCCCGCATCGCGTCGGGCCGGGCGACGTCGGCTCGGAAGAAGACGGCCCGCGCGCCGGTCGCGGCGCAGTCGGCAGCGGCTTCCGCGCCCCGCGTCTCGTCGCGACCCACCAGCACGACCGAGGCGCCGCGACGAGCGAAGGCCAGCGCCGTCGCCCGACCGATGCCGGAGGTAGCGCCGGTGACCAGCGCGACCTTGCCGGCGAACGATGGCTGCATCGCCGTCACCCGCCGGCCAGGCCGATGCGGATGCGGCGGTTGTGGCGGCCCTTGTTCTCGATCTTGAGGATGCGGACAGGCCGCGAGCCGCCGGTCGACGACAGGTGGGTGCCGCCGCAGGCCTGGCGGTCGAGGCCGGCGATCTCGATCACCCGCACCATGCCGTCCGACGTCGGCGGCGGCGCCACCGAGCGCGAACGCAGCAAACCTTTCTCGGCCTGCGCTGTCTCCAGCGGCACATAGGCGTCGGTGACGGCGAGGTCCTGGCGGATCGCGTCGTTGATCGCCGCCTCCATGGCACGCAGGCGATCATTGTCGGCGCCGGGCAGGTCGAGATCGAGGCGGGCGGTGCCGTCCTCGTTCATCTGGGCGCCGGTCACCAGCGCGCCGTCGAAGCCCTGGAAGGCGAGCGCGTTGATGATGTGAAGATCGGTGTGCAGCTCGCGCATGAGCTGACGGAAGGCAGGGTCGACGGTGAGCGCGACGGGGCCTGCGATCTCGACCGGCTCGGCCAGCAGATGCCAGAGATGTCCTTCGGCATAGTCGAAGCCCGAGACCGCCACTTCGCCGCTGCTCCAGCGGAGGCTGCCGCGATCGGCGAGCTGGCCGCCGCCGCCTGGATAGAACGGCGTCTGGACGAGCCTGACGCGGCCTGGACGGGCGTCGAGCACCTCGGTCTTGAGGCTCAGGGTCTCGGGGTGCTCATGGCAGAAATAGCGGGACATACGGCAAGCATGCCCGAAGGCCTTGCGGCGCTATTGGCGGAAATTGAAGCCGGCGCGGGCGAACTGCAACGGCGTCACCCCGAAGGACTGCTTCAGGTGCCGGGTGAACGCGCTCTGGTCGTAAAAGCCCGCCGCGGTCGCGGCCTCGGCGATCGGCACGCCGGCCTTGAGCGCCCGCATCGCCGCCTGCAGGCGAAGCTGTACCAGATAGGCATGCGGCGTGAGGCCGGTCTCGCGCTTGAACAAGGCAATCAGCTGGAACGGGGTCAGCTCGGCGGCTGCCGCCATCTCCTCCAAAGTGAGGTTGGCGGCGAAGCGGTCCCGCATCATCTCGGCCACGCAAGCGAACCGCGACGGGGTCTTTGTCACCGCCTCGATGCGCGGGCCGCTGCCATGGCGGCGGAACAGCCGGCCAAAGCTCCCGGCCAGCAGCTCGCGTTGGCGGAGCGGATCCTCGCCCCGGTCGAGTGCCTGGTGCAGATCGATGAAGGCGCCGATGAGATCGGGATCGGAGACCCGGTTGCGGGTGAAGTGCGGAACCGCCGGAACGCCGAGCAGATCGGCGACTTCGGCGATCGCGGCCTCCGCCAGGTAGAGCGAACGATAGCGCCAGCGCCGGCTCCGTCCCATACGGCCGGAATGCGGTTCGTCGGGGTTGAAGACCAGCAAAACCGCGGGCGTCGCCTCGGCAACCTCGCCCCGACTGGTGAACTCCGCCCCGCCCTCCTCCGTGACCGCAATGACGAAGCCGTCATGCGCGTGCGGGGCGTAATCATGGGTGGTGAAATCGGCGTGGAGGCAGCTCAGGCCGGCGACGCGCGGGTCATCCCAGTATCGGGTCCGGTTGCGGGGATCGATTCGTGCCATTTCTGCCTCCGAGCCCGCGAGAAATAGCAGGTCCGGCGCCGCCGGCGAAGGCTGCAGGCCCGTCCTGCCTCATCCGTTGGCACATGCGAATTTTAGGTTGACGGCCGCTCTCTCATAAAAGATACATTAAATACTGTCTAAATGATCGAAGCGGCCGTTTAAGGTCGATGGCGTCGCGCAAACGGGGGGCCCTTTGGGGCAGGGGATGAAGCGCTCACCGAGCGAGGTGCTGTTGGAAGCGATCGACTTGGTGGTCGGGCGCAATTCCGACGTCGCGCGCTATCTGGGGAAGGCGATCAAGTCCGACGACGCCCTCGACCCCCTGCTGGCCCAGGCCGCCTTCGAGGAGCTGGACGCCGACCTCAAGCGCGCCGTCGCCCGCCAGGTCGAGAGCAGCACCGCCGACCTCACCCGCCGCATCGCCGCCCGCCGCTAGGGACGGGGCTCCGTCGACGGGGAGCCGCACCCGCTCACCCGCGAATTCGGCGGATGGACGAACCTTCAGGATTGACTTGAGGATTTTCGCGAAAGATAAATTAAATGCGATTGATCGGTCATCGGGGGATGCCCATTCGGGCGCAGGAATGAAGCGGTCAGCGAGCGAGATACTCTTGGATGCGGTTGACCTCGTGGTCGGGCGCAATTCGGACGTGGCGCGCTACCTCGCGCGAGCGATCAAGTCCGACGACCCCTTGGATCTGCTCCTGGCACAGGCCGCATTCGATGAACTCGAGGGTGACCTCAAACGTGCCGTCGCCCGCGAGATCGAAACCGGCGCGCGGATGTCACAGCGGCGCCCCGCCCTACCACGGATGGTCGCCTAGCCTTCAGGCGATGGTGGGTGTGCCCGGTTGCGCACAGAGGATCGTTCCTCCACCGACAACGCCGTGCCATAGGAGCTTTGCCCGACGCCCGCCGGGCAGAGCCAAGTCGATTTCAAGACCGCGTCCCTCGGCAGCACGGGCGACCACCCGGCCAGCGAGATCCCAAGGGGCGCCGGCGCCGAGGTCGCCGCGATGGGCCAGCGTGCCGATGAATCCTTCGACCGTCGTCTCCGCATTCGGCGTCCCCTCCTCGAGCCCGAGCGCCTCGACGAAGCGCTGGCTCCAAGCGATGACGGTGCCGTCGGCAGCGAAGGCGGCAATGCCGATCTTTACGACATCGAGGGTTCCACGAAGCAGCCTCGCGGATTGAAGCAGGTCGCGCTCACGCTCCATCTGAGCTGAGATATCGACGGCGACGAGAAC
>CAXNIC010000273.1:0-7039 GCA_964201945.1 Alphaproteobacteria bacterium
TTCAGGATGCGGGCGGCGATCTCCTGCTGCTGCGGCTTCATCTTCTTCGACAGCGCCTTGAACCATTCGGCGGCGACGGTGATCGACATCAGCGCGGTCTCGCCGATGTGCTTGCCGCCGATCTTCACCGCCAGCGCTTCCGGCTTCAGGCGATGGCCCGCGCAGACCTCGCAGGTCGAGGACGCCTGGTAGCGCTGCAGCTCTTCCCGGACCCAGGTGCTGTCGGTCTCCTTCCAGCGCCGTTCCATGTTCGGGATGATGCCCTCGAAAGGCTTGGTCGTGGTGTAGCTGCGGAGCCCGTCGTTGAAGGTCATGCTTACCGGTTCCTCGCCGGTGCCGTGCAGGATCGCCTTCCTGACCTTCTCGGGAAGCTGGCGCCAGGGCGTGGCGGTCGAGATCTTGAAGTGCTTCGCCAGCGATTCCAGCGTCTGGTCGTAGTACTTCGAGGATGAGTTGGCCCAGGGCGCGACCGCGCCTTCGCGCAGGCCCAGGCGATCATCCGGCACGATCATGCCGGGATCGAAGTACATCTTGGTGCCGAGCCCGTCGCAGGCCGGGCAGGCGCCGAAGGGATTGTTGAAGGAGAAGAGCCGGGGCTCGATCTCGTCGATGGTGAAGCCCGAGACCGGGCAGGCGAACTTGGAGGAGAAGATCGTGCGCTCGCCGCCATCGGCGTTCTCGGCGAAGACCAGGCCTTCGCCCAGCGTGACCGCGGTCTCCATCGAGTCGGCGAGCCGGTTGCCGAGGTCGGCGCGCACCACCAGGCGGTCGACCACTACCTCGATGTCGTGCTTCAGCTTCTTGTTGAGCGCCGGCACCTCGCCGATGTCGTAGAGCTTGCCGTCGACCTTGACCCGCTGGAACCCCTTCTTCTGCAGGTCCTGCAGTTCCTTCCGGTACTCGCCCTTGCGGCCGCGGGCGATCGGCGCCAGCAGATAGAGGCGGGTGCCTTCCGGCATCGCCATCACCCGGTCGACCATCTGGGTGACGGTCTGGCTCTCGATCGGAAGCCCGGTCGCCGGCGAGTAGGGGATGCCGACGCGGGCGTAGAGCAGGCGGAGATAGTCGTGGATCTCCGTCACCGTGCCGACGGTCGAGCGCGGGTTCTTCGACGTGGTCTTCTGCTCGATCGAGATGGCCGGCGACAGGCCCTCGATCAGGTCGACGTCGGGCTTCCCCATCAGCTCCAGGAACTGGCGCGCATAGGCCGACAGGCTCTCGACGTAGCGGCGCTGGCCCTCGGCATAGATGGTGTCGAAGGCGAGGGACGACTTGCCTGAGCCGGAGAGGCCGGTGATGACCACCAGCTCGTTCCGGGGCAGGTCCAGGTCGACGTTCTTGAGGTTGTGCTCGCGGGCACCGCGGATACGGATGTGGCCGGACATGGGCGTTCCCATATCAAGAACATTTTGCGAACGCAACCGCTCGCTGCGACGGAATCGGCTTTATCCACAGGCGCTGAAGGCAAGCCCAGGAGAGAGCGGAAATGAACCCCTCCGCCTGGGGTCCAGGCGAAGGGGTCCTAGTTTCCCCACGTGAGGAGAGTCTCATCCCCTGGGGATCGCCGGCAGGGCCGCGATGGCCGGGTGGGCGGCCGGAGGGACCTTCCGAAGCGACAGCGCAGGGTCGCCTGTGTCCGGCGAAGCCGGCATCCCCCACATGGAGGACAGGCCTATTTCCGCCCGGTGCGGGGGTTGGCGGCGTCGGTCAGGCCTTCGCCGACCAGGCTGACGGAGAGCACCGTCAGCAGGATGGCGAGGCCGGGGATGGCGGAGACGAACCAGGCGGTGCGGAAGACCGGGCGGCCGCCGGCGATCATCTGGCCCCAGGTGATCCGGTTGGGATCGCTCAGGCCCAGATACGAGAGGGCCGACTCGATCAGGATCGCCGCCGCGACGATGACGCTGCCGAGCACGATGATCGGCGCCAGCGCGTTCGGCAGGATCTCGCGGAAGATGATGTGGGTGTGGCCGAGCCCGAGGATTCGGGCGGCGGAGACGAACTCGCGCTGGCGCAAGGTCAGGAACTCGGCCCGGGTGATGCGGGCGGGGCCGGTCCAGGAGACCAGCGCGATGGCGATGGCGACCGAGACGATGCCAGGCCCCATCACCGCGATCAGCGCCAGCGCCAGGATGAAGCCCGGCACGGTCTGGAAGGTCTCGGTCAGGCGCATCAGCACCTCGTCGGTCCAGCCGCCGAAATATCCCGCGACCGCGCCGACCAGGATGCCGATGAGGATGGCGCCGAAGGCAGCGACCAGGCCGACCAGCAGCGAGGCGCGGGCGCCATGGGCGAGGCCGGCCAGGATGTCGCGGCCGAGGCGATCGGTGCCCAGCGGAAATCGCGGGTCGGTGAAGGGCTCGAGCAGCGGCCGGCCGACGATGTCCAGCGGGTCTCCAGGGAAGAGAAGCGGAGCGGCGGCTGCGGCGAGGACGACGAGGAGAAGCAGCGCCGTGCCCGCCAGCGCGCCGCGGTTGGTCCGGAAACGCTCGGCGAAGCTGCGCTGGATCATGCGCTCTCGATCCTGGGATCGAGATGGGCATAGAGCAGGTCGACGATCAGGTTGACCGCGATCACCAGCAGCGCGCTCATGAAGACGATGCCGAGGAGCGTGTTGAGGTCGCGGTTGACCACGGATTCGAAGGCGAGCCGGCCGATGCCGGGGATCGAGAAGACGCTCTCGATGACGACGCTGCCGCCGAGCAGCGTGCCGAACTGGAGCCCGAGCATGGTCACCATCGGCAGGAGCGCGTTCGGCAGCACGTGGCGGAAGTCGATGCGATCGGCGGTCAGCCCCTTGGCGCGCGCGGTGCGCACGAAGTCGAGGCCGTAGACCTCGAGCATGCCGGCCCGCATCAGGCGCATGTAGATGGCAACATAGACGAGGGCGAGCGAGACCGTCGGCAGCACCAGGTGGCGGGCGATGTCGAGCACGCGCTCGAAGCCGGTCATTTGGGAGGCGATGGTCTCGATGCCGGAGACCGGCAGCCAGGCGAGCTTGACCGCGAAGACGACGATCAGCATCAGGCCGAGCCAGAATCCCGGCGTCGCGTAGATGATCAGGCCGAGGGTGACGATAGCGGTATCGGCGGGCGTGCCGGCGCGCCTGGCCGCGGCGACGCCGAGGATGACGCCGAGGCCGAAGGCGAGGCTGACGCCGCTCAGCATCAGCAGCAGCGTGTTCGGCATGCGCTCCAGGATCAGCGTCAGCACCGGCTGGCCATGAAGGAGGGACTTGCCGAGATCGAGCTGGGCGGTCTTCCAAAGATAGAGCCCGAGCTGGGCGAGAGCAGATTGGTCGAGGCCGTATTCGGCACGAAGCTGGGCGATGACGCCGGCATCGCCACCGCCGATCGAAGCGAAATAGGCATCGACGGCGTCACCCGGCGCCAGCTTCATCAGGACGAAGTTGCCGACCAGGACCAGGACGATGATCGGCAGCGCCTGGGCCAGCCGACGCCGGATGAGGACGAAGGCGCGGCCGGCTACGGCGCCGGCAGCGCGCCTGCCCCGGTCAGGCGAGACCGACATCCGGCCAGGAAGAGACGGGCCAGCGCGGCGTGTTGTGGTGATCGACGACTTTCTCGGAAACGACCGAGAGGAACGGGAAGTCGATCAGCGGCAGGATCGGCAGGTCGGTCATCACCTTCTTCTGGAAGGCGACGTAGAGCTTGATGCGTTCCTGGCCGTTGATCTCGCTCGCCGCCTGGTCGATCAGCTTGTCCATCTCCGGGTCTGCATAGCCGTACTGGTTGGCGAAGGGGATGCCGGCCGGCGTGCCCGAGCGATAGAGCACGGTGGTCGAGATCGCCGGATCGTTGCGGTAGACCAGCGCCGCGATCGCCAGGTCGAACTGGTGGTCCTTGTAGACCTTGGCGAAGTGGCCGGGGGTGTCGTTGGTCTGGATCTGCGCATCGATGCCGATGCGGCGGAGCGCCTGGCGCAGGTAGTCGCCGGTCAGCCGCGTCTGCTCGAAGAATGGCGCCGGCAGGATGCGGAGCGCGAAGCGGTTGCCGTCGGCGCCGCGGCGGAACCCGGCCTCGTCCAGCAGCGCCTCGGCCCTCAGCGGATCGAAGGCGTATTGCGGCACGTCCGTGGTGTAGAACGGCGCTCCGGTTGCCGGGACCGGTCCGGTCGCGATCGCGCCGAAGCCGTTGAAGACCGTGTCCAGCAGCAGGCGGGCATCGATCGCATGGCGGATCGCCTTCCTGACGCGGAGGTCGGCGAGCTGCTTGGTCCGGTGATTGATCTCGACGGTGGCGGTGTAGAGGATGCCCTCGTAGCCCTTGGTCGAGACCTGCAGGCCCTTGACCTTGCCGAGCCGGAGCGCGTCGGGGGTCGAGACCGCGCTGAAGCAGGAGAGGTGAATGTCGCCGGATTCATGCGCGGCGGCGATCGCGCCCTTGTCGGCCATCACCCGGTAGAGGATGCGGTCGACCAGCGGCTGGTTCGGCGCCCAGTAGTTTGGATTGCGCTCGAGGCGGGTGAACTCGCCCCGCTTCTGCTCGGCGAAGATATAGGGGCCGGTGCCGACCGGCTTCAGGTTCGCCGGGTTGGCGGCGATGTCGGTGCCTTCGTAGAGATGCTTCGGGATCACCGTCGACACCGCCGGCAGCGCATTGACGATGAGCTGGCTCGGGATCGGCTTCGAGAAGCGGAAGACCGCCGTGGTGGCGTTCGGCGTCTCCACCGCTTCCAGATCCTTGAAGACGATGCGGCCGAGATTCTGCAGCTTCTTCCACACCTCCATCGCCGAGAAGGCGACGTCGGCCGAGGTGAAGTCGCGGCCGTCATGCCACTTCACGCCGGAGCGCAGCTGGAAGGTCAGGCTCTTGCCGTCAGCAGCGGGCGTCCATGCCGTCGCCAGCAGCGGCTTGATGCCGGTGCCGCCGAAAGCCTGGTCGGCGAGGGTCTCCAGCACCTTGCTGGAGACGAAGAAGACGCCGTTACTGGCGACGATGGCGCCGTTCCAGTGGGCAGGCTCGCTGTCGGCGGCGACCATCAGCACGCCGCCGCGCTTGCCCTGCGCATGGGCGTTCCACGGCAGCAGGCTCGATCCAGCGGCGCCGAGCGCGCCCTGGATGACGGTACGACGGGTGACGCGCGCCATCGACGGCTCCTTGTCGGGAAGATGCGGCGATTGTGCACCACCCGGTGGCGCGCTTGTCAACGCGGACCGGCTCCCTGCGCAAGATTTGCGAAGAGACGGAAGGCGCCGGGGACGAGTTCGTCCATCTGATGCGCCAGCGAGAGGGCGACATGGGTGTGCCGGCCGGTGCCGATCCGGGCTGAGAGGAGGGCGCCGGCGAGCGGGGCCTCGCCCGGATCGGAGAGCGCCAGCAGCGGCTCATAGGCCTCGTCCCAGGCCGAGGCGAAGTAGAGGCCGCGCTCCTTCCGCCAGCCCTGCCAGTCGTCGGGGCCGATGCGGTTGGGATATGTGAGCAGCGGATGGTCCGGCGCGAGGACGCCGACGGGCGCGTCGGGATCGCAGACCCGCCAGCGGACCGAAGGCTGGCCGATCTCCAGCCGCGCTGGCGGCGTTCCGACCGGGTCCCAGCCGTCCCGGGGGCGATGGTACTGGGTGACGAGATGGCCGCCCTGGCGCACGAAGGTGTGCAGGCGGGAGCGGGCGGCGACCAGGTCCGGGCGCTGGCCGAAGGCGCGGATACCGACGATGATGGTGTCGAAGCGCCGGAGATCGTCGCTGGCGAGATGGCCGGCATCGAGCGGGGTGACGTCGAGGCCGAGCTGGCCGAGCCAGTCGGCGACCCGGTCGCCGCCCCCGTCGACATAGCCGATGCGGACCCGCTCGGGCAGCGCCACGTCGGCGACCAGGATGCGGACGGCCGCCGGCTCGATCCAGTTGGTGTGGCCGATATGGTCGTAGGCGTGCATGCACACGCGCCCATGGGCGACGCCATCGGCGGTGACGGACATGCGATGCAGGCCGACCGGCAGCGCCGGGAGGGCGAAGGCGACCTCCGCGATCTCGCCCGGTTCCAGGTGAAGCGGGGCGCTCCCCGTCTCTTCGCCGGTCAGGCGGAGCGTGGTGTCGATGCGGCGCGTGCCGTGGTTGTGGGCGGAGACGGAGAGCGTCGCCGTCTCGTTGGTTCCGGCTCGGACCACCTGCCTCTCCGGCTGCGGATCGAGCGCGAGCGGTGGCACCAGCATCGGCGGCTCGGCCGGCACGACCGTTTGCTCGACTGTGGTGCCGCCGGCCTTGTAGCGGAGCAGGGCGGACACGGCCGATGCCGGCTCGAGCGGGTCGAAACGGCTTCCGAACGGCCGGCGCGCCTCGGGCGTGAACCGGACGATGTCGTTCTCGGCGGCGACGGCGATGCGGGGGCCGCCGCGGAAGACCGTCATGCGGACTTCCATGGGCTCGCCGAGGACGACGAGCTCCGGGATCTCCAGCCGCGGCACCAGCGAGAGCGCGATGCGGCTGGCGCGGGCGAGCTGGCGGCGCTTCAGCTGCAGGCGGTGATCGAGATCGCCGGCGGGGCCGGAAAGCAACCCGTTCAGGTTCCGCTCCGCCTCGCCGATGGCGGCCAACGCGGCATGGACGCCGGCGGCGACGCCGTCGAAGTCCGGGAAGGCGGCGAAGGCCTCGTCGATCGCCGCATCGGCGCGCTTCAGCGCCGGCAGGCCGTCATTGAGGTCGCCGAGACGTCGCGGCAGCCCGTCGAAGACCGACGCCTCGGCATTCGGCGTCGGCACGCGGCTGGTCAGCAGGTGCAGCGCGACCGGAGCCGGCGGGGCGTCGGACTCCCGCCCCATCTCCTGGCTCGCATGGCAGGCGCGGGACCGTTCGCCGATCCGGGCGTAGCTGGCGCCGAGCGTCTCATCGTAGCCGCCGATGTCGACCGCGATCGTCGCCGGCGGTGGCGGCTCGGCATCGTCATAGGCGCTTCCCGCGCCCGAGAAGGCCGGCAGATAGAGCTTGCCGGTGCGCCACGGGGCCAAGCCTTCGGCCATGTGCTCGGGGAAGGCGCGCGGATCGGCGGCGAGCTCGAAGGCCTGCAGCGTCGCCCTTTTGACG
>CAXNIC010000274.1:0-6994 GCA_964201945.1 Alphaproteobacteria bacterium
GCTCTTACCGCCCCGTTTCACCCTTACCGGCGCAAGCGCCGGCGGTCTGTTCTCTGTGGCACTGTCCCTGGGGTCGCCCCCGCCGGGTGTTACCCGGCACCGTATTCCCGTGGAGTCCGGACTTTCCTCCCGGCGCGGTGAAGCGCCGAGCGGCCGTCCAGCCGTCTGACCCACTCCGTCCCATAGGCGCCGGGTGACAGGGCGTCAAGCTTGGGGGCTATCCCGCCTGTGCGTCGTCCTCGATGAAGTCCTCGAGGCCCTCGATGTTGACCAGTTCGAGGGAACGGCTGCCGCGGGCGACCAGCTTGCGCTTCTCGAGTTCTCCCAGGGTCCGGGCGACGGTCTCGCGCGTCGTTCCGGCCGAGGCGGCGATCTCGCTTTGCGTCGGTGCTGGCTGCAGCTTGATGCGGCCGAGATTGCCGGTGGTGCGGCCGCGGCCAGCCAGCCGCAGCAACTCGTGCACGATGCGCCCGGCGGCGGTCAGGCTGCGGAGGTCGTGGACGCGGACGTTGGTACCGCGAATGGCCCGTGCCATCGCCTTCAGGAGGTTGAGGGCGAGCGACGGGGTGTCGCGCAGAAGCTGGAGGAAATCCTGGGCCGGCAAGCTCGCCGTGACCGTGTCGGTGACGGCGATGACGCTGGCCGAGCGCGGGCCGCCGTCGATCGCGGCCATCTCGCCGACATGACCACCCGAGGTGATCTCGGCGAAGCCGATCTCGCGCCCCGTGGAGGTGAACTGCACCACGCGGACCCGCCCGCAGCGCACGAACAGGACCTCGTGGCTGTCATCGTCCTGGTTGAGGACGACCGCGCCCTTGGCGTGATATTTCCAAAGACAACGCTGCTCGATCCGCTTGAAGGCGTCCGGCGACACCCCCTTCAGCAGTTCGATCGAAGCAAGCGACTTGTCGAAGCCGCCCGACTTCAGGAACGTCTCGGCGTCCATCGTCGCGCCCCCCTGGCAACCGATGATGGCGCATTGGCGGCGCGGATGTCTACTTCAAGCAAAGCCGCGCTGGAGCTTAAGCCGCTCATAAGCCTGGGTGATGGTGGCCAGACGGTCGGTCGCGACCCGAATCGCCTCCTCCGGCATGCCGAGCCCGATCAGCCGGTCGGGGTGGTGCTCGCGTACCAACTTGCGATAGGCGGCCTTGATCTCCGGCACCGGTGCGTCGGCGGGAACCCCCAGCAGGAGGCACGGCTCGCAGCTCATGAACTCCATGTGATGCGCCGAAAGCCGCTCGAATCCGCGCTCGTCGAAGCCGAAGATCTCGGCGACCTGCCGGAGATAGGCGTGCTCGCTCGGCTTCAGCTCGCCGTCCACCGTGGCGATGTGGAACAGGCAGTGGATCAGCTCCTCAAGCACGGTCGAACCCGGCTCGAACAGCCCGGCAAGCTGTTTCGCGTAGGCTTCGTAGGACTCCGGCTGGCGCTTCGCCATCTCGAAAACACGCTCGAAATGGGTCATTTCGGCGTCGTCGACGTGAAAGACCTGACGAAAGGCCCGCATCTCGTCGCCGGTCACGTCGCCGTCGACGCTCGCCATCTTGGCGCCGAGCGCGATGACGCCGACGGTGAAGGCGGTCGAGCGAGTCGGGTCGGGCGAGGGCGCCAGCCGCTCGACCACCTTGCGGATATCGTCCTCGTAGGCGCGGGCGGCGAGGCCCGCAACCAGGGCGCCGATCGGGCCGCCGACGGCGAAGCCGGCGGCACCGGCGAGGATCTTGTGCCAGAGAGCCATCCCCAATGGTCGCCGCAGGGCCAAGATCGCGTCAACCTTTCGACACATGCGGCTGCGAGATTGACGCTGAGGCGCGCTCGGCGATACTCCAACTCGCGCGCGCTCTTTCCAGAGAGGGGGGAGGGGTTGAGCCGCTGGCTTCGCATCGTTCTGGTCGGGCTCGCGCTGGCACTGCCGACGACGGCGGACGCTCAGACGCTGCGCGCGTCGCACCAGTTTCCGGGTGACGGCATCGACTTCCGCGACGTCGCCATGCGCATGTTCGCGCGTGAGGTGGCGCAGGCGAGAATCGGCCTCGACGTAAAGGTGTATCCGGGCGCGCAGCTCATGCGGCCGCGCGCGCAATGGCTGGCGATGGGCAAGGGCCAGCTCGACCTGTCCGTGCTCCCCTTTCACTATGGCGGCCTGAAGCAGCCGGCGCTCCAGCTCACCTTCATGCCGGGCATCGCGCTGTCCCACGCGCATGCCGCGCGCCTCAATGATTCGGTGTTCCTCCGCCGGCTCCAGGACCAGGCGGAGGCCGACGGCGTCGTCGTCCTCGCCGACCTCTGGGTCGCCGGCGGCCTGGTCTCGCGCGGCGAGTGCGTGCTCGAGCCCGAGGATCTCCGCGGCCGGACCATCCGGGCGTCGAACAGCCATTATGAGCGGATGGCGACCGAAATGGGGGCTGCGGTCGCCGAGATAGCGCCTGCCGAGATCGCCGGCGCGCTTGCGGCGGGCCTGATCGACGTTGCCACCGCCGCCAGCGACACCATGGTCCAGCTCAAGCTGCATGAGCAGGCGCAATGCCTGACTGCGCCGGGAGACCATCCGCTCCTGATGATCTATGAGCCGATCGTCATCGCCCGCTCGACCTACGAGCAGCTGAGCCAGAGCCAGCGCCGGGTGCTGCAGAAAGTCGCCGCCAAGGTCGAAGTCTGGGCGGCCGAGGCGTCGCGCGCCGCCGATCGCGCCATGGTCGAGACCTTCGAGCGCCGGGGCGTGCGCGTGGTGACGCCGACGGCTGTGCAGGCGAAGCGCTGGCGCCAGCTCGCCATCGACACGGCGCTGGCCGATTTCCGCGACGCCCACCCCGCGGCCGGTCCGCTGATCGACCTGGCGCTCCAGGTCGAGTGAACCCCTAGCCGGCCTCTCCCAGCCGCACCGCCTCGGCGAAGTCGGCGATGCCGATATTGGCGCCGCAGATGATCAGCCCGACGCGCTTGCCCTTCAGGCGATCCTTGAGCGGACCGAGGAGGGCCGCGGTCGCGGCGGCGCCGGCCGGCTCGACCGCCAGCTTCATCTCGCGGAAGAGCAGCGCCATCGAGCGCCTGAGCGCCTGGTCGTCGAGCAGCACGATCTCGTCGATGTGGCGCCGGCAGAGCTCGAAGGCGAGCGGCGTGGTGAAGGGCGGCGCCAGCGAATCCGCGATGGTCTGGATCTTCTCCAGCCGCTCGGGCTTGCCCGACGCGAAACTGCGCGTCATCACGTCGGCGCCCTCCGGCTCGACGCCATAGACCTTGCAGTTCGGCTGCGAGAGCTTGATCGCGGTCGAGACGCCCGAGGCGAGCCCGCCGCCGCCGATCGGCACGATCACCGCATCGAGCGGCCCTGCCTGCTCCGAAAATTCGAGGCCGAGCGTGCCGGTGCCGCGCGAGGTCCAGGGGCCTTCGAAGGGATGGACGAAGCTCCGCCCCTCGTCGGCCTCGATCTTCTTCACCAGCTCGAAGCCCTCGACCACGTTCTCGGCGACCACGACCTCGGCGCCATAGGCCTTGGCGCGGGCCACGCGAGTCGCATTGGCGTTCTTCGCCATCACCACCTTGGCCGAGGTGCCGACCGCCTTGGCCGCATAGGCGGTGGCGATGGCGTGATTGCCGGCGGAGATGGTGACGACGCCGCGGGCGAGCTGTTCCTTCGGCAGGTTCAGCATCACGGCGACGGCGCCCCGCGCCTTGAACGAGCCGGTATGCTGGAACAGCTCGAGCTTGAGCACGATCTCGGTGTCGCCCATCGCCTGGCCGATCTCGCGGCCGCGCCAGGTATGAACCGGTGTCGTCAGCACGTGGCGGTCGATCAGGGCGCGGGTCTGGCGGATCTCGTCCAGGGTCGGGACGCTGGTCATGCGGGGCCTTTGGAAACAGAGACAGGAGCGAGCCCAAGGGCTACCATCGCCGCCGTCCGAAATGAAGAGGCGGGGCGGGATATGGCGGCGCGTTACGTGATGGATCGGGTCGAGGTGCAGAAGCTTCTGGGTGAATGCAAGCTGCTCGGCTGCATCGATGCCCTCGATGCGTCGGCCGACCGCATTCTGTTCGCCAGCAACGGCGGCAGCGAGGCCGAGGCGATGGTGGAGACCGGCGGCCCGATCGCGCTCTGGGACCGGAACGACAAGGGCTTCCTCGCCGTCGCCGACCTGAAGCCGATGGAGGGTGCCACGCTCGAATCCTTCGCCCGCTCGGACAAGCCGCTCGGGTTCCCGATCGAGCCGACCGCCCGCTTCGCCGCGGTGTCGCTGGCCAAGGCCTTTCCGGAGGCCGATGAGACCAAATGGAAGAAGCTGATGCGGCTCGGCGGCTGCCGGCTCGACCGCATCCTCAGGGGCGAGCTCGACATCGACGCATTGCTCGCCAAGTTCAAGCCGCCAGGCCCCTAGTCGCCTTGCCGGCCCCCGTCCCGGGGACTACGCTCACCCGACCGCATGACCTCGGAGCTGCCATGACCGCGCAACCCGCCCTGCGTTCGGGGGCGATCGACATCCTGAAGCAGATGCTCGGCGACCGCCTGTCGACGGCCATGGCCGTCCGCGATCAACACGGCAAGGACGAGAGCTACCACACCCCTCACGCGCCGGAGGCGGTCGCCTTCGCGCATACGACCGAGGAGGTGTCGGAGATCGTCAAGGTCTGTGCCCGCTACAAGATTCCGGTCATCGCCTTTGGCACCGGCACGTCGCTCGAAGGCGGCGTGGCGGCGCTCCATGGCGGCATCTGCATCGACGTCAGCCAGATGAACAAGGTCCTGCAGGTGAATACCGAGGACCTGGACGTGAAGGTGCAGGCGGGCGTCACCCGGAAGCAGCTGAACGAGTACATCCGCGACACCGGCCTGTTCTTCCCGATCGACCCCGGCGCCGATGCGTCGCTCGGTGGCATGGCGGCGACCCGCGCATCGGGCACCAACGCCGTCCGCTACGGCACCATGCGCGAGAACGTGCTGTCCCTGACGGTCGTGGTCGCCGACGGCCGTATCATCAAGACGGCGAGGCGGTCCCGCAAATCCGCGGCCGGCTACGACCTCACCCGTCTCTTCGTCGGCTCGGAAGGGACGCTCGGCATCATCACCGAGGTGACGCTCCGGCTCTACGGCGTGCCCGAGGCGATGTCGGCGGCGGTCTGCGCCTATCCCAGCATCGGCGATGCCGTGAACACGGTGATACAGACCATCCAGGCCGGCGTGCCCGTGGCCCGCATCGAGCTTCTGGACGAGGTGCAGATGGGTGCCTGCGTCACCCATTCCAAGCTCGACTACAAGGTGGCGCCGACCCTCTTCTTCGAATTCCACGGCACCAGTGCCGGCGTGAAGGAGCAGGCGGAGACGGTGCAGGCGATCTCGGCCGAGCATGGCGGCGCCGACTTCAAATGGGCGACCCGCCAGGAAGACCGCACCAAGCTGTGGGAGGCGAGGCACCGGGCCTACTACTCCGCGCTGGCGCTCAGGCCTGGCGCCAAGGGCTGGCCGACCGACGTTTGCGTGCCGATCTCCCGGCTCGCCGAGTGCATCCTCGAAACCAAGAAGGACATCGAGGAGTCGGGCCTGCTGGCACCGATGGTCGGCCATGTCGGTGACGGCAATTTCCATCTGGTCTACGTCATCGATCCCGACAACCCGGAAGAGCTGAAGCGGGCATCCGCGCATAACGACCGCATGGTCGCGCGTGCGCTCGCCATGGGTGGCACCTGCACGGGCGAGCATGGCGTCGGCTACGGCAAGCTCGCCTTCCTGCAGGCCGAGCATGGCGAGGCGGTCAGCCTGATGCGCTCGATCAAGCACGCGCTCGATCCCGACAACATCATGAACCCCGGTAAAGTGGTGGCGATGTGAAGGCGCGGTTGCGCTCTCTGTTTGCCGCCGTGGCGATCCTCGCCGCGGTCGCCAGCGGATCGGCAGCACACGCCGCGACGGACGAGGCAGAAATGACCAATGCCGAGATGCAGAGCCTCGCCTGCCTCGGCACCGGCGCGGTGACGGCATCCACGGCGACGGTGATGGTGCTCTTCTCGCCGCTCGAAGCCTTGACGCTGCCGGTGATTGCGGCCGCCTTCGCTGCCGGCTGCGGCGTCGGCGCCGTGGCTGCGCCGGGCGTTCATTGGATCGCCCGCCGGCTCGGCTTTCATGATATTGCCCCTCGCATCGTTCCCGAAGCCAGCCGCTAGCTCATGTCCGCCGACTTTGCCGATCCTCGGTCGATCACGGGCTACCACGCCCATGTCTATTACGACGCCGAGACCAGGCCCGTTGCCGAGCGGCTTCGTGAGGAGATCGGCGCCGGCTTCCAGACTCAGCTCGGGCGCTGGCACGACAACCCGATCGGACCGCACCCTGTCTCGATGTACCAGGTGGCCTTCCCGATCGCCGAGTTCCCCCGGCTGGTGCCGTGGCTGATGCTCAACCGTTCCGGCCTGACCGTGCTGGTCCATCCGCTGACCGGCGACGACTACGAGGACCATGCCACGTATCCGCTGTGGCTCGGATCGCCGCTGCCGCTCAAGCTCGAGTTCCTGAAGCGCCGGGGCGAGGTCGCATGAGCGGCAGCATACTCACTTCGAGCGAGGTCGCCGCCTATAGGCGGGACGGCTATGTCGTCGTCCGGGGGTTGCTGGGCGCGCGTTCGGTCGAGGCGTGCCGCCAGGCGCTGTCCGACCTTGCCGCCGACCGCGTGCCCAAGACCGAGACCCGGATCTGGCTCGAAGCCGGTTTCAAGATCGAGGAGATCCCGCCCGAGTCCCGCGAGTTCTATGTGCGGAAGTACATGGACTATGTCGAGGACTCGGCCGTGCTGAAGGCGGCGGCGATGAACCGCCGGCTCCATCTCATCCTCGACCAGCTTCTCGGCCGCGACCGCGTGCTGTTCCAGGAGATGGCGCTGGTGAAGCCGCCGCGCATCGGCTCCGACAAGCCCTGGCATCAGGACGCCTCGTATTTCCGCCTGACCGATCCCTCGCTGATCGCCGGCGTCTGGATCGCGCTGGATTCGGCGACGAAGAACAACGG